>NZ_MQWC01000004.1:934989-1138204 GCF_002954405.1 Salinibacter sp. 10B | reverse complement strand
GGGGGGACTGTCGGGCCGGATTACGAGACGGGCTCGGCGGCCGGCTCGTCAAACTCCTCGTATTCCTCACGGTGAATGTTGATGCCTGCGTCCTGGAGCTTATGCTCGAGGTGCTCGTAGCCTCGATCCAGGTGGTAGACGCGGAGCACGTGGGTGGTGCCCTCCGCCACCATACCCGCCATAACGAGCGAGACACTGGCGCGGAGGTCGGTACTCATCACCTGCGCCCCCTTAATGGGCGCTCCGCCGTGGACGGTTGCCGTGTTGCCTTCAACGGAAATCTCCATCCCGAGCCGCTGGAGCTCCGGGACGTGCTTGAAGCGATCGTCGTAGATGGTGTCCGTTACGGTGGCCGTTCCGTCCGCCAGACCGAGAAGCACGGTCCACTGCGCCTGCAGATCGGTGGGAAAGCCGGGGTAAGGGGCCGTTTCGATTGAGACGGGCTGGAGCGTTTCCGGGCGCGTAACGGTCACGACCTCGTCCGCGTAGTCCACATCTACTCCCGTCTCGGCGAATCGCTCTTTGAAGTCGTCCCCCAAATGCTCATGCGTGCCTCGTCGCACCTCGACGGGCTGGCCCGGCGCTCCGGCCGTCGCCGCCATCAGCATGAACGTACCGAGCTCGATACGGTCAGGCGTATTGCGGAAGGAGGCCGGTGTCAGGGCATCGACGCCCTGAATCTCGATGGTGTTCGTGCCGAGTCCATCGATCTGGGCGCCCATCTCCTTCAGGGCCTCGCCGAAGGCCACCACGTCCGGTTCCTGTGCCGCATTCTCGATGCGGGAAGGGCCCTGTGCCGTCACTGCCCCGAGCAGGAGGTTGATTGTTGCCCCGACGCTGGAAGGGTCGAGTCGAAACGTCCCCCCGTCCAGACGCCCCCCGGGAGCGGAGGCAAGGACGTACCCTTCTTCCAGCTCAATGTCCGCCCCAAAGGCTTTCATGCCCTCAATGTGGAGGTCTACCGGGCGTGGGCCCCACGCGCAACCGCCGGGGAGCGACACCTTTGCCTCCCCGCAGCGCCCGATGAGGGCGCCGAGCATGTAGAACGAGGCCCGCATCTTTTTGACGAGCTCGTACGGCGCGACGGGATGATTCACCGTCGACGCATCGATGGTGAGGGTGTTTGCATCGGCATCGAAGGTGACCGCCGGACCGGCAACCCGAATCACGTTCGAAAAGGTCCGCACGTCCCGCAGGTTGGGGACGTTGGTGATGCGGGTGGAGCCGTCGGCCAGGAGGGCCGCCGCCATGAGGGGAAGGGCGGTATTTTTGGATCCCCCGACCGTGAGGGGACCTTCGAGCGGCGAGCCACCGTGTACGACGAGCTTATCCATGAGCGTGGGGGGAACGGATGAAGGAGGGCAAAGAAGAACCCGATATCAGACCGTCGGATTCGGACGCGACGTGAATGCGCAATCGGGGGCATTGTTCGTCTCATGCTTTCGGAGTGGGGGGCTGTTGAGACAAAATGGAGGAATCAGGTGGAGGGGAGCAACGTACAACCGACGTCCCGTGGGAATACTGCTCATGGTTCCTCTTGCAATGAGTGGTACGTCCGGGTTTCCATGTTGGATTGAACACTGGCGTGTGGACTGTCCCCAGGCTGCTGAATGCCGTAGTCAACACAGCGTGTTCGATTCAGCACTTGACCCCCCCTCAGCTTGACTGACCACTGGTGAGAACAGACGGTCGACGACGCGGAGGGCCCAACGAGCGGTCCTTCGTGGCCGGGTCTCGATGTCACTTTCGGTCTACGTCCGCGAATGGTTATGGAACGCGTCTATCTCGATCATGCTGCGACAACGCCACTGGCCCCGGCGGTGCTGGAGGCTATGAAGCCGCATCTTACGGAGCATTACGGCAACGCCTCGTCCGTGCACCAGTATGGCCGGCAGGCGCGGGTCACGCTGGAGGATGCTCGGGAGCGAGTGGCGGACTGTTTGGGAGCGGAGTCGAGTGAGATCGTGTTTACGAGTGGAGGAACGGAAGCAGACAACCTGGCACTCAAGGGCGTGATTGCAGCCGCTTCGGACGATGGCGCTCCGGCTGGACTCGTCACCTCAGCGGCTGAGCACGAGGCCGTGCTCCGCCCGGCCGAGCGACTCCGAGAGCAGGGGCATCCGGTCTCCATTCTATCCCCTGGAGCCCACGGCGCCATTTCTCCCCAGCAGGTAGACGCGGCGATCGACGAGCATACGGCGCTCGTTTCGCTCATGCACGCCAACAACGAGATCGGGGTGTGCACCGACATTCCGGCCATCGCGGAGGTCTGTCGGGCGAACGATGTGCTTCTTCACTGCGACGCGGTGCAGACGGTGGGGCTCTTGCCGGTTGATGTCGATGATTTGGGCGTGGACTTGCTGTCCCTTTCCGCACACAAGTTCTATGGACCGAAGGGCATAGGTGCGCTCTTTGTTCGAGGGCGCGTAGATCTCGGGCCACTGGTAGAGGGCGGATCGCAGGAGCGGGAGCGCCGCGGGGGAACCGAGAATGTGCCGGGAGTCGTGGGGCTTGCGGCAGCACTAGAACGGGCAATGGACGGGGCGGAGGAACGAGCGGAGCGACTGTCGCAGCTCCAGCGGCACCTCGTGGACGGCCTCGCCGATGCGGTCCCGTGCGACTACGTGCTGAATACGCCGATCGGCGAGGCGCCCGTTGCGCCCCATGTCGTTAACGTCGCCTTTCCGCCAACTGAAGAGCCTCTGGACGGGGAAATGTTGATTCTGAATCTCGATATGGAGGGCGTTCTGGTCTCGGCGGGATCGGCCTGTACGAGCGGGGCACTGGAGCCGAGTCATGTGCTCACCGCACTCGGGCTGGAGCGCGAAACGGCCTCCGCCGCTGTACGCTTCTCCATGGGGGCCGACACGACGGAAGACGACGTCGAGTATGCACTCGATGTGTTGCACACCACCCTTGATCGGATGACGGGTTGACCAGCGTCCGGTCCTGGCTCGTTTCTTTTCTCTTGATTCCTTTGGTGCATGTCTCCGGTTCTTCTTGTCTTCGCGAAAGTGCCTCGGCCGGGGGACGTCAAAACCCGTCTTACCCCTGTTCTGTCGCCGGAGGCGGCAGCGCACCTCTACGATGCCTTTCTGCGAGATGCCCTGGCCCTCTATTCGGAGCTGGCAGTTGACGTGCGGCTCTATCTCGCTCCCCCCCTTCCAGACAGAGGGATCGAGGGCATGCCGACGCAGGTGTCCGTCCACGAGCAGCAGGGCGATGGCCTCGGCCCTCGGATGCAGCACGCGTTCCACGAGGTCTTTAGGGCAGGATACGAGCGAGCGGTGATTGTGGGGACCGACCATCCAACACTGCCTCCTTCGTTCATTCAACGGGCGCTCAATGTTTTGAAGACACCGGGGACGATCACCATCGGCCCAAGTGAGGATGGAGGCTTTTATCTTCTGGGCATGAATGACTTTTACCCCCACCTCTTCGAGCGCATGACCTACAGCCACGACGAGGTGTTTGCCGATACGCGGGCCCGTGCGGAGGCCACGGAGGCGCAGGTGCTCATTCTTCCGGAGTGGTATGATGTGGACACGCCGTCCGCCCTGCGTCGCCTGCTCGACGATCTCGACGATGCGGACGTACAGGTGCCTCGGACCCGCACGGCCGTTCGGGAGCTCTCCCTTCGGACCCAGCTTTCGCTTGACGACTAGCCGCGGCCCGGCGATCCGGTCGGCAAATTTTTTGACAAGGTCCATCCTTGGTTTTGGAAGCGGTTCCAAAATTTTTATATTACAGAATCCTTTCAGCTACACCAACAACGAACGACGGTCATCCATGAGTCCGGCCGATATATCCTCGTCCCCCTCCTCGTCTTCTCCGGGCCCAGAACGGGATAATTTCAAAACCCTTGAGCAGTTCATCATTGAGCAGCAGGATCGATTCCCGCATTCGACCGGGGCCTTTTCGCGCGTGCTCCGCGACATTGGGCTGGCGGCCAAGATGATCAACCGGGACATGCGACAGGCGGGATTAATTGGCGTTGCCGGAAATACCGGGACGGTGAACGTGCAGGGAGAAGTTCAGCAAAAGATGGATGCGCTTGCTCATCAGGAGTTTGTGCGTGCCCTTCGGCGGGGGGGAGAGTGCTGCCTCATCGGGTCCGAAGAGCACGCCGAGGCCATTCCGCTCAGCTCGAACCAGGAGGAGGGACAATACATTGTGCTGCTGGATCCGCTGGATGGGTCGTCCAACATCGACGTGTGTGTGTCCGTCGGCACCATCTTCAGCATCTATCGGCTTCCCGACGGCTACGACCAGACTGAACCCGACCTCGACGCTGCCCTGCAGCCCGGCACAGAGCAGGTGGCCGCGGGCTACGTCGTGTATGGGTCGTCCACGATGCTCGTGTACACGACCGGAGATGGGGTGAACGGATTTACGCTCGATCCAACCATTGGGGAGTTTCTGCTTTCACATCCGCAGTTGACGACGCCCGATCGAGCACGTATCTTCTCGATCAATGTTGGCTACTACCACTCCTTTGAGGATGGACTGCGCAGCTATCTGGACTGGCTGCAAGAGTACGATCCGGAGACGGACCGACCGGCAAAGAACCGATATATCGGGTCGTTCGTGTCGGATTTCCACCGCAATCTGTTGAAGGGAGGGATCTACATGTATCCCGCTACCCAGGGCAATCCGAATGGCAAGCTGCGGCTCATGTACGAGGCCAATCCGATGGCATTCATTGCTGAACAGGCCGGAGGGCGAGCCTCGGACGGGCACGAGCGCATTCTGGAGAAATCCCCGGACACACTTCATCAGCGAACGCCCCTCTTGATCGGGACCGAGCAGATGGTTCGTCGGGCGGAGGCATTCCTTGCGGAAGAGCACTCTGCGGCGTAGGCAGACCGGAACGCAGTCCAACACGGAGAGCCGACCCCGGACGTTTTTTTCCGATACCAACGGCGAACCTTCATGGACGCACTTTTGGACGTACAGTGGTTTTCTCTACTTCTTGCGGCCTTTGCGGGGGGCGCCTTCGGGGCCGCCGTTGGAGCGTTGCCGGCATTTGTGTTTACTGGATTCATGGTCATTGCCGGGGAGGCGGCCAATTTGATCGGGAAAGTGCTGGCGTCCGGTACCGGCATGGCGGCTGCTGATGCCAGCGTTGCCATCACCGGAGCGGTGGCGTTTGGGCCGGTTTTTGGCCCCCACATCTCCTTTGCCGGAGGCGCTGCGGCGGCGGCCTACGCGGCCAAGCAGGGATACATGGATACCGGCCATCCCTTTCACATGGCAAAGGACATCACCTATGCCCACGGCACGAAGATTGACGTGCTCGTGGTGGGTGGGCTCTTTGGCATTCTCGGGGCACTCATTCGACAGGTGTCCGGCGGCTTGGGACTGCCCTGGGACCCGATCGCCATGGGCGTGGTCCTCTCGGCGCTCTTTCACCGGCTGGTGCTCGGCTTTTCCGTGATCGGGACGGTCGGAGGGACGGGGCTGTTCGATATGTCGCCCTTCGAACGAGAGGAGAAGCGGGAGGGAGGCGAGTCGCGTCGGTTTGTGGTCGAGCCCTGGCTTCCGCATCAGTACAGGTGGGGGAGCGTGGCCTTTCTGGGGCTCGTCGCCGGTCTTCTGGGGGCCTATACGGCGATCGAGACGGGAAGTCCATTTCTCGCGTTCGGCATTAGTGCCGCCAGCCTCCTCTTTTTGAATCTCGGGGTCGAGAAGATTCCGGTGACGCACCACATCACGCTGCCGGCCAGCACGGCGGCGCTCGCGGTGGTGGCAAGTGGACCGGAGGTCGAGACGGCTCTGCTTTCCGGCCTGTCCAACGAAATGGGATTGATCGTCGGCGGTCTCTTCGGCGTGCTTTGCGCCCTGTTCGGAGAGGTCTTCCAGCGTGTCTTCTACGCGCATGGCGATACGCATTGGGATCCGCCGGCCACCGCCATCGTGCTGGGGACGTTCCTCATTGCCCTGCTCTATTTCGCAGGCGTGTTCGGCACGACGGTGTGGGTGCCGGTGCCGTAACCCCTGGGCCTTGGCTCTCCGATTCGAGCAGCCGTCGCACTGTTGGGAGAGAGCCCGAGGAGGTTTCACGCGCCTTCGTCTCTTCAGGACGACGACGGGTCGTCATACCGCTTCCTGGAGATGATTGTGCATCGATCAGGTGTGTGCGCACGACGACTCTCCGTCTTTTGCTTCCGGCTTATTCCGCGCCTCCCAATGCGGGGGCTGCCTTGATAGAAGAAGACAACTCAGTCAGGTAGGGAGCCACTCGGGCAGTACATAATGGTCCTGCGTAGTGGGTATACGAGGCCTGAGCGGCCGTGTGAAGGGGGGGCGGGGTCGGGTCAACGGACCGGCGAGGAGACGGTAGATGGATCCATGAGGTAGCCTTTCGCCACGTCAAGGTAGTCTTCGACCTGCTGCTCTACCCAGTTCTGGTCGTGTCCCATTTCCTCTGCCATCAGCTCCGCCACCTGCGGGGCCACGTCGATTGAGGCCTGGGCGTCGAGGAGCAGCGAGCGCGTCCGGCGCGAGAGCACGTCCTCGACCGTCTGGGCCATCTCGTGTCGGGCAGCCCACACCACTTGGGCGCCGCGAATGGGCAGCCGATCGTCGAGCGGAGCCTTGAGGGATGGATGGTCGGACATGAGCTCTTCGATTTCGATCGCGTCCGAGCCGTACATCGACAGGTCGCCAAACTCTTCGGCGTGCTCGTGCCAGCCGTGGATGTGAAGGTCTCGGGTGACCGAGGGACGCTCGTCCAGGTCGGCAAGGGTGGCCGCCTGATCAATCGTGTCCTGTGCCATCTTGCGGTAGGTGGTCCACTTGCCGCCGGAGATGGTGACGAGGCCGCTATTGGAGATGTGCAGCTCGTGCTCGCGGGAGATCTCGGAGGTTTCGCCGCCACTGCTGCTGGGCGGAGCCACGAGGGGACGGATGCCCGCAAACGTGCTTAGCACGTCCTCCGGCCCGGGATCGTTGATGAGGTAGCGCTGGGCATGTTCAAGCAAGAAGTCCAGTTCGTCCTTCGTGGGCGTCGGTTCGAGCGAGACCTCGTCGACCGGCGTGTCGGTGGTACCCACAACGACGCGGTCGTGCCAGGGGATGGCAAAGAGAATCCGCCCATCGTCCGTTTTTGGCACCATGATGGCGCTGTCGCCGGGGAGGAACGACCGGTCGAGCACAATGTGGACGCCTTGGCTGGGACGGAGCGTGGAGGGCGCGTCCGGATCGTCCATCTCCCGGATGGTATCCGTGAAGATCCCGGTGGCATTGATTACCGCGCGGCCGTCGATTTTGTACTCTGTTCCCGTTTTTTGGCACGTCGCACGCACGCCGTCCACCACACCCTGGGACTTCGTGAGGTCCGTCACCTTCATGTAGTTGATCGCGACGCCTCCTTGTTCAACAGCCGTCTGCGCCATGTTGATGGCGAGGCGTGCGTCGTCGAACTGACCGTCGTAGTAGATGACTCCGCCACGCAGTCCGTCCGGTTCAATCGTCGGCAGGTGCTCCAGCGTCTTTTCGCGACTCAGGTTTTTGGACCTTCCGAAGTTTTGGCGTCCGGCCAGCACGTCGTAGAGCTTGAGGCCGATGCCGTAGTAGGGCCCCTCCCACCAGTCGTAGTTGGGCACGACGAAGGGCAGGTTGTGCACCAGGTGGGGCGCATTCTTCTGGAGGAGGCCCCGTTCCTTGAGGGCTTCGAGGACGAGAGAGACGTTGCCCTGCTCCAGGTACCGCACGCCGCCGTGCACCAGTTTTGTAGAGCGACTGGACGTGGCTTTGGCAAAGTCGTGCATCTCGAGGAGGAGGGGATCGTAGCCGCGGGCCGCGGCCTCAACCGCGGTGCCGAGACCAGTGGCTCCTCCGCCAATGATGATGAAGTCCCAGGACTCGGTGCGGCGGTCGAGCGCGTCGATTTGACGTTGTCGTTTCATGTTGTGCACGAAAGAGGAAAAAAAGAAGTACGTCTAGAGGAAGCAGGCACAGAGGACAACACGACGGGACGGTGGTTGTCCACGAGCGAGGATCGATCGTATGACCGTCCCCCTTTGCGCTTCTGTACTCTCGTCGGGGACTCCGTCCCCCTGTTGAGAATTGAGACTGCGTTCGGGAGGAGGCTCACGAGGCCGCAGTGGGTTCCTCCGTCTCGGAGACCGGTTGCTCGTCGGGCTCCTCCCAGGCCTTGGCACGCTCAAGGGCTTTGGCCCAGCCCGCGCGCAATTCGGCGACGCGATTGGCGTCCATCTCCGGCGTAAACGTGCGGTCGAGCTGCCACTGGTCGCGAATCTCGTCCTGGCTGTCCCAGAAATCGACCGCCAGTCCCGCGAGGTAGGCCGCACCGAGGGCGGTGGTTTCGAGCGTTTCGGGGCGAATGACCGGAACGCCCAGAATGTCGGACTGAAACTGAAGCAGCAGGTTGTTGGCGGCCGCTCCTCCGTCAGCGCGCAGCTCGCGCGTCTCAATGCCAGAGTCGGCCTCCATCGCGTCAATCACATCTGCCACCTGGTACGCCATGCTCTCGATGGCGGCCCGGGCAACGTGGCCCTGCGTGACGCCCCGTGTGATGCCGGCGAGGATGCCGCGGGCGTACTGGTCCCAGTGCGGCGCCCCCAGCCCCACGAAGGCCGGAACAAGGTAGGCGCCGCCGTTGTCGTCGACCGATCGGGCCAGTTTTTCCACCTCCGATGCCTCCCGGATGATTTTCAGCTCGTCCCGAAGCCACTGCACTACCGCTCCGGCGATAAAGATGGAGCCTTCCAGGGCGTAGTGCGTCGTGCCGTCAATCTGGTACGCGATCGTGGTGATGAGGTCATTTTCGGACTGGACCGCCTCCGTGCCGGTGTTTTGTAGCATGAAGGCGCCGGTGCCGTAGGTATTTTTGCCGAGCCCCGGGCTTGTGCACATCTGGCCGAAGAGGGCGGCCTGTTGGTCGCCGGCGATGCCGGCAATGGGAATCGCCGAACCGAAGGCATCAACCTGGGTTTCGCCGTAGACCGTACTGCTATCCTTCACGGTCGGCAGCATGGATCGAGGCACGTCCAGAAGATTGAGCAGCTCCTCATCCCATTCGCCCGCGTGGATGTTGTAGAGGAGGGTGCGGGAGGCATTGGTGGCGTCCGTGATGTGTTTCTGGCCGTTCGTCATCTTCCAGACCAGCCAGCTATCGACGGTGCCGAATGCGAGGTCTCCGTTCTCTGCACGCGAACGCGCTCCGTCCACGTTATCGAGGAGCCATTTCACCTTCGTGCCCGAGAAGTAGGCGTCGAGGATAAGGCCGGTGTTCTTCTGGAAGAGGTCGGCATATCCGTTATCGCGGAGCCGATCACAGAGACCGGAGGTGCGGCGGTCCTGCCACACGATGGCGTTGTGGATGGGCTCGCCCGTGTTGCGGTCCCAGACGATCGTCGTCTCGCGCTGGTTTGTGATCCCGATGGCCGCTACGTTCGACGCTTTCACGCCGGCCCGGCTCAGCACCTCCGAGGCAGTGCCCATCTGCGTCGACCAGATCTCGTTGGGGTTGTGCTCGACCCAGCCCGGCTCGGGATAGATTTGCTCGAACTCCTTCTGAGCCACCGACTGTACGGTGCCGTCCTCGTCAAACAGGATGGCCCGAGAACTCGTGGTGCCTTGGTCCAGAGCAAGAATGTAAGACATGGGGGGAAAGACTGTGGAGCGGGAACCGAAGAGAAGTGGAAGCGCTTTTAGAAAGAGCGAAGACGGAACTCGTGCCGTCTCGTTCGGAGGAGCGCTTCCGTGATTTCTTCACATCCGTCGAAGACAATTCGACCCCGTTCGGTTCCCCGAACAGAGAGATTTTGGGGACTGAGGGAGCGTGGCGTCGACGGCTTCGACGTTTTCCTCGATCAGGGCTCAACCGTCCATGGATCAGCAGTCAAACCAAACGAATGAGCACGCATCCTTCTTGACGCTCGAGCAGTTTATCATTGACCGTCAGAAGGCATTTCCCCATTCTACGGGGGCGTTTTCGCGGCTTCTCCGCGATCTCAGCGTAGCCGCCAAAATTATCAGCCGTAACATCCGTCGGGCCGGCATTTTAGACGTGCTGGGAGAAACCGGCACGGTAAATGTGCAGGATGAGAAGCAAAAGAAGCTCGACCAGATTGCCCATCGAGAGCTCGTGCGTGCTCTCCAGCGAGGGGGGCAGTGCTGCCTCATTGGCTCTGAGGAGGCGTCCGACACGATCACGATGGATTCAGACCGTGAGACGCCCGAGCGCTACGCTGTTTTCTTCGATCCGCTTGACGGGTCCTCGAATACCGACGTGAATGCCTCCGTGGGAACCATTTTCAGTGTGTATCTGCTGCCGGACGAGTGGGCGCCGGACAATATTGTCGACGTTTCGCTTCAGCGGGGGGCCGAGCAGGTAGCGGCAGGCTACGTAGCCTACGGTTCCTCCACCATTCTCGTGTTTACGACTGGGAATGGAGTCAACGGCTTTACACTTGATCCCTCGATCGGGGAGTTTCTTCTCTCCCATCCGGATCTTCGTATTCCGGACCGGGGAACGATGTACTCGGTGAACGAGGCAGACGTGGGCGACTTTGCTCCAGAGCTTCGGGCCTTTCTGCGGTGGGTCAAACGCAAGGATCCGGACACGGGGCGGCGAATCCGGGCGCGATATATCGGTTCATTCGTATCGGACTTTCACCGCAACCTGTTGGGGGGCGGGATCTACATGTACCCGTCCACTGCGGACCATCCGGATGGTAAGTTGCGGCTCATGTACGAGGCGAATCCGATGGCTTTTCTCGTAGAGCAGGCCGGAGGGCGCGCCACAGATGGGCACCAGCGCATTCTTGACATTGAGCCCACGTCGCTTCACCAGCGCACGCCTCTATTCATTGGAAGCCGGCCGCTCGTGGAGGCCGCCGAGCGGTTCCTACGCGGGGAACAGACGCACACCTGAACGTCGCCTCCGCTGTGTCGTACGGGCGAAGAGTAGATTCTCACGAATTGCGCGTCCCCCATGCTTGACGACGCAGGCCCTACGGCAGTCGATCCGGTGGCGATTTCGGTAGAGGACATGCATCGTCCAGAGACTCTGGAGCACTCGTTCGAGGGATGGACATCCGAGGTCTTCGACATGCTCGATCGGCTCCGGGCTGAGCCCCACATTGACCAGTACAAGAAGGAAAAGCCCGGTGTCACGGATCACCTCAAGAATCCCTTCCGGCGCTACCGAGACGATCTTGTGGTGAACTGGGTATTGCCCAACCGGCTCGATCTGGAGACCGAGCGCAACGTGTTCAGCCGCCTTCTCAAGAATGATTTCGGTGCGGGCGGTTGTCACGACCACCTCTGGATGTCGTTCTATCGGCCCGAGACGAAGCGGCTGGAAGATGTGCAGATCACGCACCGGGTCTCGCCGGATGGGTTTGCTGTGGGCGTTTACGTCGGCGCGTACGCCACTGAACTCTTGACGCAGGCGAAGGCGCGAATTCGCGACGCTCCAGCCACGTATCTCGACCTCGTAAACCCGCTGCTGGCAGCCGACGGCTGGCGCTTTTACACGCATCGCGGCTCCGGGCAGAATGAAGAGAAAGTCGTATACACGGAGCCCCTCGATGCCGTGCCAGAGTCGATCGACGGAGCGGACGGGATCTATGCCCGGCACTACATCTCACGGGAGGAAACGCTGGCGCTCGGTCCCGAACTGGTAGACCGGGCCCTCGATCTGGTATTGGACGCCTGGCCGATTTATCGGTTTTATTTGGCAGGCTCCTGAGGCGAGGGGGAGAGAGGGAGGATCGACGCTACCAAACGCCTCACGCCCATCCGGTAGCGGAAAAGGCGGCCCACTCATGGTTGACTGACAGACCGGGAAGCGGGGGCGGATCCCTGTTTAGAAGCCGGTTGTCGGCTGGCAATCTCGTCGTCCAGAGCCCACGGGGCCCGAGGATTCTGGCGTCGGAGGTATTGGTCGGCGTCCGGCAGGTTCGTGATGCTCACACTTTCGGGATCGTACTGGATCTTTCGCTGACCCGCGCGGAGCGAGACGAGGCCGAGGAGCATAACCTCCGTAAGCGGTGCGGCATACTCAAAGTCGGAAACCGGCTCCGTCTCGCCCCGAATAGCACGGATCCAGTTCATCTCGTGGCCGTCGGCGCCGTTCTCAATGCGGTCGAACATTTGGGGCGGATCCTCTTTGCCGAGGGATTCGGGGACGAAGCGTGGCTGGTTGCCCCATTTGCCGTGCACGAGCGTGCCTTCGGTGCCTTCGTAGAGCACACCGCCCGAGGAGGTGCCCATCGTCTCATCCTCCGGCCAGCCTTCCGGGCGCTCCGGCTTGAGTCCACCGGTCGACCAGGTGAGTTCGACCCCCGGACGGTCCTCCGTCGCTGGAAAGTCGTAGTATACGCGCGCCGCGTCTGGCCAACTGACGCCGTTGAAGTTTGCTGCAGTCGTTTCGACGGTCGTTGGGTAGCCAAGCTCCAGCGCCCACCACGGATGATCGAGGAGATGGGCCGCCATGTCACCCACGGCACCAGTGCCGTACTGCACCCAGCCGCGCCAACGGAAGGGATGGAAGGCCTCGTGGTACGGCTCGTTGGGGGCCGGGCCGAGGAAGAGGTCCCACTTCAACTTGTCGGGCGGGCGTTGGACTGTCTTGGGCAGGTCTACGCCTTGGGGCCACCATCCGACCGGGCGGTCCGTCCACACGTGTACCTGTTCAACGTCCCCAATGCGCCCACTCCGAATGTACTCGTTGATGCGCCGTCCAGCATCGCCGGAATGGCCCTGGTTTCCCATCTGCGTCACGACGCCCGTTTCCCGAGCCACCTGCTCTACTGCTTGCGCTTCAGCGACCGACCAGGTGAGCGGCTTCTGCACGTATACGTGCTTGCCCCGCCGCATGGCGTCGATGGCGATTTTGGCGTGCGTGTGATCCGGGGTGGCAATGACCACCGCGTCGATCTGGTCGCCCATCTCGTCGAACATGCGGCGGTAGTCATAAAACGTATCCGCGTCCGAGAATGTCTCAAAGACCTCTGAGGCATAGTCGTGGTCGGCGTCCGCGAGGGCGACGATATTTTGGCTCTTCAGGTGATCCAGGTTGTACTTGCCCATGCCGCCTACGCCGATCCCGGCCACGTTCACCGTGTCGCTGGGGGCTTGGTAGCCCGGCCCCCCAAGCACATGGCGGGGGACCACAAGAGGCGCGGCCGCAGCGGCGGTTCCGGCCGTAGCGAGGGTTTTGAGGAAGGAGCGGCGGGAGGAAGCCATTGCAACGCAAAGCAGATTGGAGGAGAAAGACGGGGTACATTCGGTCTCCTCACAAAGCATATCGCTTAGAAGGCGACAAAGGCAAGCCCGCGTCGCTTTTAATCCTTAAAAACGAAAGCCTTCTGAGAAGGGGGAAGACGATAAGAAAACGAGCTTGACTTGTGGCGCCCCTCGTCCTACGTTGATCCTGCTTTCATTCGTCCAAGATGCTGCCCGGTCTGCGACGCCTGCCATTGCGTCGTGAACCGGCCTCTGTGCGTATGCTTCGTCATTTTCTGTGTGTACTGGGAGTGTTTTGTCTCGGAATGGGAGGGGCTGTACAGGCACAGTTCCAGGGCCTGCCCCCTACTGCTCTTCCGCTGGAGGATCTACAGAGCTTTCGCTCCGCCCCTGAGAACTGGTCGGTGGCCGACTCCGCCTGGGCCGACCCAACCCGGGAGCGTCATCTGGAGTCAACCCGTGGGAGCGGAGTTCTGGTGAACGCCTCTGCGAAAACGGCCGCCGAGCCCCTTCTGACGAGATGGACGCACCAGGATTTAGAGATCGAGATGGATGTGATGATGTCGCGAGGGGCGAGGGCCGGCATTTTCCTCCAGGGCCGCTACGAGATTCAGTTGGTCGACAGCTGGGGCGTGCAGGAGCCAACCGACAGCGACATGGGCGCCATTTCGCAGCCATGGCGTTCACGGCGACCAGAAGGAGAACGGGGCGTGGGAGGGCATCCGCCGCGCGCGAACGTGGCAAAGGCCCCGGGGTTGTGGCAGCACCTCACGATCGACTTCCAGGCCCCGCGCTTTAACGAGGACGGGGAAAAAGTGGCGCCCGCCCAGTTCAACAAGGTAGCGCTCAACGGGGTCGTGATTCATCGCAATATTTCGCTTAGAGGACCGACCCGGGACGCTCGATTTGAGGCCGAGGCTCGGACCGGCCCCCTTATGATTGTGGGCGACCAGGGACCGGTCGCAATCAAAAACATCCGGTACAAACGCTATCGGCCCGGCGAGATTTTCCTGTCCGGCCTGACGTACCGGCGCTACGATGCAAGCCTGGCGCGGGGACTTGGGGCCCTGGATCCCGACTCGCTCGTCGAAGAGAGGGCGACCGACCGCATCAGTCAGGAAGTGGTCGGGGAAGAGGATGATTTTGCCGCGGAGTTTGAGGGCACACTGACGGTTCCCCGATCCGGGACCTATGGATTTGATCTTCGGCTTGACTGGATCCGTACAGACGCGTCGTCGGGCCACGAGCGGAGTGGAGGGGGACGCCTGCGCATCGACGGCGAGCGTGTGTTGGCCCACGCTGGGTCCAGTCGCAGTGAGACGGGAACGGTTGATCTGGAGGAGGGGGCGCACTCGTTCCGACTGGTGTACTTCAAGAATCGGGAATACACTTCCAATTCGCAGGTTGGCCTGTTTGTCGAAGGCCCGAATCTCCGCCGTCGTTCGCTGACCACCGATCGGGTGCCCGCAGAGGTGCAGGATCCGATTCATGTGGCGCCAACCACGCGGCCCACCCTACTCCGCAGCTTTTTCCGACACGAGGGAGAAAAGAAAACGCACGTCCTCTCGGTGGGGAGTCCGGCGGGAGGACATTATGCCTATGATCTCGTGCAGGGGAGTCTGCTTCAGGTCTGGAGGGGGCCGTTCCTGCGGGCCAATCCGATGTGGGAGGGACGAGGGCATGCGCAGCGGGCCGTTCCGCGGGGGAGCGGCCCTGTATTGTCGGATGCTCCCCCGCTCGCTATACTGTCGGATCGTTCGGCCCCATGGCCGGATTCGATGCAGCAGCGGGTCGATCACGAATACCAGGGGTATCGTCTCGACGCACAAGGGCGGCCCACATTCCGGCACCGGTTTGGAAATTTGAACGTGACCGATCAGCTCCGGGGGAAGGGAACGGGGCAGGGCGTCGAACGCACCCTGATGTGGTCGGGCACACCGTCGTCCGAGAAGATCTACATCCGGTTGTTACGGGCAGAGGCCCTCCATCGGGCCGGGCCGAATCGGTTCGTGGGGGGGGATCGAGAGTTGTATCTGGAGCTGAAAACCGGGGGGGAAGCAGCATTTCTGCGACGTCGAGAGGGCAAACGCGAACTACTCGTGCCCCTGACTACCGATGACGCGTCTGGTCGCCTTCGTTATGAAATCATCTGGTAACCGCATGCACGTTCTGTCGTCTGCTGTCATCGCCGCTGTTTCGGAGTGGGGGAGGTGCCGCTTCGGCTCTGCCGTTCTTGTGCTGGTTATGCTCGCGGGATTGGGGCCCGTTCAGGCACAAGAGGGAGGGGGGGCGGCCGGTGAGGTTGCGGAGTCCGACTACTATCGGCTCCAGTCGCTCCCCGTCCCGGAGGGCGTGAGGCTGGAAGTAGGGGGCATGGCACAGCTGCCGGATGGTCGACTGGCCGTAGCCACGCGTCGCGGGGACGTGTGGATGATTGAGAATCCGACGATGGCGGGTGGCGATGCGCCTGAGTACCATCGCTTTGCGCAGGGACTCCACGAGCCTCTTGGACTTGCCTACACGGACGGCGCCCTCATTGCCAACCAGCGCGGAGAGCTTACCCGCATGGTTGACACGGATGGGGATGAACGGGCCGATCGCTACGAGAACATCACAACCTGGGCTCTGGCCGGAAACTACCACGAGTATTCCTACGGCCCGGAGGTGTTGCCGAATGGCGACTTGTTCGTGACCCTCAATCTGGCGTGGATTGGCCGAGGAAGTAGCCTGAAGCCGTGGAGCGGGTGGGGCCTTCGCGTGAGCCCTGATGGGGAGGTGACGCCCCTGGCGGCGGGCATGCGTTCACCGGCAGGGTTTGGCAGAAATGCCGACGGAGATCTCTTCTACTCGGAAAATCAGGGGGACTGGGTCGGCACGGGCCGCATCACGCACGTTGAGAAGGGCGACTTTGTCGGTCATCCCTCCAGCCTGAAGTGGGCCGACCGTCCGATGTCTCCGGTGGACCTTGCACCGGAGGAGATTCCGGATTCCGGGGCCCCGATGCACGAGGTGGCGGAACAAGTGCCTGGGCTTAAGCTTCCAGCCGTTTGGTTCCCGCAGGGCATCATGGGCATTTCCACCTCGGACATTCTGGTCGATACCACCGGCGGTGCGTTCGGGCCGTTCAGCAATCATCTTTTCGTCGGGGATCAGGGGCAGAGCAAAGTGATGCGCGTCTTTCTGGAACAGGTGAAAGGGAACTATCAGGGAGTCGTCTTTCCATTTCGGTCCGGATTCCATTCTGGGGTTCTTCAGCTCTCCTGGGGACGCGACGGGTCGCTTTTCGCGGGCATGACGAACCGAGGCTGGCCCTCGACCGGGTCTGAGCCGTACGGCATCGACCGGCTGGTGTGGACGGGACGGGTGCCGTTCGAGATGAAGACGGTTGAGGCGCGGACGGACGGGTTCGAGATCACGTTTACGCGTCCCGTAGACCGGGAGACAGCGGCTGACCCGTCCAACTACGAGATCAGCGGATTTACCTACCACTACCACTCCGATTATGGCAGTGAGGTCATCAATCGCCGGAGGGCTTCGGTCGCGCGCGTGCAGGTGGCGGAGGACGGACGCTCCGTGCGACTCGCGGTCGACAGCCTGCGGCCCGGCTACATTCATGAGATTCAACTCCAGAATCTAACATCGGCGTCCGGCGTGCCCTTGCTCCATACGAAGGGCTACTACACGCTCAATCACATCCCGGAGGGGACGCCCCTCAGCACCGGGACTCCATCGCCGAGGACGCCGACGGTAGCGGGGGACACGGAGGCCCCAACGAAAGAGGATACATCGTCGGAGGCGCGCTCTTCGGCGGAAGGGGACCCGAGCGACGCGATGTCCAAGCACCAGACCACCCGGCCGGACCATTGGACGGGGGGCGCCGACCGGACACTCACAATTAGCACGAAGCCGGGCCTGCAATTCAATAAGTCCGAGCTTCAGGTGAAGGCCGGCGAACGGGTGAAGTTGGTCTTTCGGAATACCGACGATCTTATGCACAACCTTCTCATCGTGCAGTCGGGAGCCGTCGAGCCCGTGGCGAAGGCCGCTATGAACATGGGGCTGGACGGACAAGAACGCGGGTACGTGCCTCGGAGTGACCGCGTGCTGTTTCACACAAGTCTGTTGCAGCCAGAGACCGAGGAGGCCATCTACTTCACGGCGCCGGAGACGGCGGGCGAGTATCCGTACGTCTGTACGTTTCCGGGACACTGGCGCACGATGCAGGGAGTGCTCCATGTAGGGGAATAGCAGACAGACGGGAGGTGAACCCGACAGGCCCTTTCCCTCGGTCTCCTGCTCGTTTTGGGCAGAATCGGAGAATGATCGTCCGTCTTCCCCATCAGCACTCCCATATGTGATTGCCCTGCTCGTGCGGCCAGAGGGCTGGAGAATGTCCGTGCCGATTGGTTACGTTCATACCGCACGCATCCTTTCTCCATTCTCCTCGTTCATGTCTGATCTCCTCGAAGTCACGACCGATGCCCAGGTTCGGACGATCCGACTCGACCGGCCCGAGAAGCGCAATGCGCTCAACGCCGCGCTCGTGACCGAGCTCAAAGCAGCGCTCTCCGACGCGGCGGACGCAGAGGGGGTGCGCGTTGTGGTGCTTACGGGCAACGGCTCCTCGTTCTCGGCCGGCGCCGACCTGGCATCCCTGAAAGAACTACGGTCGGCAAGTCCACGGGAAAACGAGCGGGACTCCCGGCACCTCGCGGAGCTCTTTCGGCAGATCTACGTCCACCCCAAGCCCATCATCGCACAGGTGAACGGGCACGCCATCGGGGGCGGGTGTGGACTTGCGGCGGTGTGTGACTTCTCGTTCGTCTCAGACGATGCAAAGCTCGGCTTCAGCGAGGTGCGGATCGGGTTCGTGCCGGCCATCGTGATGGTGTTCGTTCAGCGCAAGCTGGGAGAAGCGGCGGCGCGTGACCTGCTGCTGCGCGGGCGGCTCGTGACGGCGGCACAGGCGTCGGAAGTGGGGCTCGTCAGCCGGGCCGTGTCGGCATCGCGGCTCGGCGACGAGGTTCACGACCTGGCGCGCGAGTTGGCAACAGAGACCAGTGGATCGGCGGTAGCCATGACGAAGCGGATGATGGCACAGCTGCCAGGGATGGGTCTAGAAGAAGGACTCGACTACGCCGTGCAGATGAATGCGTTTGCGCGCAGCACGGAGGACTGCCAGGCGGGCATCGACGCCTTCTTGAATGACGAGCATCCCCCATGGAAGCGGGACGAGGAGGGGGCGGAGGCATGATGCGGCCGCTCGGACGAGAGGGGGCCAGTTGCCGGGTCCTTACGGATGGGCGACCACGGTCCCCATCGAGCGATCAGAGGCTCCTTGTCCTCACGTCATCGGGATTGAGCACATTCTTGGGCATCCATCCGCATTGCTATGATCCGATCGTTTCTGGACCAGCACCCGCAGTACGACGACAGCAATTACATTGCCGACACTGCCGTCGTGATTGGCGACGTCACGCTCGGGGAGGGGGCAAGTATCTGGCACCACTGCACGCTTCGCGGGGACGTGAACTGGATTCGCGTCGGTCCCGAGACCAACGTGCAGGACAACACGGTCGTCCACGTCACGCACGGCACGGCGCCGACGGACATCGGCGCTCGCGTGACGATTGGGCATGGCGCCATCATCCACGGCTGCACGATTGAGGACGAGGTGCTGATTGGTATGGGCGCCACCGTGCTCGATCACGCTACGATCGGGGAACACAGCATTGTAGGGGCGCAGGCCCTTGTGACCAAAAACACAGAGGTTCCCCCCCGCTCGCTTGTGCTTGGGCAGCCGGCGACGGTCGTACGAGAGCTCACCGACGAGGAGGTCGAAGGCATTCAGGACGGCGCCGAGAACTATCTGCAGTATAGTGCCGTCCATGCCGGGCGGGAGACGCCCGCCGAAAATCCGTGGTATGATCCGAGATGAGGGGGCGCAGCCCAGGGCCGCTTCTGTTTTGACCGGTAGATCTTTTTCCCTCCGACGTAGAATTACAGACGAGTTGCACCGGACGATCAACACCGTGGTCGGTTGGCCGTCGAATCCCAACAATCCTTTGGCGTTGCCCCGATCCTCTGATGCGTCTTGTTCTCCTTCTTCTCTGCGGTAGCCTCGTTCTCACGGCCTGCTCGGCCATCTCGATTGGGGAGCAGGATGTGTTCTTTCCCAAGCCGTCTGTGACGCCTCACACATTTGATCTGGAGGGGATTCGTCTGTCGGACACGACGGTTCCCGTCGCCGACAGCGTGAACGTGAACGCGTGGCACCTCACGCAGGCTGACGCTCAGGCCACGGTTCTCTTTTTTGGGGGGAACGGGTTCTACCTCGTACAGTCGCGCAGTTATCTGAGAGCTCTTACCCGCCCGTCGGTCAATGCTTTGCTGTGGGACTACCGGGGATACGGACGGAGTGAGGGAGAGCCGAGTGTAACAGCCTTCCGCGAGGATGCGATTGCCGTGTACGACCATCTCGTGGAGGTTCGCGGCGTCAATCCGAAGCGACTGCTCGTGTGGGGACATTCGCTGGGGAGTTTTCTTGCCGCTCATGTGGCGACGGAGCGGGACGTCGGGGGCGTTGTGCTCGAAAATCCAGCGACTACCGTAGACGACTGGGTCGGGCACCTCATCCCGTGGTACGTGCGTCTCTTCTTAGGGGTCGATGTAGATCCGGCACTGCGGGCGGAGAGCAATGTTGAGCAGGTGCGGGCGTTGGAGGTGCCGTTGCTGGTGGTGGCGGGAGCGGAGGACAACGTCACCGATCCGGCGATGGCGCGGCGCCTTCATCGCGAGGCAGGCTCGAAGGATAAGGAACTGGTGGTGGTCGACGACGGAGCCCATAACGGACTCGCGGAGACGGAGACGGTGCAGGCAGCATACCGTGCGCTTGTGGGGACGGTGGTCCAAACTGCTGCTGCGTCACAGGCGGTGACGGAGGAAGGGCCGCGTGGGGAGTAACGTTGAGGTTTTGCCTTCGCGGGAATGAACGGTGTCCCCCGGTCCGACGATGGGGAAATTCTCCCGAGTGGGGAGGGACCGCAAGCCATTCCACTAGCACCACCCGTTCTAAACAACGCAGGAAGACGAGTGTACGAGAGAAACTGTCGGCTGAGGTCGCACGGCCTTTGAAGCTGTGTTGGGCACTTAGTGGGATCCGCCGTCCTTTCGTTCTGCCGTCCGCGTCCGTTCATGTCTCGTTTGGAGGACTCTACCATATTCCGGCCGACGGACGAGATCCTCTCCGATCGTCAGAAATCACAGATCCAGGCCCATCGGCTGCTGTTTCTGCTGGGAAGCGTCTTGTGTTTGTCCTTCATCCCACTGTTTGAAATTGCGAGTCCCGGAACGCTGACCCCAAAGTGGGACTGGGGGGCCGTCTCTGGCCTCCTCGCAGGGGTATTTGCAGCATCCTATCTGTCGGTGCACGTCCGTCGACACTATGCCGCATGGATCCAGGGCGCGAGCTTCATCATCATCGGCTGGTTCCTTGTTCTTAGCGCCCACAACGGGTTTCGCAGCAACTACGAGATTGGGCTTCTGTTGCTGCACGCCATTTTTACCGTCATAGCCGGGATCGGGGCGCGGACGATTGGACCCGTGCTGCGGTTTGCGCTCCTCAGCGTTCTTGCTACCGTAGGCGCGGTCATCGCCAGTCCCGCGACGCTGGAGGATGAAGCCGTTCTCCTCGGGGCACTGGCAACGGTGGCGCTGGTGCTCACGATTGCCATTCAGCGACTCATTTCGATTCGGAAGCAGCTTCAGGAGCGTGAATCGCGCCTTCGGGGCCTAGCCAACAGCATTCCGGGCGTCGTTTTCCAGTTCTATGCGCGATCCGACGGCACTCGGGGAAGTTACTTCGTGAGCGAACACGCGGAAGATGTGCTCGGCCTTCCGCCCGATCCGAACGACTTCTACGACCGTGTCATTGAGGGCATTCCGGCGTCGCATCGCGAGGACGCGATCGAAACCATCGAGGAGACGATTCGGAAGCAGATCCCATTGCGGCTCGAATTTCCGTTCGAGAAGCCCTCCGGAGAGTACGTCTGGCTCTTAGGCACGTCGGCGCCTCGGGTGGAGGAGGACGAGGTTGTGTTCAACGGGGTTCTGCTAGACATTACCGAGCGACGGCACGCCGAAGAGGAAT
The DNA here is from genome assembly GCF_002954405.1 of Salinibacter sp. 10B. Lineage (NCBI taxonomy): Bacteria > Pseudomonadati > Rhodothermota > Rhodothermia > Rhodothermales > Salinibacteraceae > Salinibacter > Salinibacter sp. 10B. The sequence continues at coordinate 1,116,834 of NZ_MQWC01000004.1, read as the reverse complement.
TGCAGCGGACCAAGAGTCGCTATCAAACCCTGGTGGAAAATTTTCCGAGGGGGGGAGTCTTCTTGTTCGATGATACCCTTCAGTACACGCTCGCAGGCGGTGCGGAGCTGGAAGCCGTTGGGCTTTCAGCGTCGGACATCGAAGGAGCCACGGCCCACGACCTGTTTCCGGACGATCTTGCCGAAGAGACGGAGCACTACTACAGGCGGGCCCTAAACGGTGAGGTGCACAGCTTTGAGCAGACCTATCAGGGAAAGCACTACCAGATCTTGACGCTTCCTGTACGGGGGAGTGGCGGAACGGTCGTGTCGGGGATGGCGGTCTCCCTGGACATCACGGCCCGGAAAGAACAGGAGCGTGCGTTGCGCGAGGCGAAAGAGGAGGCAGAACGGTCCAGCCAAGTGAAGACAGCGATGCTGGCCAATATGAGTCATGAGGTGCGCACCCCGCTGACCTCCATCATCGGTTTTTCCGAGCTGCTCAAAGATAATCTGAACGGCCGTCTCGAAGAGTTTGCGGAGCGGACCCACGAGAGCAGTCAGCGACTTTCGGATACGTTGGAGTCGATCCTCCAACTTTCTAAGCTGGAAGCAGGAGCCGCCGCTCTTGAGCGGGAGCCGGTTGGTCTCGTCGCTGCCGTGCAGGAAACGGTCGCGTTGTTGCGACCCACGGCAGAGGAGAAGGACCTTGCGCTTGTGTGCTCGTATCCCGAGTCCGATGTGGAGGGGCTCTGGAATGAAGATGCCCTTCGTCGCATCACACGCAATTTGTTGGAAAATGCGATCAAGTTTACCCCGAAAGACGGGAGCGTAGCGGTTCGGGTGAGGCAGGAGGAGGGCACGGCGATTCTTCAGGTGGAAGATACGGGCATCGGGATCAGTGAGGATCTTCTGCCGGACATCTTTCAGGCTTTTCGACAGGAGTCTGAAGGGCTGGATCGGGAGTATCAGGGGAGCGGTCTCGGCCTGTCGATTGTGGACCACCTGGTCGACGAGCTGGGAGGGACCGTTGAGGTACAGACGCAGAAGGGAGAAGGCACGTGCTTCACGGTTCAACTGCCGTTACATCAAGACGGCGCACCTACGTGAGTTCGCTTCGGGGCGCCGTGGTAGATCGGGGGGCGTTTTTGGGGGAGGCAGAAGCAGGAAGGACGGATCTGGTTCGGGGAGGACGGAAGCATCGCCTGGACCCTTGTACCAGAACCCAAGGATCGTTGTGCATTTCATCGGATTGCAGAGAACGGGAGGCCCGATATGCTGTGTGTCCGGTGGAGTGCAATGACTTTGGACCTTTGGCTCTTCGCCAGAAAAGCAGATGTCTATGCTCCGGCCTGCGTTCGGTCTGCGAAATCATCTGCAGCGGATGGAGAGACAATCGGAAATGACCGCTGATTCTTGGGCGGTCAACGCGACGGGAAGCGAACGAAACGCAGTGGGGGGCGTCAAGGGATGCGCTCCACAAATCAATTCAAATACTCACGTTCATCGGCAACACTCTGTTATGCACCGTCCCACCCTTTACATCGGTCTTTTCGTGATCCTCGGGATGTGTCTTGTTCCACCGTTTGAAACCGGAGTCGTCGACCGCGTTGGGGATGTGTTGAAGGGGGACAATGTGAGCGCAGTGGAGTACCACCCGATCTGGACGAGGCCCGAGCTGGAGGAAAACGGGTTCATGTCCGCCATTCAGGAGTGGAAAATTGATGGGTCTCGGCTTCTCCTTCAGATCCTGGTTGTCTCGGTATTGACGATAGCAGTTGCCTACCTCCGAGACGGAAAGTAATACGGGGACTACCGGAATAGCCAGTGGCTTCCTCCACTAGCCCCACTCGTATGAATACCAGAGCCCGAAGTATCGGTGTGAGCTAATCGGGTCGGAATAGGTCGAAAGACCGTCACGAAATGCCACACGGGATGGTCGTCAGCCCTAGCTCATTTCATGCTTTTCCGGGGCTATACGTCGAGTTTGCTAACCTCAGACGTGGGGGAATGAACCGGTAAGAGAGAAAGGAAGAGAGAACACGTTTCGTCCACGTGAAGGGACGAAGAGCTGGTAAGGGCTTTCCCCACGGGGGGGTTCTCTGATTCCCGGGACGCGTGCGCAGACGCAACCGTACGCCGGAGAGGGGCGTCACGTTGTATTCTATTTCCGACACGCACAAGACGACACCTGACGCCCCCTTTGCCTTTTTTGTTTTGCTTGAGTCCCGATTACGCCTTCCGTGCCCCTTGTCCCCCCGAGCCCCATGACGCCATACAAAACAGAACGTGCTAATCATCGACGGGCGTACTATGTTCATCTCGAAATTGGGTTGGTTCTCGCGCTCGTCATTGTAGTTCTTGCCTTCCAACTGCGGTGGTCTACCCAGGAGAAGTTTCAGGTGACCCTTGAACAGCAGGAAGTGGTGCACTTAGAGGAAGTCACACAAACGGAGCAGAAGGCCGAAGCTCCCCTCCCCCCATCGCCAGCTCCCCCCGTCGCGGTTCCCGACAATCAGGTTTTGGAGCAGGAAGAGCTGGACTTCGATGCATCGCTCAATTTGGATCGGGCCTTGGAGGTGAGCAAAGAGCCGCCTCCACCCCCAAAGAAGGACCCGGACACGGCACCGAAACAGGAGGAAGCCGAGGTCTTTGTCGCGGTAGAGTCACAGCCGGACTGTGGAGGACTTTCGTCGCTCCAAGAAAATATTGACTACCCCGATATGGCCCGACAGGCGGGCATTCAGGGAACGGTGTACGTCCAGTTTATCGTGAGCGAGACGGGGACGGTAACCGAGCGCACCGTTTTGCGGAGCACACACCCGATTCTGGAGGAAGCTGCTCTTACGGCAGTGCGGGAGCTTACCTGTACACCAGGCCGTCAGCGCGGCACGCCCGTAAAGGTGCTCATGACCTTACCGGTCGAGTTTCGACTTTCGCAGCAGTAGCGTGAACGACGAGCGCTCCCGGCAGCTAGAGTGGGATCGAGCGAATGTTACTGCATGAGATCTACGAAGTCGCAGGTCGTAGACACTCCGCCACGCAGCTTCGAAATCCTTCTCGTAGCGCCGTTGGATACCAACGGGGCTACAGAAGCAGCTCCTGGACTTGAATCAAGGGAACGCGGAGCTGGTCTAAAGCTTCTGCGAGCCCCTCTGTGGTGCATACGCCTGTGTGTGGGGCCCCTCGTTACCGGGATGCGACCTGCGCATCCATCCAATCGATGATCACGTCGAGGGCTTTCGGATCGAACGTTTCCTCAATCCGGCCATACTCGGACGGGGCGCCCGTCTCTGCCGGTTGGAAAAGGTGGTTGAGGCCGTCGAGGGTGCGGACCGTCACGCTGGCGTTCCGAGAGGCATTGAGGGCTTCAGCAATGGCCGTCTGATTTGTGTCTGGGGCTACCTGTTGGTCCTTTGCCCCGGCCAGCGCCAGCACCGGCACGTCGATCTTACGGAGGGGGGCGCGCGGGTCGTGTGAGATGAAGAATCGGAGCCAGGGATCCATGAGGCGCTGGACCTCACGCTGGATCGTTTGCTCGCCGCTGATGCCGCGAGACTGGATCATGACCTTTCGCAGTTGACTTGCGATGGAGGCCGAGTCGGCGTCCTGCTTCAAGATCTCGAAGATGCGCTGCTGAGTGCCGCGCTGAAGCGCTCGGATGCGACGGGTGGCACCCTGGCGGCGGATCCGGCGGTCCAGTTGGTCGGCCAGAATGACGTCGCCGGGCAGGCCAGGTGTTGCGAGCAGGACGAGGAAGGAGACGAGGTCGGTCTTCGCGGCCACCATCGGGGCGATGAGGCCGCCCTCGCTGTGGCCGATAATTCCAATCTGGTTGGACGCCACCTCCGTGCGTTGCGTAAGGGCCTCCACGGCGGCCGTAACGTCTTCGGCGAGATCGGCGCTTGTAGCTCCTGCTTGTGTGCCGCCGGACTGGCCGACGCCGCGCTCGTCGAAGCGCAGGACCGCGTATCCCTGCCGGGTAAGAGCATCGGCGAGGACGAGGAAGGGCTTGTGCCCCATGATGGTGGCGTTACGGTCGCTGGGGCCGGAGCCCGCCACGAGGACGACACCTGGAACGGGGGCTGTTGTGTCGGGGAGCGTGAGGGTGCCGCGCAGCGTGGCTCCTGCTGCCTCGCTACGAAAAGAGACGGTCTCGCTCTTGTATGGGAGAGGCATGCTGGGCTCCTGGGGGCGGCGTACGGTTGGGGCATCTTCGGTCCGTTTCAGAGAGAGCGGAAGACGCTGGCCCCCTTGAATCCACACGCCCTCCAGCACATCTGTGCTATCGCGGTACACCCCAGCGTACGCTCCGGCGATGGAGGGCACGCGAAGCCGTAGCGTATCTTTCGTTGCGAGGACGGCCCCGAGGGGAATGTCCGTCGCGCCCTGATCGGGGCTATCCATGCTGCCCACGAGTCTGCCCTCGGCGTCGGTTTGAAGGCGAAAGACGACACGCATGTTGGTATTTCCGACGGTAAGTGTTCCCACCCAGTCTCCCACAAACTCCGTAGAATCGGGCGCCGACGGGGAGTGGGCCTGTACGGCGGCGGAGCGGGAGGGATCGAAGGCGAGGCTCACGCCTCCAATGAGCAGGGCGAGCAGCAACAGGCGACGGCACCGGGGAAAAACGCAGGGAGCAAAAGCCACAGGCAACAGTGAGGGGAGTTGTGAGGACGAGGAGCGAAGGGACGGACGGAAAGTGCCCTACGGCAACATCATACGTCGCAGCTGGGAGTGGGGGTTTCCAGGATCCCACATTATCCCTCTAGAATCGTTGAGGGGCTGGTGCGATGGATTGGGGCGTGGTCAGGCGCTTTATGCCTTGCCTGTGTGCAGAAATCCGCAAAGGAGGGGGGCGACTCGAAGGCGGCGAGATGGGCAGAACAGCTACAATCGGACGCCCCGAAGTTTGCCATGGGAATGGGCATGAGTGAGGAGGTGTGCAGGAGGGAGGCCCATTGGCACTCGCGTCGCGTCTCATCGTGCGTGTACCAGATGGCCACCAGCGTGGTCACGGACCTGAGGTAGTCGATGTGCCAGTGGAGGGCGCCGTCGCCGCGGGCGTGCCGTGCAGTGCGCGCTCGAAGTCCCCCCGGACCGAAGGCGCTCCCGACGTATACGTACGAACCGGGCGATACCTGCAGGTCTCCCAGGGCCCCTACGGTAATTGTACGTGCGGTAGAGGCGCGTAGGAGGAGAGCATACGTGCCGGGGACGTTCTGCATAGGGGGCGAGACGGTGGGCAGACTACTCTTCGGGGGGAGTCACGTACTCCATGGCGGCGGTCGTCAACACGGTTCCCCGGGTCCCGCTCATGTCTACGTCGAACGGCTGGTCGGTTCCGTCGACATGTACGCCCGGCAGGCCGCGTCGGGCATTCGTAGAGTCGGTTCCGTGGTTCATTTTGAGCAGCATGGCGGCCGTAGCTACATCCGAGGCCTCTGAGGCGTCCACGAGATCCATAAACCGCCGTTGTCCGTCGCGCCACGCCTCAAGTGCAGAGGCGACGGCCTGAAGGTGTTCTTCGTCGTCGCCTTCGGCCGCGGCGGCGTCAAGGGCCGTTTCCAGCTCCGCGCGCGCCTCGTCGCACGCCTCCACGGCAGCGGTCAATTCTGCAGCAGTATCGTCAGTCACGATTGTAAAGTAGAGGGGTGGTGGAAAAGAAACGGACATCTCTCCTACGGCCGCGTGCCCGCAGGAGGTTTCTCGGGAGCGCCGCCATGTCGGCCCACCGACCGAGATTCTTGGATTCTCGGAACGCCGTCTGCTACATTTGTCTGTGTGCCGTCTTTCTTTCCTTGGTTTGTGTGCGAATGATGGGTTGTCCCGTGTGGCAATGTCAGATTGTTTTGGGGACACTACTTCTGCTTCTCATCGGTTGCGGACGTCCTGGCCCGCCGTCTGAGCATGAGCACTGGCGATCGCGTGGAGGCGGTCCATCGTCGATCCGCTACTCGTCTCTGACGCAGATTGATACGGCAACTGTCGACCGGCTCGAACGCGCGTGGACGTATCACACGAAGGATGCGACGGAGCGCTCGCAAATTCAGGCCAATCCCATCGTCGTTGACGGGACGCTGTACGGCACCTCCCCACAGTTGAAGGTGATTGCGCTCGATGCGGCCAGCGGGGAGGAACAGTGGACGTTCGATCCCCTGTCCGACAGCCTGGACGTATCCCTGGGCCTGAATGCGAACCGGGGCGTTACGTACTGGAGGGACGAGGGGGCAGGGCGGATTTTGGTCACGGCCGGTCCCTTTCTCTTCGCACTCAATGCGACGGACGGGTCCCTAATCGAGTCCTTTGGCAACGAGGGGCGGGCGAATCTCAAGCAGGGGCTCGGAGGGTGGGCAGAGGATCTTTATGTGTCGGCTACCTCTCCAGGGGTCATCTACCAGGACCTGCTCATCATCGGCTCACGGGTGTCGGAGGGGGCGGATGCGGCCCCGGGGGACATACGAGCGTTCAATGTGCGAACGGGCACGTTGGAATGGACCTTCCACACAATCCCGCGGCCCGGGGAGTTTGGCCACGACACCTGGGCGGATTCGACAGCCTGGCAGCATACAGGGGGAGCCAACAGCTGGGCGGGGATGTCGGTGGATCGGGAACGGGGCATTGTGTACGTGCCCACCGGCTCGGCGTCGCCTGATTTTTACGGAGGCAATCGGAAGGGAAAGAACCTATTCGCAAATACCCTTCTCGCCCTCGATGCGGCGACAGGGGAGCGCATCTGGCACTATCAGACCGTTCACCACGACCTCTGGGATCGCGACCTGCCCTCGCCGCCCAGTCTGGTGACGGTGCAGCACGAAGGCGAGCAGGTCGATGCGGTGGCGCAGACCACGAAGACGGGATTCGTGTTCGTCTTCAATCGCGAAACGGGAGAGCCCTTGTTTCCCATTGAAGAACGGCCGGTGCCCACCCAGAGCCCGCTTCAAGGGGAGGAGCCGTGGCCCACCCAGCCGGGGCCCACTGCGCCCGAGCCCTTTCTACGACAGCACATGACAACGGCGGACATCAATCCCTACGTGTCGGACAGTGTCCAGGCGGTCCTCCGATCCCAGCTTCAAAGCCTGAATCGCGACCACATGTTTGAGCCCCCGTCGCTGCGGGGCACGCTCATGTTTCCGGGGTTTGACGGGGGGGCTGAGTGGGGAGGGAATGCCTTTAATCCGACGACCGATATTCTCTACGTCAATAGCAATGAGGTTCCCTGGGTCATGACCATGCTTCCGGCGGGAGCCGATGCTGTGGGTGAGGCGGGAGGGGGGGACGAGCCGTTTGCGGTGGGAGAGCAGGCCTACCGAACCCACTGCATGTCGTGCCACGGACCGGACCGCACAGGGGGAGGGGATTTCCCGTCGCTCAAGCACGTGGGACGCCAGTACGAGCCCCAAGCCTTGGTGCATCTCATTCGCAACGGGCGGCGAATGATGCCGGGGTTCGACTACCTGTCAGCAGGGAAGGAAAAAGCCATCGTCAACTTTCTACTTCGGCGAGAGCACTACGCCCTCGATCCAGATACGATTCGGACCTCGGAGGAAGAGTCGTCTGATTCGCCGCCGTACGTAATGGCCGGATACGACAAATTTCGGACGCCGGAGGGCTATCCGGCCGTGAGCCCTCCGTGGGGGACGCTGAACGCCATTAACCTTGCTACTGGCGAGTTCCTCTGGAGAACCCCGCTCGGGACGTATCCAGAGCTGGCGGCGGACGGCATTCCGCCGACGGGCACGGAGAATTACGGAGGACCGGTCGCTACCGCAGGGGGGCTTGTCTTCATCGCCGCAACGCTGGACAAAAAGATTCGTGCCTTCCACCAGCGTACAGGGGAGGTTCTTTGGAGTGCGGAGCTTCCGGCAGCGGGCTTTGCGACGCCCAGCATTTATGAGGCAAACGGGACGCAGTATGTCGTTATCGCGTGCGGTGGGGGGAAGCTCGGTACCGAATCGGGGGACGCGTACGTGGCGTTTGCGCTTCCCTCGGGATCCTAGGCTGAGAGGGGCTCGCACATTTATCACTATAGCACAAGCCGTTCTCAGTGGTCCTCGCGGCGATCGGGGAGGGCCTCCGGAGAAGAAGAGGCGTTGTGGTTGTTCGTTGAGAGCCGGATGGAAACGCAGGTCCCCTCGCCAAGGGCCGTGTCCACGTCGATGCTGCCGTCCATGCGCTCGACGATGCGCCGGACGATCGTAAGACCGAGCCCGTTGCCCTCATGGGTACGATCATATCCACTGGAGGCCTGGGCAAACTCGTCAAAGAGGCGAGGCACCAGATCGGGGTCCATCCCGATGCCGGTATCCTTTACGTGCAGCGTCACATGATCATCGTTTGATCGGAGCGTGATCGTTACTGATCCGGCCTCCGTAAACTTCACGGCGTTACTCACGAGGTGCGTCAGGATGCGCTCCACGAAGTGGCGGTCCAATTCGGCCGTCACCGGGCCGTCCGGCTCGCGTACCTCGAGCGCAAGGCCCTTACGCTCGGCGTGATTTCGGAACGTTTCGAGGGCAGACGTTGCCACGTCGCCCAGATTGAAGAGGGTGGGAGTGGACGACACATGATCGCCCTCCAGCTCGGCATAATCCATCACCGTGTTCAGCGTATGAAGTAGGCGTCGCCCCCCGCCCAGAATGCGATTGGCGAAGTCGTCGGCCAGCTCTGGCTTATCACGGATGACCTCCGAGAAGCTGATGATCGACGTCAGGGGCGTCCGAAACTCGTGGTTCATGTTCGACAGCAAGGCAGACTTGATCCGGTCGGCCTCTTCTGCGGCGTCCTTTGCTTTTTTCAGCTCTTCGCGATCATGGATCCGGTCGGTAACGTCGTCCTGAATGGAGACGTAGTGGGTGACTGTGCCGCTGTCGTCGCGGACGGGGGCAATGAAGAGATCATTCCAGAACGGCTCTCCATCTTTTCGGTAGTTTCGAACGACCTCTCGAATTGGCTCGTCCGCTTCCAGGGCGGCACGGATTCGGTCCAAGACCTCTCGGCTCGTCTCCGGGCCCTGGAGCAGCCGTGGGCTCTGGCCCATCACCTCCTCGGTATCGTAGCCGGTAATCTCCGTGAATGCTGGGTTGACGTACACCAACTGCGGCCCGGGTTCATCCAGCGGCTCTGCTTCGGTGATCAGAACCGGCAGACGGCTGTGTTCGATCGCTGCTTCCAGAAGACGGAGCTGCCGCTGTCGTTCCTTCCGACGGGTGATGTCTGTATAGATGGCGTAGGTCTCGGATCCCCCGTTTCCCTGCTCGCGGGAGGTCAGGCGGACCTCGAAATCGCGCAGGCCGCTTGTCGTCCGTCGTTGCACCTCCGCCTGTACCGATCGTTGGTCGAGGGCCTGTTTTCCTAGATCAGCGGCCTGTGCCTTCTGATCGTCGGGCACGATCAGGGCGTGCAGGTCGTTGCCCGTGACCGCCTCGGCATCGTAGCCGAAGACGGACTCGAACGCTTCGTTTACGGCCCATACGATAAATTCGTCGTCTCGTGAAATCCCATGAACTACCGGGGTCGGAAGATTTTGGAAGAGGGTCGCGAATCGGTCTCGCTCCTCCCGTAGGGCCTGTTCTTTTTCTTTTCGGTCGGTAATATCCTGAATCGCCCCGATAAGGCGGGTCGTTGTGCCCGCTTCCGAGAGGGCCTTTCCGAGTGTGCGTACCCATCGCATCTCTCCGTCGGCAGTCTGAATCCGCAGCTCCAGGTCGTATTTCCCCCCCTCCTCGAGGAGGTGCTCCACGTGCGATTGAATAACCGAACGGTCTTCCGGATGATAAAACGAAAATGCCTCGGACACGTCGACCTCTTCGTTCGGGGACAGCCCGTGGATACGGTAGGTCTCCGTCGTCCAGAGCAGCGTGTCTTCCTCAACATCGTATTCCCAGCCGCCCACCTGGGCTGTTCGTTCCGTCTGTTCGAGGAGCGTTCGGCTGCGGCGAAGCTCGGCCTGGGCCTGCTCGCGTTCAAGGGCCACGCTCGCGATGAAGGCCAACCGTTCGACGAGTGTCCGCTCTTCGGACGAGGGACGATGGGGCTCGTGAGCATAGAGAGCAAAGGTGCCAAGCACGTGCCCCTCAGTATCCCGAATGGGATGAGACCAGCAGGAGCGGAGGCCGGCACGCTCGGCTGAAGGGCGAAAATCCCTCCAGCGCTCATCCGTCTGAATGTCTTCGGTGACGATTACGCGGTTTTTGAGCGCGGCTGTGCCACAACTGCCCACGTGCGTCCCAATTTCGGTACCGTCGATCTCCTGCACAAAGGCCTCTGGCAAACTGGGAGCGACCTGATGTTGAAGCCGATTGCCGTCGAGCCCCAAAATTGATACGAACATGTCCGGAAGCTCCTGCTCGGCAAAGCGGGCCACGTGGTCGAGGACTGCGTGCAGCGATTCGCCTTCTGCCATGCGTTGAAAGAGGGCGGACTGGGTTTTCTGAAGCCGTTCCGCGCGCCGTTGGGCCGTCACGTCCCAAATGCGGCAGCGCACAATGGTCTCCTGGTCCACCCTCACAGGGGTTGCCGAGAGTTGGCCCCAAAACCGTTCGCCGTCTGCGTTGGTAAGCTCTGTGATGACTTCGTAATCGGCGCCCGTTTGCAGACGGGACATCATCTGACGGTACACGTCCTGGCGATCGGACGGGTACAGGTCAGAGAGGTGCAGGTCGTCCGGGGCGCTTGGGTCCCATCCGAATAGGGCGGCGGCCTGGGGGTTCGCGTCCGTAATTTGGCCGTCGAGGGCATAGACAAGGATGGCATCGCCGGCCCCTTCAAACAAGCTTTTGTACTTTTGCTGGCTCCGACGGAGGGCGGCCTCCGTCTCCTTGCGCTGGACATTTTCCCGGCGAAGCTCCAACTCATCAATCACCATGGAGGCCAGGTCCGACAGGCGCTCCACCACTGCGTCCGACGGGGTGCGGGGGTGGAAGTCGAGGACACAAAGCGTTCCGAGGGGATGCCCGTCCGGCGTGATGAGGGGGGCCCCGGCGTAAAATTCCAGGCCGATATCGGTCACGTACGGGTTATCCGCAAACCGCGGGTCGGCCGTCAGGTCTTCAACAACCATCCGCGATTGGGCTTCAATCGTATGGGCGCAGATGGACACGCCCAGGCCCGATCCCTCTTTGTCCAAGCCCACCGTGGCCTTGAACCATTGCCGGTCACGGTCGATGAAGTTGATCAGGGCAATAGGAGCATCGAAGATGTGGGCGGCAAGCGTCGCAATTCGGTCGAAAGCCGGCTCCGGATCCGTATCGAGAATGTCGTACCGGCGCAGGGCATGTAGACGCTCCTCCTCTTGAACGACCGACAGAATGGAGTTGGACGGGGGCATGCGAAGGGCAGTGCAGACAGAAAAGGCCTGGCGGGAGGGGCGGTGGAGGGCGATCGGTGTCAACAAATCCCCAGAGACGCCTAGGGGTTAATGCCCTCTTCATGTGAGGTGAAAGATGCATAGGTTGGGATCTGTTCCCCCTACCGTTCCCGCGTTACCGAAGAGTTGATATAGCCAAAAAAACGCCCGTCCGCCGCGGAGGCAGACAGGCGAGAGCGTGGATGCGAAACGAAAAAAGAGCAGATCCACCCGGAGAAGCGAGGTTCGAGCAGCGCGTGCCGGACCCTCTCTACTCTAGTTCGAGCTTCTTGTCGATCTGGTCGATCATGCGGCGAGCGAGGCCCAAGTTGCCTCGGTTTCGGTCAATCACGACGTAGATAAAGATGTCGTCGTGTCGTTCGCACATCCGGATCAGATGATACTGGGCCTCCAGCGAAATCAAGAGGTCCTGGATGCGATCGTTGACCCCGAGGTCTTCAAGAATGTTCTTCTTTGACCGAACGACTTCTGTGTTGCCCGCACCGGCCAGCTCCATATCCAGGTCTCGCCCTCCGCCTGTGCCGAGGGTCATGCCGGATTCGTAGTCCACGATGGCGGCGCCGATGGCTCCATCGATGTCCAGGAGTCGATCGATTGCGTCATTAATACTGAGTATATCGGCGTTCGAGCCGGTGCTAGAAGATTGGGATCTGGATTGACGAGGTTGAGCCATGGCGAGTCGGTAAGGATTGCACGTAGGGAACCGAGTTGTGGGATTGCCGTCCGTTTCCGCTAAGATCGGCCTCACAAGTTGTGCGGAGGACCGCTCGTCCAGGTGGACCGTCTCCACGCGTTCTAGACAGGCCCTCGGGTCACAAAAAATGCACCGGAAGAGAGGGGCGGCACCTCAGTCGATAGGGCGGCCACATCGGGGAGGAGGGGGCGAACAAGGAGCGGCAAAACGTAATGGCGGGGGCAATATGTATCGGTCTCCCCTGTGAAGGAGAGCGGAGGGACGGAAGACGAAGGACAGTACCCGGGACAAAGTCACCAGGGGCTGACGGAGGGAAAGGACACGTCCGAAGCCTCCGTAGAAGGAAAGACACTTCCAGTCGGTTCAGGCCTGTGAGGGTTCCACGGCCGACGAGTCGGGGTGGTCAGGAGAAAGGACCGCTAGACCCATGCCCTGATAGAGGAGGGCGAGGCCGCCGGTCATGATGTAGAAGACGAACTGGGCGGCGTGGGCAAGCACCGCGTAGGTGAACGCCGAGGCTTCCGGCACGCCGTAGAGATGGACGAGGGCCACTGTCGTGATGTAGTGGTAGGAGCCGATGCCGCCGGGGGTTGGCACGAGCAGCCCGAGTGCGCCGATCGCCATGAGACACCACGCGTCCACGAGCCCAATGCCGTACGGGGCCGCAAGGTCAAGCATGCGGAAGGGAATGTAGGCCATCAGCAGATATCCTGTCCACATGCCGACGGTGGATACGAGAATGGCGCCGCGTCGGGAGGAGGTGATCAGGGTCCACATGCCTCCTTTGAACGAAAGGAGGGCCGGTTTTACGCGATTTGCCCAGAACTGGGCAAGGGCCGAGTGTTCGTCGGAGAGGCTGTATTGCAGGAGGACAGCAAGGCCGCCGACAAGGAGGAGGCTACCGGCCGCCCCCCCGACAATCCATCCGAGGGGCAGAGACGAAAGCGTCGTCCAGGCCGGTCCCAGAAACTGTTCCCGCAGCACCGACAGGCGGTCGAAGAGGAGAGCAATGGCACTCAGGAGAGCGGCGCCCAGCACCGCCGTGTCGAAAATGCGCTCCGACACCACCGTGCCAAAGAGGCTGCTAAATCGATAGTCGGACCGGGCTGCCATATTGGCGGTGCGAGCCACCTCTCCCATGCGGGGGGCCACGTAATTCACCATGTATCCGATCATGATGGAGGAGAAGGAGGCCTCCAGCGTGTTCGACGTGGTGGGGTCGCCTCCGTCGAGTGCGGTCAGGTCGGGGGTAGTGGGGAGGGCATCAATCAGAACTTGCCATCGCCAGGCCCGAAAGAGGTTGCTGCCCAACACAAGAAGGACGAGAGGGACGAGCCATCGCCAGTCGGCTTGCCGGAAGGCGGTCCACATCTCCTCGACATCCATGCCGTAGAGGGCGAGCGCCAAGAGTCCGCCGGCGAGAACAAAACTACCGAGTTGGAGGAGGCGGCGACGGAGAGAAGACGTCACGGCGAGGGGCGTCAGTCAGCAGCTTAAAATGAACGTTCTGGTTCGCAAAACGCGTCAACGCACGATCCGTGCGCGTCGGGACGGCGAGCGACCGGCTTTATGGAGCAAATTCATGCATCGGGCCCGGCAGGCTGCTGTCCGCGGCGGAGATCGATTACCTCCACGTTTGGGGGAGGAGAGAAGGAGAACGGATTGTTTTCCCGGAGAACATCGGGGTTCAGAGAAATATCCGTCAGGCGCAGGTCGAGCGTTGAGCCGTTCCGATCCGTTGCACGCATTCGCGTAACGAGCCGGTCGGACTGCCGCACCCAAAGCGTTGCTTCCCGAAAGCGGGAGGAGGAGCGGGTTGCCTCCAGGTGAAGGGTCCAGTGGGAGGTTCCAAGTCGAGAGGTAGTCGACGAGGACTGTACTGCGTACTGGTCGGCCGATGCTGTGAGAAAGGTTTCAGGCGTAACCGTCGATTCGCCCCGGTCGGCGTCGTTCAGGACCACCTGGCTGTCGGTCGGGGTGTAGATCCAGGTCGTCGTGCCGTTCGTTGTGACGATCTGGTCAGGCGTTTCCACGCGGTACTTGTTGCCCGAGAGCAACACCGATCCTTTGACTTGGGTCGTGTCGCCGGCAAAGTCGGAACTGATGACCTGTGTGAACGACGCCTGCAGGCCGTCAAGGGCATTGTACGCGTCCTGGACCTCCGCAAGGGTGGGCTGGGCCCGAACGGGCGTTGCGAGGAGGGAGAGTGCACAGAGAATGAAGCAGGCGAGTCGAGCCATCGGGGGGAAGCAGCGGTGGGAAAGAGCAGTATAATGAACGAACGCGGTCGCCAATTATGCTTTGGAGAAGACGAAGCTCCGAACAATTTCCACGTCAGTCCTGCGGAGGGGGCAGGGAACCGGAGACGCGTCGTTCATGGACCGCTCCATCGGGCCGAAGGGTACTCTCAAAGAGGTGGACGCGGGTGGCCGTAAAGGACGGAAGATCGTTCGCGTCGTGCGTGTCGAGAAAGTGATGGACCGTTTCTGGGGAGAGATCGCCGAGTCGGGCAAGGGTTACATGGGGGCGATATTTTCGCGATTCGGGCTCCAGTCCTTTTGCTTCCAGTGCATTGCTGATCGACCGATAGACGGACAGAAGGGAGGCGCGACGTTCGAGTCCGACGATTAAGACGCTAGGGCTGCGGCGAGAGGGGAGCACATCGAGCCCGTACGGCACACACTTGGCCGCGGGAGCGTCGATGGTTGCGATCGCATTCTCGTATTCTGCAGCCTGATCGGATTCCGTTTCTCCAATGAACCGGAGGGTCACGTGGAACTGGCTGGGCGAGGTCCACCGGGCGTCCAGGGCGTCTGGATCCTGCAGAGCAGCGTATTGGGCGCGGACGTCGTCGGGAAGGTCGAGGGCGGTAAACAGTCGCACGGAACGGATCGGGGTTCGTGAAATATCCAGCGGAGACGAAACTGGGACGGAGGACGAAGGTTCGGCCCGCGGGGAAGGCATGAATATGCGATGGGGGAGGGACTGGGGCCGGTCCCGATGCGCCTCCGATGCGGGAGCCGGCCGGCGGGAGATTCTTTTCTCCGGCCGAACGGATCGCGCTCTGAAATTCGCCGACATACTATCCGTAATGAGCCTAGAGCATGCGACTGCGGAAGATTGTTTCGGGGGGACAGACCGGGGTGGACCGGGCGGCGCTGGACGCGGCACTCGACTATGACATTCCGGTTGGGGGATGGTGTCCCCGAGGCCGGCGTGCTGAAGATGGGCCCATTCCGGAGACGTATCCACTCACGGAGACGCCGTCGGAGGCCTACGAGCAGCGGACCGCCTGGAACGTGCGTGACAGCGACGGCACCCTCATCATTACGACGGGCGTTCTGGAGGGCGGCACTGCGCTCACCATGGACGAGGCCCGGCGGCAGGGACGCCCCGTTCTTCACGTGCGCACGACCGACCCGGTCCCTGTCGAAATGATTCAGGCGTGGGGGGAAGATCACGATCTCCGTGTGCTCAACGTTGCCGGCCCGCGGGAAAGTGAGGTGAAGGAGATCTACGACGAAGCGAAGGTGCTCTTAGGGGCGCTCTTTGCACGGCTGGGGGCCAGGACCTAGGGGACGTTGGTCACGACGCTTCTCCGTTTTCCTTCCAGTCGGAGGCCCGGCGTCGATGGCGCTGTCCGAACAGGTCTTCACCTGTCTCCACCCGTTCGGCGGCCCGCCAGAAGAGGGTGCCGATCGCCACGATCGCGACGAGCACGAATCCACCGAGGGCGGGCCAGAGTGGCGCCTCGAAGCCGAACTGCGTGGCCCGCGTTTCCGGGTGCTCCATCCAGGTATCGACGACCCAGACCAGAAACGATGCGCCCAGTAGGGTAAAGAGGACGGCTGCGCCTTTGAGAAGGCGATCGGGCGAAAGGTCCAAATCAGGCATAGCGTTCTTTCCAGTCGTTTGACGGCGGACGTACTGGCAGGCCTTCGTCGCGGAGATACTGTTTCGCTTCGCCCACGGTGTACTCGCCGAAATGAAAGATGGAGGCGGCCAGCACGGCGTTTGCCCCGCCGGTTTCCAGCCCCTCGGACAGATGGTCGAGTGTCCCGGCTCCCCCAGAGGCAATGACGGGGATGCGGACCCGCTCTGTGATGGCCTGAAGAAGCTCTACGTCGTACCCATCCTTCGTTCCGTCTCGGTCCATCGAGGTTACGAGCAACTCGCCCGCGCCTCGCTCGGCGGCTTCCACCGCCCACTCTACGGCGTCTTTCCCCGTGCCCTTCCGTCCGCCGTGGACGAACACCTCCCACTCCAGCGGATCCTCGTTCACCCGCTTTGCGTCGATGGCCACGACGATGCACTGGTTGCCAAACGCATCGGCGCCGCGGGTGATCAGATCGGGGTCTTTGACGGCCGCGGAGTTGATGGCCACCTTGTCGGCACCGGCGTGGAGCATGGCGCGCATGTCCTCAACCGAGCGCAGGCCCCCGCCGACGGTGAGAGGGATGAACACCTCGTCGGCGGTCTGGCGCACCACGTCGTGCATGATGCCGCGTCCCTCGTGCGTGGCCGTGATGTCGAGAAAGACGAGCTCATCGGCCCCGGCGGCGTCGTACGTGCGGGCCTGTTCGACCGGGTCGCCGGCGTCGCGAATGTCCACGAAGTTGATGCCCTTTACGACGCGACCCTCGTCGACATCCAGGCAAGGGATGATGCGGTTGGCGAGCATAGCGAGTGAGGAGTGCGGAATGCAGAGAGTGGAAGCGTGTCGCTGCCGACTGCCCAGGGGCGTGCCGTCCAGATCACGACTGCTCGCGAAGGGCGGCGGTGGAGAAGGTGTCGAGATCCACCTCGTCTTTTTCGTGCCAGGCCCAAAATTGCTGGCAGGGGAAGCGATTCTCGTAGAGGGCCGTGCCCACGATTACCGAGTCGACGCCATACGGTTGAAGGGTCTGGATGGAGAGGAGGTCGTCGTACCCGCCGACGCCACCAGAGGCCGTAATCTTCGCTTTCGACAGGTGGGTGCCCATCGTGCGGTAGGCGTCCACATTCGGGCCGCTCATCGTGCCGTCGCGGCTAATGTCGGTGTACACGATTCGACGGACTCCTCGCTCCTCCATGTCCTTCGCAAACTCGACGGCGTCGAGCCCTGAGCCTTCCGTCCACCCTTGCACGCGCACCTCGCCGTCTCGTGCATCGATGCCCACAACAATGCGGTTGGAAGAGAACCGGTCGATCGCCTCTTCCACAAGATCGGGGTTGCGCACGGCCGCGGTTCCCAGAATCACGCGGTACACGCCCATCTCCAGTGCTTCTTCGATCTGCTCCAGCGAGCGAATGCCTCCGCCCAGCTGGATGGGAATGTCGAGGGCATCGCAGATTTTGCGGATGACGGGCCGATTGTTATTCTCGTCGCCACGCGCGGCGTCCAGGTCCACGATGTGCAGCGTGCGGGCGTTCTGTACGCGCCACAGCTTGGCCATCTTGACCGGATTCTCGAAGTAGACGGTCTCTTCCTCGTAGTCGCCTTGGTGGAGTTGCACGCAGCGGCCGTCGCGCAGGTCGATGGCGGGGATGACGAGGGCCATGTTTTCAGGGAGGGGCGGTTGTGCGTGTAGGCGAAGAGAAAGGTTAGCGGGCGGCCGCTATTTTCGGGCGGGGGAGGGTGGCAAAGTTTTCCAGGAGACGGAGCCCCACGGCCTGTGATTTCTCGGGGTGGAACTGGACGCCGTGCACGTTTTCGCGCTGGACGACGGCGGGGAAGTCGTGGCCGTAGTGGGCCGTTGCGAGTATATCATTCTCGTTCTCCGCCACAGCGTGGTAGGAGTGGACAAAGTAGACGTAGGCCGGATCCGCAAGACCATTGAGGAGCGGATGGGACCGGGTGGGCTCGATGGCATTCCAGCCCATGTGGGGCACCACCAGATCGTCGGCAGTTCCCATCTCGGCGTCGTGAAAGTGGACGACCTTTCCGGGCAATACCCCAAGCCCTTCGTGCACCCCCTTCTCGTGTCCAGCCTCAAAGAGCATCTGCAGGCCCACGCAGACGCCGAGAAATGGGGTGCCCGAATCAATGGCCTCCAGGATGGGGACTTCCAATTCCCGGGTGCGGATCTCGTCGATGCACGCCCCGAAGGCGCCAACGCCCGGCAGCACCAGCCGCTCCGCCTCCCGAATCGTCTCCGGGTCGTCCGTTCGGAGCACGTCTGCGCCGACCCGCTGACAGGCCTTCTCGATGGAGCGGAGGTTCCCGATGCCGTAGTCGATAATCGTCAGCATACCGGTGTCGAATTTCGAGTTTCGAATGTCGAGTGGGCAACGATTAGAGGTCGAATTCTCAATTCGAAACTCGACACTCGCAATTCGTCAATGGCCTCATTCGTCGTTCAACTCTTTCGACCGCTGGGTGGCCGTGCCCACGGCGTTGATGAGCATCGTGCGCAGGCCGTGCTCCTCCAGCGACGAGACGGCCGCGATTGCAGTTCCGCCGGGCGTCGTCACTTCGTCCCGCAGGATGGCCGGGTGCTTGCCAGTGTCGAGGGCAAGCTTTGCGGCGCCGTACACCGTTTGGGCGGACAGCTTGGCGGCTTCTTGTCGGGACAGGCCCTGTTTTACCCCCGCATCCGTGAGTGCCTCGATAAACATGTAGACGTACGCGGGCCCGCTTCCGGAAAGGCCCGTGACGGCGTCCATGTGCTCCTCCGGCACCTCGACGACTTCACCGACAGCCTCAAAAATCTCACGGGCCATTCTCACGTGTTCGTCGGTGGCATAGGTCCCGGGCGTGATGGCAGTGGCCCCCGCATCCACGAGCGCCGGGGTGTTGGGCATTGCCCGGATGACGGGCTGATCCTGCCCAAAGCCCAGTTGCAGACGTTCGGTCGTAATGCCGGCGAGGACACTCATGACCAGCACGTCGCGCTCGATGTGCTCGCGGATGTTGGTGACGACCTCGGCGCGGCTTTGGGGCTTGATGGTAAGAATCACAACGGTCGCCTCCTTCACGGCCGCCACATTGTCCGTTGTGGTACGCAGCCCGGGAAACTCTTCGGCCATCTCATCAAGGGCCGATTCGGTGCGGCGTGTAGCGATCACGTGGTCGGCGGCGATGAGATTGCTTTCGATCATTCCGCCGATAAGGGCGTGGCCAATGTTGCCGGCGCCAATGACAGCAACCGTTTCGTCGGACAGCATGAAAGGGTAGAAGGTTGAAGGTTGGAAGGGTGAAGGAGGGGGGAGAGGGATCTGCTCAGCAATCCACAATCCAAATTCCAAAATCCACAATCAGGAGAGCGTTCCTTTGGTGGAGGCTACTTCGGCGTGCTCGGCACTCCGGCGGGCCGCGACCTGCAGGGCCTGGGCCGTGGCTTTGAAAAGGGCTTCGATCTTGTGGTGGGCATTGTGGCCGTGGAGCACCGTCTGGTGTAGGTTGCAGGCGGTGTGCTGGGCAAGAGACATCCACACGTGGGATACCATCTCTGTCGAAAGATCCCCGACCGTGTCGCGATCGAAAGACGCGTCGAGTCGATGGTACGTACGGCCCGAAAGGTCGATCACGGCCCGAGCCAGCACGTCGTCCATCGGCACGTAGGCATGGCCGTAGCGGGCGATGTGTGCTTTATCTCCCAGGGCGTGCCGGAGCGCCTGTCCCAGTGTGATGGCCACGTCCTCCACCGTGTGGTGGTCGTCCACATGCAGGTCCCCGTCGCATCGCACTGCAAGGTCGAGCCCGCCGTGCTTGGCGAAGAGGTCAAGCATGTGGTCAAAGAAGCCGACGCCCGTGTCCACGTCGTACGTACCGTTCCCGTCCAGAGTGAGCTCGACCGTGACCTCCGTTTCGGCGGTGGTGCGCTCGACGGTAGCCGTGCGGGGGGAAAACTCAGAAGCGCTCATGACAACAGACAACGGTCGGGAAGGGAGCGTATGAAAGGACAACTAACATACTACTCGCCTGAGTCGTGTAGGATCTCCGTCTACCCTCAATGAAGAATGTGTGATATGGGGGCGGTGTGGCTCTCGAGACATACGTGCACGGTTCTCCGGGGGCAGGCAACTGGATTTTGCGCACGTCCCGGGACAGGCTCATTGGAGGCCCCTTTCTCCTGTGGAGCGGCGTTTTCACGAGTGGCTCACGCGGATCGAACACGCAGAAACCTCCGCTGGTTTGTATTCTGTTCGTGTGTGAGGTCTGTTTTACCAATGCTCCCGAGTGCCCGTGCCCACGTACAGCGACGCTGATTTTGAGGACAGCCGCTTCGACTACGGCGAACGTGTTCGCATCCTGCTGCGCCACCCCAAACTGGGAGGCGTGTACGATGAAGCGGAAGGAACCTGTGCCGCCCGCGAGGAAAATGTGGAGTTTGAAGCCCGTGACGGCACGATGCGCACCAAGACGCTCGTGTGGCTTAAGGAAATTGAGGGATACGAGAAGCCGCACGAGGACCTGCCGGATACCACGACGGAGGTTGAGGAGGCCTGGTTTGCAGAAGAGGCGCTCCGGAAGAAGGAGGGAGATCCGTTGGACGGGGTGAGCTTTAACTGAGGAGAAGTCGTATCCTCGGGTCGATCCGCCTTCCTCAAAACGCTTTGCTACGTATTGCGAAATTCGTATTGCGTATTTTCGCACTGCCGACTCCTGTGATACGCAATACGAAATACGTGACATACGATCTTGAATTCGAGACAATCGATTGCGCTAAGCCCCTCCTGTTGAAATGGCAGATTCATCTACTTCGGAGCGTCTTCTCGTTACCGCCGCGCTTCCCTACGCCAACGGCCCCATCCACATCGGCCACCTGGCGGGGGCATACCTGCCGGCTGACCTGTTTGTCCGCTACCAGCGGCTGAAGGGGGAGGATGTGGCCTTCATCTGCGGCTCCGACGAAATGGGGGTGGCCATCCTCATGCGTGCCATCCGCGAAGATCGGTCACCGGAGGAGATTGTGGACACCTACCATGCCCAGATTGAGGAGAACTTCGAGCGGTTTGGGATGAGCTTCGACTATTACGGGCGCACCACCAGCGACGAGCACCGAGACACGGCGCAGGACTTCTTCCGGGTGCTCGACGAGAAGGATTGGTTCAATCTGCGCACCGAAGAGCAGCTCTATGACCCGGAGGCGGAGATGTTTTTGGCCGACCGGTTCGTCGTGGGCACGTGCCCGGTCTGCGGCTACGAGGAGGCGTACGGCGACCAGTGCGAGCAGTGCGGCTCCACCCTCAGCCCGACGGAGCTGGAGAATCCGCGCAGCACGCTCACCGACGCCACGCCCGAGCTGAAGGAGACGACCCACTGGTACCTCCCCCTGGAGGAGATGCAGCCGAAACTGGAAGAGTGGATCGAGTCCCATCCGGAGTGGAAAAACAACGTTCTCGGTCAGGTGCAGAGCTGGTTCGACGACGGGCTGAAAGACCGCGCCATCACACGGGACGTGCCGTGGGGCGTGCCGGTGCCTGCCGACGTGGCCGAGAAACATGGGCTCGACGCCGAGGGAAAGGTGATCTACGTCTGGTTCGACGCGCCCATCGGCTACATTTCGTTCACCAAGGAGTGGGCCGCCGAGCAGGGGGAAGAGGATCGCTGGGCGGACTACTGGAAGGATGACGATACGGAGCTCGTCCACTTCATCGGGAAGGACAACATCGTCTTCCATTGTCTCACCTTCCCCAGCATGCTCATGGAGCACGGGGACTTCGTGCTGCCGGACAACGTTCCGGCCAACGAGTTTCTGAACCTGGAAGGGCAGAAGCTCTCCACGAGCCGCGGCTGGGCGGTGTGGCTCCACGAGTATCTTGACGACTTTGGAGGCGAGCGAGGGCCGGACCTGCTTCGCTACGCGCTGGCCACCACGCTGCCGGAAACGAAGGACGCCGACTTTAGCTGGGAGGACTTCCAGCGACGTGCAAACGGGGAGTTGGCGGATGTCCTTGGCAACTACGTCAACCGCACGCTCACCTTTGCCCATCGGTACTTCGATGGCGAGGTGCCCCCGCTGGAGGATCCGTCCGACGCCGACGAGGCCATGCTCGATGCCCTAAGCGATGGGCCGGAGGCTGTGGGCGACGCCTATGAGCAGTACCGTATGCGGGAGGCCGTGTACGAAACGATCGATCTCGCCCGGGAAGGCAACAAGTACTTCAACGACACCGAGCCCTGGCACACCCGCGACGCCGACCCGCAGGCCTGCGCAAATACGATCCACGTCAGTCTCCAGGTGTGTGCCGCGCTTGCCATTCTGATTGAGCCGGTGATTCCCGATGCAGCCCGGCGTCTTCAGGACATGCTGCGCCTTACGAATGTCCGCTCCAGCACGCCTGCTAATGATCCGGACGATGCGATTGGGTGGGACGACGCGGGGCAGCCGCTGCTGGAGGTGGGGCACGCGTTGGGCGAGCCGGAAATTCTTTTCGAGAAGATCGAGGATGACGTCATTGAGGCCCAGATTGAGAAGCTCCGCGAACGGGCCGCTGAACAGGACTCTGATTCAACCGACACCGACATGGACTACGCCGATCTTAAAGACAACATATCGTTCGATGACTTCATGGAGCTCGATCTCCGCGTGGGGACGGTAACCACCGCCGAGCCGGTGCCCGACGCCGACAAGCTCCTCCGTTTGGAGATTGATCTGGGCTTCGAGGAGCGTCAGATCCTGGCGGGGATCGCGGAGCAGATGTCGCCCGACGCAGTGGTTGGGACGCAGGTGGTGGTTGTGGCCAATATGGCGCCGAAGGAGATGTTCGGTCTTCAGAGTGAAGGCATGGTTCTCATGGCCGAGGAGCCGGACGGGACCTTCGTCCCGGTGACGGCGGACGCGGAGAATGGATCCGTCGTGCGGTAAGCAAGCGGGGACTGATTGTTGAGACTTGCTTGGGACGCTCGCGTGGGCCCGCTCAGATGGTCATCTCCGAATGGCACATCTGAGCGGGCCCGCGTATGTTTTGGTTGGGGTCCGTGCGGGCGAGGGCGAAGGCTAGTGGAGGCGATTTTAGCGACAAGCACTGGTGAGGAAGAACAAGGCGCCTCACCCACGACAGAATG
The DNA here is from genome assembly GCF_002954405.1 of Salinibacter sp. 10B. Lineage (NCBI taxonomy): Bacteria > Pseudomonadati > Rhodothermota > Rhodothermia > Rhodothermales > Salinibacteraceae > Salinibacter > Salinibacter sp. 10B. The sequence continues at coordinate 1,093,801 of NZ_MQWC01000004.1, read as the reverse complement.
CTGAGAGACCAGCTCCGACTCACGCGCCTGAGGTCGGTCGCTCACCAATGCGTATGGACAAAGGTAGAGGACGACACTTCTGAAATTTAGCCTCCGTGTGTTGCAATGGTCTGAGGGGGGGAACTTGACGTTGTGAGTCTCTTTGGTTACTTAACCGGTTAAGTCATAGCGTTGCGAACCTCCTGCATGATATGGTGCTCCTGGGTCTACGGGAGAGGACATTCTACACACGACTCTAGTGCTCACAGGTCACGTTCTGATGATCCGTCACTCCCTACGGGCAGTTCGTTTTTTGCCCATCGGTATAAGGGTTGGGTGAGCACACGATGAAATGCCAATACCGCCCGTCGCCTCGGGTTGCGTCGATCACCCTGGATGCATTATCGAAGATCCCACCGTCTTCGCACAAGTCCAGGAGCCGACTCAAATGCCCCACGTACGCTGCAATATCCGTACGTAGAGGCGGCGTGGCGGGAGTAATGCCTGTACACATGCCGGAAGCTGGGGGGGTGTCCCGGTTTCCGGCCGGGGGCACTCCCTGAGTGATCAGTTCTATGGCCGGAGATACGTGAGGCTGCCGGCACCTTCAGTCGAGATCTTCTCACGGACCGCAGTCGACCGTCCCCCCGAGCTGCATTCAAGGGCAATCTCGTCCCTGTCGTTTGGGGAGAGGGCCGTTTGTGGATCAAGAGGCGCTGATGTCAGGAGGGGAGAGGCCAACAGTATGGATTTCTTCCGAGATTAGGCGAGGACCGGACCGGCGGAGAAGGAAGCGACGTTGTACAAAGCGAACCGACGGGAAGAGACGGTGACGAAGGGACTTTTTCGGTCCCTGGAGCCTTTTTTATTCGCACTACCCGTTAACCGACTCCGGGAGCTCTATTCCGGTGGGAAGCAGGTTTCCGTAGCGCCGTTGGAGTGTAGGATTGGTGAGATTGTCCGCCGGACGTGATGGATGCCCTTGTGTAGCGTCGTTGGACTCCAACGACGCTACACAGAGGATATTGACCTTTGTCGAAAACGACCGATCCAGTGTCACGGCATGTCGGTCCTGTGATTAATCTCGTAACGGCACAGTCCAACGGCGCTTCTGGTGCCCTCCTTGACGGCACCGACGATACGAGAGGCTTTTGCGTATTGCACCGCCGTATCTCCTACCTGAATTCTGTACCAGGATTCGGTTTACTACCCCCATGCGTATTAGAATAGGAGGCGAGAGCCGGTTTGTGAGTCGATCCGCCAATTCCGGTTGCTCACACCCGGTGTCGCATTCTGCATTCGCTTCCGTCCTCTCGCTGGCACGAGTTCGACTGTCGTGATACCGCGAGCACTTTCTTATTTTAGAGCAAGATTGCAGGCTGCGGTACGGGCACTCTACCACGATCCGATGCCCGTCGGCGGGATTGCCGTTGCGTTGTTATTGGGCACCTCGGCTCTTCTGGAAGTGCCAGTGTCGTGGGCAGTACTCGCCGCTGGATTTAGCGGGACCGCTCTTGTCTATGGCGTGGATCGAGTGCTTACGACCTCGCCGGAGGATGCCATTAACCGGCCCGATCGACGTTGGTGGGTGCGGACACACCGGAACAGGCTCTGGATCGAAATGGGGCTTCTTCTGGGCGTCGTGGGCGTGAGTCTTCCGTTGCTCCGACCGGGCGCACTGCTTGTTTCGGCGGCCCTGGGCCTCGTTGTGGGACTCCACCTGTTGCCGGGCGACCGGTGGGGGCGCCCTCTTCAGAAGATCCCGCTGCTGAAGCCGGTGGCTGTTGCGGGGGCGTGGGCGGCGGGGAGTACGCTTGTGCCACTGGTGGACGGAGGAGGGACGATGCGTTTCGGCGTCTTTGCCCTTGGGGGGTACCGCATGCTTTTTATTCTGCCGAACGTGCTGCTGGCGGATTGGGCAGACCGAGAAGGCGATGCGGCCGTGGGGCTTGCGGTCTGGACGCCGGGGGAGTCGCTCTACGCCCTCCGACTCACGTCGACGGTTCTTCTCACAGGGGGCATTGTGGGGGCGGTCGTGGCGGTCCACAGCTATGGGGCCCCTACTTTGCTCCTCGTGGATGTTCTAGGGGTCATCGCAATGCTTGGGGCCACATGGAGGCTACGACCATGGCACTCTCCCGCTCAGGCCTTCATGCTCGATCTCATTGTTGCTTGGCCCCTGGTTCCGTGGCTTGTACATCAGTGGGGAGTGCTCTAATGCGGTCCGGCGGGAATCGCGGCGCGGTCCCTCGTTGAAAAAGCGGTCAGTCGTCTTGGGGCCGAGCAGGAGGGGCGGGTTGTCCTCGTAACGTAGTTCGACCAAGTTCCCGGACCCATTATACACATCACCGGGGCCGCGAATCGAAAACCGGAAAAGGCTTCCCGGCGAGCCCCATCAAACTGGAACACGATCCGGGAGGGGGGCTTCTACCGACTGCATTCACCGATCTGTTCTTACTCCCAACCTCTCCACACGCCGCCTGATTATGTCAGAGCCCGCCCCGGACTCGGAAGCCGCTCGTCCGATCGAAGACTTTACTCGCATCGAGGCCCTTGCCGACCACGTGGACGAAACCGTTACCCTCAAGGGCTGGCTCCATAACAAGCGAGGCAGCGGTGGCATCAAATTTCTCATCCTGCGTGACGGCTCCGGGTTCGTGCAGTGCGTTGCCGCAGAGGATGCGGTGGACGCAGACAGCTGGGAGGCGGCCGACGACGCTCGTCAGGAGGCAGCGCTGGAGGTGACCGGTACCGTGAGTGCCGACGATCGGGCACCCGGGGGCTATGAGCTTCAGGTCGAGTCGCTTTCGCTCATCGGTGATTCGGGCGACTATCCCGTCACGCCGAAGGAGCACGGCATCGACTTCCTAATGAATCACCGGCACCTCTGGTTGCGCAGTGAGAGCCAATGGGCGGTCATGCGCATTCGCAATCGCATCCAGACGGCGATCCATGAGTTCTTTCAGGATCGCGGGTTTCTCCAAACCGACGCGCCCGTTCTCACAGGCAATGCGGTGGAGGGGACCTCTACCCTCTTTGAGCTCGACTACTTCGACGATCGGAAGGCCTATCTCACTCAAAGCGGGCAGCTGCACGCGGAGGCGATGGCGATGGCCTACGGAAAGGTCTACACGTTTGGCCCCACCTTCCGCGCCGAGAAATCCGACACCCGGCGGCACCTCACCGAGTTCTGGATGGTGGAGCCGGAGATGGCATTTTACGATCTGGAGATGAACATGCAGCTGGCGGAGGATTTTGTGGCCCACATTGTGCAGTCGGTGCTGGACAACTGTGAGCGTGAGTTGGAGGCTCTGGACCGCGACACGTCGGTGCTGGAGAAGGTGGAGACGCCGTTCCCGCGCATCAGTTACGACGAGGCCGTCGAGATTCTGCGGAGCGACGAAACAGCCGAGCTGATCGACGAGCGGATGGAGGCCCTGCGTGCCGAGAAGGCGGAGCTCCAGGAAGAGAAGGAAGAGAACCAGAAGCGGCGCGGGCAGGCCAAAAAGCACGTCAAACGTGAAATTGACGCCCGGGAGATTGAGATCAACAAGCGGATTGATGAGATCGAAGAGTCCCTGCGCAACCTGCCGGACTGGAAAGAGTCGGCCCAGACCTTTGAGTGGGGCAGTGACTTTGGCGGGAGCGACGAGACGGTGCTTACCTGGCACTTCGACCGTCCGCTCATTGTGCACCGGTTCCCAGCGGAGATTAAAGCGTTTTACATGAAGCGCGATCCGGACGATGACCGGCTGGCGATGGGTGTGGATGTGTTGGCGCCTGAGGGATACGGAGAGATCATTGGTGGGGGGGAGCGGGCGACCGACCTCGAGTTTCTGGAAGAGCAGATAGAAGAACATGGACTTCCGGAAGAGGTCTTCGACTGGTATCTCGATCTCCGGAAATTCGGCTCGGTCCCTCACAGCGGCTTTGGCCTCGGGTTGGAGCGCACCATCTCGTGGTTGACCGGTCGCGAGCACGTGCGGGAGACGATTCCCTTTCCGCGGACGATCGGACGATTGCATCCATAGAAGGGAGAGCGACGACCTGCCTTTCCGGCAATGGGGACCGGTGCTACAGCGGCAGTTCATCCCGTGGGATACCCCCCTTTCCACAGGGGGGAACAGGGCCAATGTACAGTAGGCCGTTCGGCCGTCGTGAACTCATTGCAATGTCGTCGCGTAAAGGGAAGGCTATTCTAGTCACCCTGACCACTGAGCGCTGGTGACGCATGCTCGACGATGTATTGACGCTGGTTCGAGAGAACGAGCGATTTTTTGTTACGACTCACCTCGGTCCTGACGGGGACGCCCTCGGCTCCCAGATTGCCCTGGCGCGCTTTCTTCAAAAGCTGGGCAAGCAGGCCGCCATGGTGAACAGTGATGAGGTCGGCTTCAACCTCGACTGGATGCCGGGCAGTGGGGACGTGGAGGTGTATGACAGTTCCCTCGACCAGCAGGAGGCATTGGCGGAGGCCGACGTCGTGTTTGTCCTGGACACCAACGACGAGGAGCGTCTCGGCAAGCTTGGCGGTCTGGTGCGAGAGGCGACCGCCACTACGGTGCTCATCGATCATCATCTCCAGCCCGAAGGGTGGTTCGACGTCGAATTCATTCGCGACACGGCGGCTGCGACCGGGGAGCTCGTCTATGAGATGATCGATGCAACAGACCCGTCCCTCATCGATGCGGAGATTGCGACGGCGCTGTACACAGCCATCATGACCGATACCGGGTCATTCCGCTACAGCAGCGTTACGCCCCGTCTTCATCGCATCGTAGCCGATATTCTGGAGCGGGGGAGCATCGAGCCGGCTCCCATCCACGAGACGATCTACGACCGGAAGTCGATGCCGGGGTTGCGTCTGCTTGGGCGTATGCTGAACCGCATTCGGCTTCGGTACGACGGCCAGCTCGGATACTCCGTCGTGACCCAACGCATGGTGGAAGATACCGGGGCAAGCTGGGACGACAAGCAGGGCTTTGTCAATTACGTTCTGTCCATCGAAGGGGTGAAGGCGGCGCTTCTGTTTTCCGAGGTGGATGATGGATCCAAGATCAGCTTCCGATCCGAGGCCGACGTGCGGGTCGACGAGTGGGCGCGCAACTTTGGGGGTGGGGGGCATCGCAATGCCGCCGGGGCGTACGTGCGGCGGCCTACCTTCGAAGACGTTATTGAGGATGTGATCGATGCCGCTCCTCGCTTCATTGACTTCGATGATCCGTATGCTCCCGAGGAGGAGCTTTCGGCAGAGGACGAGGCCTACTTGGAGACCCTGCTCGGAAGCCAGTCCGAGTAGGCCCACGATTCTTGGAGAGACGTAGGAGCAGCGGGGCTGTTCATTGCGTGTGAAGCGGGGGCAACTCTGAGAAAAGAGGGTTGACGGGGTCGCAGTCGGCAATTAACGTGAGTACCGGTCCGTGAAGAAATGAATGACGATCCGTGCGGCCCTCATGCGGCGCGGATCGTTTTTGACACTGGTTCCGCGGGCTGACATCGGAACTCGGGACAGCACCGGCGTACACGCGGTCTGTCGTGAAGCCCGTTCATCTTCGTTTCCCCGATCGCCTCTATTGATGATCGTTTCCACCACATCCAACGCCCCGGCCACTCTCGACGCGGATCTTCTGCTCGTCCCTCTGACTCAGGATCCGTCCGAGGGACGTATCGAGGCTCTTGCGGGCCGGTTCGGCCAGAGCCTTGTCCGGGCAGCGGAGGACTATGAGGGAGAGGAAGGAAGCGTTCGAGTGGCGTATCCAGAGGCGACCGCGGCTCCTCGTGTGGCGCTCGTTGGCGTGGGGACGGCACACGATCTTGATGCGGAGGCGGTGCGCCGGGGCATTGCGGCCGCGAGTACCGCCGCTCGCGACCATGCGGCCGAGACCGTGGCGTGTCTCTTGCCCCAGGAGGGCGATCTCGACGATGATACTGCGGCCCAGGCCCTCGTCGAAGGGTTTGTGTTAGGGGCCTATCAGTACCGCCGCTACAAGACGGACGAAGGCGCCGTCGGGCCGTCGTCGTTCATTGTTCACGCCGGACCCGAGGCCGACGAGGAGGGCGTGCGGGCCGGCACGGAGCGCGGCCGGCGGCTTGCGGAGGCGACCTGCACGGCCCGAGACCTCGTAAACCGTTCGCCCCACGACAAGACCGCGCAGGCCTTCGCCGAGATGGTTGCCGCATCGGGGGCCCACTACGGATATGAGGTGGAGACCTGGGGGGCGGATCGCATCCAGGCAGAAGAAATGGGCGGGCTTCTGGCCGTGAACAAGGGCAGTTTCGATCCGCCCACGTTCTCCATTCTTCGTTGGCACCCCGAGGAGGCCGTCAATGATGCGCCCGTTGTGGTCGTAGGGAAGGGCGTTATGTTTGATACCGGCGGCCTGTCGTTAAAGGACACGAAGGGCTCGATGGACAAGATGAAGTCCGACATGGGAGGGGCGGCCGCCGTCGTCGGGCTGTTTGAGGCCCTTGCTGCATTGGACGTTCCCCTGAACGTGATCGGGCTCCTGCCCGCGACCGACAACCGGCCGGGACGTAAGGCGTACGTTCCCGGCGATGTCATTGAGATGCACTCGGGCGGAACGGTGGAGGTAATGAACACCGACGCTGAGGGGCGGCTCCTGCTGGCGGATGCCCTTTCGTACGCCTCGTCAACGTATGATCCGGCCCTCGTAGTGGACCTGGCCACCCTTACGGGATCCTGCATCGTGGCGTTGGGGTCTAAGGCTGCCGGGGTGATGGCCAGTGAAACGGAGGCGGCGGCCGAGCGGCTCTACGCGATCCAGCGGGCCGGCGAACGGACCGGAGAGCGTGTTCATCCTCTTCCGATGTACGAGGAGTACAAGGAGCATCTCGACAGCGACATCGCCGATCTTACGAATGTGGGAGGGTCTGCGGCCGGAGCGGTGACTGCCGGCAAATTCCTGGAGCATTTTGTGGACGCTCCTTGGCTACACCTGGATATTGCGGGGCCGGCCTTCCTCGACAAACCGGACGGATACGCCCCCGCGGGCGGGACTGGGTTCGGGGTCCGTCTCCTTGCCGACTACCTTGAGAACTACGTTGTCGCCCGCACACCGGCATGAGCCTTGCACCTATGTTCGTTGCTTTTCCTGCTCGAATCTGACGGCATCCACCATGCGAATACAGCGACCCACCTTCCAACGTCCTGAACCGCCCGCTCCGAACGGCGCCCCCACTCGCGTGGCCATTACCCTGGGAGATCCGAACGGCATCGGGCCGGAGGTTGTCCTGAAAAGCCTGCACGACCCGAGTTTGATGCCGTCCATGACGCCGGTGCTCATCGGCTCCGCGCACGTTCTACGGGTCCATGCGGATGTGCTCGGCTTTTCGGATCTCGATATTCACGTGGTGGATGAGGTGCCCGAAGAAGTGCCGCACGGCGACGTGGCCCTGCTGGACGTGGCCGAGGCGGACGAGCCGCCGGTGTCGTTTGGGGCGATTACGGTTGAGGGAGGACGCCTGGCGATGCGGGCCGTGGAACGGGCCGTGGATGCCTGTGTGAACGGGTCGGTGGACGCGATGGCCACTGCCCCCATTTCGAAAGCGGCCATCAATAAGGCCGGCTATAACGTACCGGGACACACCGAATTTATTGCCGAGCGAACCGGCAGTGCCAAACCAACGATGATGATGGTGGCCGGCGGGCTCCGCGTCGGGCTTGTTACGAGCCACGTGGCCCTTTCGGAGGTGCCCACGATGGTCACCGAGGAAGCAATTCTCGAAAAGGTGCGGGTCATTGATGCATCGCTCCGGCAGGACTTTGCGATCGACGATCCGACGATTGCCGTGCTTGGCTTGAATCCGCATGCAGGAGAAGCCGGTGCGTTTGGGAAAGAGGAAGAAGAGATTATTGCTCCAGCCGTTGAGGCGGCTCGGCAGGAAGGCTTTCAGGTGGAGGGGCCACTGGCCGCCGACGGCTTTTTCGCCACCCAGCTCGACTCGGACTTCGATGCGGTACTGGCGATGTACCACGATCAGGGCCTCGTGCCGTTCAAGGCGCTTGCGTTCGATCATGGGGTCAACTATACGGCCGGCCTCCCCATTGTCCGCACCTCGCCCGATCACGGCACCGCGCACGGCATCGCCGGCAAGGGCATGGCCCTGCCGGGCAGCATGCGCAGTGCGCTGGAGTTGGCCGTGGCGGTGGCCCGACATCGCCAGCAGCGGACGGAAACGCCGGCATAAGCTGGCAATCGCTCTCGATTCATCGCTGCTCCGACGCGTTTCCAACTCATGCCTGCGGAGCCCTACAGCGCCCTCGCCGCCGGATACGACTTCGTGATGGAGCACGTGGACTACGACGCGTGGGCGGCCTACTTGTACAATCTGCTCCGCGAGCACGGAGACACGATCGAAACGGTGGTCGAACTGGGAGGCGGTACCGGGTCGCTTGCCCGGCGGTTGCACCCCCTCGGGGAGTACTGCTACGTGCTTACGGACGGCTCCGATGCCATGCTGGCCCAGGCTCGAGAGAAACTGCCCGACGATACGTCCATCCGCTGCGTGCAGGCAGATTTTACAACGGTCACGTTGGAGGAGTTGGGAGTGGAAGCCCCGGTCGATGCCGTTATCCTCGTGTACGACGGCTTGAATTATTTGCTTGAAGAGGCGGAGGTGGCCCGGCTTTTTGAACAGGTGCATACGCTCCTGCGACCCGGTGGGGTAGCGATCATCGATCAGAGCACCCCGGCCAACTCCGAAACCAATCACGACCGGTTCGTGGATGAAGGGGCCACCGACGACTTTTCGTTCGTGCGGGAAAATCACTATGACCCGGACACGCGGCGACACGAGACCGTTTTTGAGCTCGTTGTGGATGGACAGCATCGCACGGAGCGGCACGTCCAGCGGGCCTATTCACGGCACGAGGTCCGGGCGCTCCTAGAGACCTCTCCTCTTACGATCGAAGCGTCCTACGACGCGTTCACGACCAATTCTCCTCACGACGACAGCTATCGGGTGCACTGGGTGTTACGCCGTCCGCTTTGAGGTCCGGGCGAAAGCACGAGGTTGCGCCAGAGGCCGCGATTCAAGATATTCGGGGAAGCGGAGGGAAGAATCGGCACAGGGCACCCCTCCGCCACCGGCTCTTTACTTTCGACCGAGCCTGTCACATCCGGGCAGGAACGCAGTCGACCGATGACGCCCGGCAGTTTGCACCGGATAGAACGTCAATCAGATGATCGACCTTAAGGACGTTTCTGTTTCCTTCCAGCTTCCGAATGGCCGGCACCGCACCGTGCTGGAGGAGGTGAACCTGCACCTCGGCCGGTCGGAGATGGCGTACCTCGTCGGCCCCACGGGCAGTGGGAAGAGTACGATCCTGCGCCTGCTCTACATGGACCTGTTTCCTGATTCGGGGGTCGCTCAAATCGGCAGCCACCGCTCCGACCTGATCGATGAAGAAGAGATCCCGTATCTCCGGCGTTCGATCGGGGTCGTTTTCCAGGACTTTCAGTTGCTACCCGACCGTAGCGCCTATGAGAACGTGGCGTTTGCCTTGTACGCCACCGGCAAGAAACAGTCTCAAGTAAAAAGTAAGGTACTCAAGTCGCTGGCCCGGGTAGGACTGAGTCACAAGCGTAACAATTATCCGCATGAACTGTCTGGGGGCGAGCAACAGCGCGTCGTCATCGCACGCGCCATTGCAAATGATCCGTGGGTGCTTCTGGCCGATGAGCCCACAGGCAACCTCGATCCTGTGGTTGCCGACGAGATCCAGGAATTGCTGGTGAGCCTTCACAAACAGGGGATGACGCTTCTCACAGCCACGCACGACTACCGCCTCGTCAAGTCGTATCCGGCTCAGACCTACGCGCTCATGAACGGGCAGGTCGTCGAGATTGACCCTGAAACGCTATAGGGCTGTCTGAGGCGGTGGGATGTAATCCTGACGGTATGCCTCCGCGAACGCCAAAACGCACAAGGACGTGTCGCATTGAGCCTGTACGCGCATGTCAGGGATCAGAAGACCCGTTGGGCAATGGTCACGTTCTTTCGGCATAGCAACCAGATCTTCGACGCCTTCGAATCGTGGTGGGAAGGAAAGGAGGCCCGTCGCATCGTAGGATACGCGCTCGTGGGGGGCTTTTTTATTGCCCTTCTCGTGATTGAGGCCAAGCGACTCGACGTGCTTCCGGCCTCCATTGCGGCCTCCGTGTCGAGCAATCACTTCGTGGCCATCGACGTGGCCTTTACGCTGTTCCTTGTGGTTGAAATTATCGGCCTCGTCGTCGGGCTCGCCACCAGTGTGGCCGACACGGCCGGAAAGCAATTTGAGGTTTTTTCGCTGATCCTCCTCCGGCGCTCGTTCAAAGAGCTCGTCAAGTTCAACGAGGAGCCCATCGAATGGAGCTTTGAGGCGGGACGAGAGGCCGTGCAACTCGTGGTCGTCGATGCGGTCGGGGCCCTCCTCATTTTTCTTACGCTGGGGCTGTTCTATACCCTTCAGCAGCATGAGCCTCTTACCCAGGACGAGGTGGAGCGCTGGTACTTCGTGGCGCAGAAGAAGCTGGTGTCGAACGTCCTCCTTTTCGTCCTTGGGGGGCTTGGCGTCTACACCTGTCTGAGTGCTCTTTTGACGGGCGAGGAGGTGCCGTTCTTCAATGCGTTCTACACCGTCCTCATCTTCAGCGACATCCTGATCGTGCTCATCTCCCTTCGTTACAGCTCGACCTATCACATGGTCTTTCGCAACTCCGGCTATGCGGCCGCCACCGTCATGATTCGGCTCGCGCTGGCGGGGCCTGAGTATTTGGGCACTGCCCTCGGCGTGGTCGCGTCGCTCTTCAACGTTGGCGTTGCGGCCGCCTACCGATACGTTGCCCCTGCGGCTCAAGCGTCGGCGCAGCGGAGCCAGGAGCGGAAGGCGTTTGAGCAGTCGAGCGGCGAGATGCCCCCCGAGGAGCCGGGAGAATTGCCTTCGTAGCGGACGGACGAGGGGCGGTCCCGAATGAAAAACATGTAAGCCTCCCTCAACGGGGCCGCTATCGGGCAGGGGAGGGCCGGACGAGGTGGGGAAGACTGGAGGTCGTGGTTGCGCAGGTCAGTTTCGCCTTCTATATTCAGGCCTTCCGACCGCCGAACACGAGTCGTTCGAGTGTATCGGAAGGCCCGCCGAATGGACTTCTTTCCCGAGGTCCGTCATTCATTGCTGTAGTCCTGCAAGCGTTCTCTCTGACAGGTTTTGCCTTCTATGTCCTTTTTGGAAACCCTTGCCGATGGTATTGACTTCCTTGTCGAGTTTGTCTGGGGATTTGGCATTCCGACCGGCACCGGGAACGACATCCCGATCGTCGTACTCCTGCTGCTTGGGGCGGGATTATTCCTGACGCTTCGGCTGGGCTTCGTCCAGTTTCGCCGGCTGTTTCACGGGTTCGCAGTGACGACAGGGAAGTACGACGATCCCGACGAGCCGGGAGACATTCCTCACTTTCAGGCGCTTACCACGGCCCTGTCGGCAACGGTGGGCACCGGCAATATCGTCGGGGTGGCGCTCGCCATCCACTACGGCGGCCCCGGAGCCCTGCTGTGGATGTGGGTGACGGCCGTCTTGGGAATGGCGACCAAGTTCAGCGAGGTGACGCTCGCTCAGTACTACCGGGATGTCGACATCGCGGGGGATGGGGATGAGCCTGGCTGGCTGGGGACGGTCTCCGGCGGGCCGATGTATTACATCGAGAAGGGGCTGGGGTCCAACTGGACCTGGATGGCGGTCCTCTCGGCAGGACTGCTCGGCATCACGTCGTTCCTCACTGGGAACGCCAACCAGGCAAACTCGGTGACCGATACCCTCGAGGGATATAGTGGGCTGGTTGGGCTCGACCCCTTCGTTATGAGCGTGATCGTCGCCGCCCTCGTCGCCGGGCTCGTTGCGCTCGTGATTATCGGCGGCGTGACCCGCATCGGACGGGTGACGAGTATCATCGCTCCGGTCATGGCTGCCATTTACGTGCTCGGAGGGCTGACCATCCTCGCCCTGAATATCGGAGAAGTGCCCGCCGCCTTTGGTAGTATCATCTCCGATGCCTTCAATCCCTCCTCCGGCGTGGCCGGAACGGGGGCCGGCATCTTCATGCTTACCATGATCTACGGCGTTCAACGGGGGCTTTTCTCCAACGAGGCCGGCATGGGCTCGGCCCCGATTGCCCACTCGGCCGCACAGACCGATGAGCCGGTGTCCGAGGGAGTCGTTGCCCTTCTCGAACCGTTTATCGACACCATCATCATCTGCTCGATTACCGGCCTCGTGATTGTCGTGACGGGCGTTTGGAACGATCCGGTGCCGACGGAACTCGACCTCGATGGGGGAGCACATAGCTACCGCGTTGAGAATGAAGGGGGCATCATTGCGGATGAAAACCCGCCGACGGAGATCAAGATCGTGAATGGGGAGCCGCAGGTGCAGGAGGGCGCGCCCGAGTTTGCCTGGAATCAGGCGGTCGTCGACAGTTTCTTTGTCGACTGCACCGGCGATTGCGAGGACTACGGTGATCTCCGACAGCCGTTTACGGGGACGCTCAACACCGAACGGAGCGTCGCCATTGGCGAGGACGGCACGGAGTACACTTCTCTCTACGGACCAGCGGTGGAAAGTGGAGCGCCCCTCACTCAGCTGGCCTTCGCCCGGGGACTCTCGCCACTGGGCGACTGGGGCGGTCTCATCGTCGTCTTCAGCGTGCTCCTCTTCGCCATCTCGACCTCGATCTCTTGGAGTTACTACGGGGACCGTTGTGCCATTTATCTCTTCGGTGAACAGGCGGTTCTGCCGTACAAGGTGGCCTTCGTGACCGTGAACTTCCTCGGGGGAATTGCGCCGCTGGCGACGGTCTGGGCCGTCGGGGATATTGCCCTTGGGCTCGTCATTATCCCGAACCTCGTGGCCATCGTTCTGCTCTCTGGCAAGCTGAAGGAAATCACCGACAGCTACTTCGAACGAAAGGCGTGGCTCGACAATGTGGAGCCGGCCCGCAAGGCGAGGGAAAAGCGCAAAGCGGAGAAGGAACGCCAAAAGCAGGAAAATGAATGAGGGACGGACGTGAGGGGGAGGCAATCGGTCTGCTGATGTTCTTTACCAATGGTCGAGGGCTGTATGGAAAATTTGACGGTTGTTGATCATCCGCTGCTAAAACGAGATCTCACGGTGCTTCGCCGGGACGATACCTCGCACGGGGCGTTTCGGAAAACGGTGTCCGATGCGGCGGCCATTCTGGCCTATGAGGCCCTGCGCGACATTCCGTTGAGGGAGACTGAGATTGAGACGCCCCTCGAGACGACTACCGGCTACGAGATTGCGGAGGACGTTATGGTGGTGCCGATCATGCGGGCCGGACTGGGAATGGTTGACGGCTTCGTGCGATATCTTCCGGAAGCGCGCGTCGGCCACCTGGGTATGCAGCGGGACGAGGAGACGTATACCCCGGTGGATTACTACAGCAATATCCCGAAGGGCATTGAGGAGGCACACGTCTTTGTCGTCGATCCGATGCTGGCGACGGGGGGGAGCGCGTCCTTTGCGATCGATCACTTGAAGGAGGAAGGGGGCGAGAACTTTACCTTTGCCTGCTTGGTGGCGGCGCCGGAAGGGGTGAAGACCCTCCGGGCAGAGCACCCAGACGTGCCGGTCGTGACGGCCGGACTGGACCGGGAGCTTGACGAGGATGCGTTTATCCGGCCGGGGCTGGGGGATGCGGGGGATCGGATCTTTGGAACCCGTGAGTCCTGAGTGGACACGTTCCGGGCGAGGGCGCGCGCCGCGGACTTCGTTCGAGATCCACGACCAGATTCGTATCTCGCGGAGGGATCTACGTGTGCCGGAGGGAGGTGAGGATTGCTGTTCTGAGTGTCTGTCTATGAAGTCTCATTCACCAGCACTTTCGTCGCTCCTGGACATCTCAGATGTCCAAACTTGATCTAGGCAAGTCTAGATTGCCAGAGCCTATCGAAGAGACTTGTGAGGCCTCACCGTCCATTGTATAGGCTCTGAGACAAGCTCAGAGCGACCATGTAGCCAAAATTTGGTTCAGGGCAACTTCATAGACGCATTCTAAGGTGTCTATGGTCGTACAGAAAACGTCCACTTCTCGATTTTTGCCTCCCAGCTCGTGATTTAAACATGACTCCTAGCTCGTTGACTCGTGCGGTTTTCGTGGTGCTTGGCGCGTTGTTTTTGGTCGCCTCCCCTGCGGTGGGGCAAGGGAGCGGAACGATGGACGTGCCGAGTCCGGTGCTCACGGGAATCGAATTCACAGTAACGGTGCCGGGCGACTCCGCGCTGGCGGAGAAGGGGGCGCCAATGGTTCAGGTGGGCGGGGAGACGCAGGCTCTGTCGTACGACGCGTCGCAGGAGCAATGGACGGTAGAGGGGGTGACGGTGGCATCGAACGGAGGGACAACCGTAGAGGTGGTGGCAGGGGGCCAGACGCTGCGGTCGGCCGATACGCGTGCGATTCCGGGCTGGCTGTCCATCGTGCCGCCGCTGCTTGCGATTGGAATGGCCTTGCTGTACCGCCGGGTGGTGCCGGCGTTGTTCTTTGGGGTGTGGATTGGGGCTGTTCTCGCAATAGGATACACGCCGTGGGCTGCGTTCAAGGGGTTGCTCGACACGATGCAAGTCTACGTGCTCGGGGCTCTGGCAAATGAGAGCCACGCCGCCATCATTCTGTTTTCGCTCATGATTGGCGGAATGGTGGGCATCATTTCGAAAAATGGCGGTACGCTCGGGATTGTCGAGCGCCTGACCGGGTGGGCCAGCGACTCGCGGCGCGGGCAGGTGGCCACCTGGGCCCTTGGTCTCGGCATCTTCTTCGACGATTACGCCAATACGCTCATCGTGGGCAACACAATGCGGCCCGTGACGGACCGTCTGCGCATCTCGCGCGAAAAGCTCGCTTACATCGTCGACTCCACCGCGGCGCCCATTTCCTGTCTCGCATTTGTAACCACCTGGATTGGGTACGAAGTGGGCCTCGTGGGGACGGCCATCGAGGGAATAGAAGGATTTAACCAGGGGGCGTACTCGGTTTTTCTCAACTCGATTCCGTACAGCTTCTATCCACTGCTTGCTCTTTTCTTCGTCTTCCTCATCGCCTATTCGCGACGAGACTTCGGGCCAATGTACCACGCTGAGAAGCGGGCGCGGGAGACGGGGCAGGTGCTTGGTCCGGATGCGAATGTGGACGAAGCGGCAGCAGAGGGGGACGAGTTGTCTCCGCCGGCGGATGCGCCGAATCGGGCCGTGAATGCTGTAATTCCCGTGGTTGTCCTCATCGGGACCGTCCTCGCCGGACTCTACGCGACCGGTGCACAGGCGGCTGGAGCCGATGCCTCGCTACGCGAGATTATTGGGGGCGCCGACTCGTACGCGGCCCTCATGTGGGGGTCTCTGATAGGAGTGCTCACAGCTGCGGCATTGTCACTGGGACAGGGCATCCTGGATCTGGAGCAGACGGTCGAGGCGTGGTACGAAGGCCTCAAGTCGATGCTCTTTGCTATGATCATTCTGGTCCTCGCGTGGGCCCTTTCCAATATCACGGAGGTGCTGCACACGGCGGATTATCTCGTCTCGATTTTGGGTGAGTGGTTGCCGGCAGGAGTGGTGCCGGCCATCATCTTCGTGATTGCCGCGGCGACAGCATTCGCTACGGGATCGAGCTGGGGCACTATGGGCATCCTGATGCCGCTCGTGGTGCCGCTGGCCTGGGCGGTTCTCGCAAAAAATGGCATGGCCTCGCCGGATCACTACCATATTCTGTACTCGTCGGTCTCCTGCGTACTGGCTGGGGCCGTGTGGGGCGATCACTGCTCTCCCATATCGGACACCACGATTCTATCCTCAATGGCCAGCGGCTGTGACCACATCGATCACGTACGGACGCAGTTGCCGTACGCGATGAGTGTGGGCCTCGTGGCCCTTCTCCTCGGAACGTTGCCCACCGGTTTTGGGCTGCCGTGGTGGGTGTCTCTGAGTGTGGGGGTTGGCGTGCTCGTCACCCTCCACCGGGTTGTGGGCACCCCCATCGAAACGGCTAAGCCCCCGTTCGAAACGTCCGATCCGGTGGAGGCCTCAGCGGCAGGATGATTTCACCGAGAACGAGTCCGGTGGGGGTTGAGCCTTGTCTCCCAGGGGGCTATCCTTGCTGTAATCCCTTTTCACTACCGATTGACCATCCGACCGAACACCATGCTTCTTGACGCCGACAATCGTCCCTGGGGGCGATGGGAAGAGTACCTGAATGAGCCTGGGTATCGCGTAAAGCGTATTGTTGTCCATCCGGGGCAGCGCCTTTCTCTTCAAAAGCACGAGCACCGGAAGGAGCACTGGGTTGTCGTGCAGGGCGCGGGAATCTTTACCCGAAATGACGAGGAGATTGAAGTTTCAAAGGGGGATACCTGCTTCATCGACGTGGGGGACGTGCACCGCATTGAGAATGACGGAGAAGAGCCGCTCGTTTTCATCGAGACGCAGATCGGTCTTTGCATTGAGGACGACATCATCCGTCTGGAAGACGACTATGGACGGAAGTAGCATCAGGGGGCGCGGAGCCCGAAAAGACCAGGAGCGGGGAAGATTCAGGAAGTTTGAGGACGTGCCATTTCCACTTTGGCACCTCCCCTCGTTCCGTGCGTTAGCACCTTGATAGCACGATCTTCAGTATGAACGGTGTTTTTGCGGGGGTCGTGCGTGCACTGCTTCGATCGTTCGGACTGCACTCTGACTCTATGGTACTGCCGATACACCTTTACGGGCACGATGCGCTTCGTCAGGAGACGGATCCGGTGAAGGAGAACACGGAGGCGCTTCAAGAGCTCATCGACAACATGATTGAGACCATGCACAATGCCGCCGGGATCGGGCTGGCGGCTCCGCAGGTGGGCCGGGACGAGCGCCTCTTCGTGATTGACGTCACGCCGATGGCGGCGGAGATGGAGGAGGACGATGAGCCGGTGCCTCCTCAGCCAATGGTTTTTATCAATCCGGAGATTGTGGAGGAAGGAGAACAAGAGGTAGACATGGAAGAGGGGTGCTTGTCCATTCCAGAGGTGCGAGAGACGGTAACCCGGCCCCAGCGCGTGCGAGTCCGCTACCGCGATCGAGACTTCAACGAGCAGGAGATTGACGCCGGGAGTGTTCTCGCTCGCGTCGTGCAGCACGAGTACGATCATCTTGAGGGGGTGCTTTTCACCGACTATCTGAGCAGTTTTCGCAAGCGCCTGTTGCGCCGGAGTCTCCGTAAGATGACGGAGGGCGACGTAGAGGCCGATTATCCTCTTGTGGCGCAGGGCGATGAGCCGGTGCAAGCACGATGAGGGCCAGTTGCGGAGGTCAATCGTGATCCGGTGGACTCGATTTCGCTCACGCAGCACGGGTCACATGCGTACGTGGTTGCCCTGAAATTGAACGTTGCGCTGGAATGGCTCGGCACACTCTTTCCCCCGGCGAGGCACGCAGAGTGTACGACCGGATTGGGCGCTGGCAAGACACTCAGGCGTTCTACGAGGATCCGGCCCTTGATGCGTTGATCGCGTGCGGCGATTTTGAGCATGCGCGGTCAATCTTCGAGATCGGATGTGGGACCGGGCGGCTTGCCGAGCGGCTTCTCCGGAGTCATTGTTCGCCCGGGGCACGCTACACGGCCAGCGACCTGAGTCCGACGATGGTCGAGATTGCTCAGGATCGGCTTGCGCCATTTGGAGACCGCGTCACGGTTTTTCTGACGGAGGGCGGCCCCGACGTCCCGCGAGTAGAAGGAGCGAAGGATCGGGTGGTAGCGACGTACGTGCTCGATCTGTTGTCGAGAGACGACATCCGGGCAGTGCTAGCCGAAGCGTATCGTCTGATTGCGCCAACGGGGTGTCTCTGTCTTACGGGGCTAACGGCGGGGGACACTCTCATTGGTCGGTGTGTCTCTTCGCTCTGGGACTCTGTTCATGCGGTTCGGCCCGAATGGGTGGGCGGCTGCCGTCCATTGTCACTGCGGGCATGTCTTGATGAACGCTGGTGGGGAGTGAAGCATCACCGCACGGTGCGGGCGTGGGGTGTACCGTCGGAAGTGGTCGTTGCCGAGCGGCGGAACGGATCTGAACATTCTTCTCGATTCTCCTGAAGAGAACGCACAACCATCTTTTCCATGAGATCTAATTTTTCGAAATGAGTGCGTTGCGGACGTGCGTTCTGGTCGGAGGGAGTCTCCTGCTCCTTGCCGCCTGTGGAGGAACGGAGGCCCCCTCAGAAGGCCCGCCCCGGTACGTGACGACCATTCCCCCATTCGAGATGATTCTCGCGCCGATCGTGGAAGGGCGAGGGACGGTTGACGTGCTACTGGCGCCTGGATCTTCTCCTCATACCTACGATCCGACGCCGTCCAACGTACGGGCGGTTGCAAACGGGAGAGCACTCGTCTATGGGGCCGAGCAGCTTGACGGCTGGGCCGCTGATTTATCGACACGTCGTCTGGCCCTGCTCGATCTCGTGCCCCCCACTGCGCAGCGGGCGTTCGAAGACACAGAGACCGTCGATCCCCACTTTTGGACGGATCCGCAGGTTGTGATATCGTTGCTCCCGGTACTGGCCGACACGCTCTGCGCGATCGATGCGGAGGGCTGCTCGACCTATCAGGCAAACGCCGACTCGTTTGCCACAGCCCTCACCACCCTTGATGCACGACTGCGGACCATCCTACAGCCGATTCGCGACACGCCGGTTCTTCTCGCACAGCCGTTTTTCCGGTACTTTCTTCACCAGTACGGTCCTCCTCTGGTCGGCGTCGTAGAGCCGCGTCCGGGGGCGGAGCCGACCCCTCGACAACTGCAAGCGATGGTGCAGGTGGCGGAGACGTCAGGGGCACGGGGCATACTGACGCAGCAGCATCTTTCGGCGCGTGCGGCGCAGGCGGTTGCGGAGTCGGCAACGCTGCCGTTGGTTCCGCTTGACCCCCTGGGCGGCACAGAAGGGCGAGAGACCTATGCGGAGTTGATGCTCTACAACGCTCGGGTGTTGCGCGATTCGCTCTTCCAATTCGCTCCGTGATCGATTCGGAAGCTGTTTTACGGATGTGCCGTAGCCTCCGATTTTGTGAATCTCGTGCAACATGAGTTTTGCGTGAGCCCGGTCGTGCAATAGCAGGACTCATTGAGCACCATTTTGCACCGTCGGGCACTGTGTCTCGGTGCTCACATCAATCTTCTGAGCGACATCTCAAGGGATCAGCCCGTGGTGGTGGGCGTTGCCTCGACTGATGTTCGTTTTTCTTCGCGTTCCGCGTTTTTCTTTCCCGTGACGCATGCTCCTCCCGCGGTTGCTGTTTCCAGTCTCAGCGTCCGGTTCGGTGATCATTCTGTACTCGACGATGTCTCGTTTGAGGTCGACGCGGGCCGCTTTGTGGCCGTGGTGGGGCCCAATGGAGGCGGCAAGACGACGCTGCTTCGCGTGTTGCTTGGCTTACGGCCGCCGGATACAGGGAACGCGCACGTGCTCGGTCGTCGCCCGTCGAGCATTGAGCCGGGCCTTGTGGGATACGTCCCGCAGGTGAAACGACTCGATCGCACGTTTCCGGCTCGGGCCCTCGATCTGGTGCTCACGGCCCTTCATCAACGGTGGTCCTTTCGGGTTTCGTTTGGCGATCGAAAGCAGGCCCTGAATGCGCTGCGGCGGGTGGGGGCGGAGGCGCTGGCCGATCGGCCTCTGGACGGATTATCGGGAGGCGAACTGCAGCGCGTGTATTTGGCGCGCAGCTTGGCTCGGCGCCCGCGCCTCATTCTGTTGGACGAGCCGGCCACCGGCATTGATGTGGCCGGGGCCGCGGATCTGTACGACGTGCTGGAGACGGATCAAGAAGAGCGGGGGACCACCATCGTCATGGTGACCCACGACTGGAACGCGGCGTACCATCACGCCGATCAGGTTCTTTTGCTGGACGGACGACAGGTGGGGTTTGGGCCGCCGGAGGAGGTGCTCACCGATGCCGGCCTGCGAGAGGCCTTTGGGCACACGGGTCACGCACATGCCATGCTCATGGGGTAACAGCCACTCATGCTTCCGAATGCCCTTTCGCTTCCATTCATGCAGCGAGCCCTCGCCGCGGGGGTCGTGGTTGGGGTGCTGGCGAGTTACTACGGCGTCTTCGTCGTACAACGGCGCTTGAGCTTCCTCGGGGTCGGGCTTTCACATGCCGCGTTTGGTGGGGTGGCCCTCGGCTTACTCCTCGGACTGAATCCGCTCTGGACCGCCCTTCCGTTTACGGTTGTGGTGGCGCTCGGCATCACCGCGATTACGCACCGTAGTACCGTGAGCGGGGATACGGCCATCGGCGTGTTCTTCGCCGCGTCCATTGCAGTCGGGGTCGTCCTTCTAACATTCAAGCAGTCGTACACCGCCGACGCGTTTGCGTATCTCTTCGGGTCGATCCTTGCAGTGAGGCCGGCCGATCTCTGGGTCCTCGGGGGCATTGCCCTGCTGTCAGGCGGGACGGTGCCGCTCTGGGGACGCTGGGCCTACGCGACATTCGACCGAGATCTTGCGCGGGCGGACGGCGTGCCCGTCGACCGCGACGATTACGTGCTGTCGGTCTTTTTGGCCGTGACCATCGTGGCGGCGGTGAAGGTGGTAGGCATTGTGCTTGCCGCGTCCTTTTTTGTCATTCCAGCTGCGGCGGCTCGCCTGCTCGCCCACACGTTTCCGCGCATGACGGTGGTGTCCGTGTTGCTGGGAGGGATGACAGCTGTGGGAGGGCTGCTTGGCAGCTACGCGTTCGACCTTCCGAGCGGGGCGGCCATTATCCTTGTGCAGGCCGCCGCATTCGGGATCGCAGTCGTGGTTGGGGGCCGCCTCTGATTCGAAACAGACGGTTGTAGCACGATGAGAATGTCGTCGCGTCGTCGGACCTGGATGCTTTTTTTGGCGACGACAATTGCTGTTGTCGCGCTTGCCCTTTCTCCGCCGCTGTTTTCGCCATTCTGGCGGGCGGTCGTAATGCATGCCTTTTCCCCAGTGTGTCACCAAGTTGCCGTCCGATCGCCGCACCTCGGGGGCGTCCAGTTGGCCATTTGCGATCGGTGTATAGGGATCTACCTGGGATTGGTCATCGGCGTCGCGTCCGTAGGGTGGGGGCGTCTCTTCTGGCAACGGGTCGGGACCCATGGGCGGTACGTGCTGCTGGGGAGTCTCTTGCCTCTTGGGATGGATTGGGTGGGACCGGTTGTGGGGCTCTGGAGCAACACTCCCGTCAGCCGGGCCGCAACCGGGATGGTGTTTGGTCTTGTGGCTGCCAGCTTTGCGACGGCACAGGTGCTTCGACGAATGGACGAGCGTGCCGATTCGGCATGATTGTGAAGGGAGGCGAGATCCCGTGCCGGCAGAGCACTGCGCCGGATGGAGCCCCTTTCAGTTGGGAGTCCTCTTCTCTACTTTTGCGATCGGGGCCGGACGAATGAGGCTCTCCAATTCTATTCATACCGATTCTCTTGTTCAACGGACGAAGCCCTTCTATGACTACGCGACAACAGTCCATTCTTATCGGGGCCGTCGTCACGGGCGTGCTGAGTTCCTCCTACCTTAGCTTCATCAATGTGGTGTGCTGTCTGGGAGTTGTTCTCGGCAGCATGGTGGCCGTGCAGCAGTTTACGAGCCGGAGTGGCACGTCGATCGAGGTAGGCGATGGGGCCGTTTTGGGCGCCCTTTCGGGCGTTGCAGGGGCCATTTTTGGGTCGATCTTCGACCGTCTGCTTCGGCCCTTGGGGCTTGATTCGACGACCATTTCGCAGGACATGATAGAGCAGATGATGCAGGGCCAGCAGGGCATGTCGCCGGACATGATGGAGCAGCTCCAGGGGGGCGGAAGCGGAGGGATGATGGCCTTTGTTCTAGGCCTTCTGTTCGGAATAGTCGTCTATGCGATTTTTGGCGCCGTGGGGGGAGCCATCGGCGCAGCGGTGTTTGGCGAGGACGAGGGTGGGGGCGAGGGCGTTCGGGCCGCAGAGGCCGAGGTGATCGAGTAGACGGCGTCAGTCAAAAAGGGACGGTTCGGTCTGGCGTCGTTCTAGTTCTTCGATGAGGCGGCGGTTCGCGCGGGGAAAGGCGTACTCGTCGAGTTCGCTCACGTGGACCCACTGAAACGGTTGCTCTTCTCGGGCTTCTGGCGTGCCCTGATCAATGTGGCACCGGAAGGCATGAAGAGTGATTTTGAAGTGGGAATAAGCATGAGAGAGGGTGTAAAAGTGGTCGTCGATCGCCACGTCAATGCCGAGCTCTTCCCGCACCTCGCGCCGGCACGCCTCCTCGATCGTTTCGTCGTCTTCCTGTTTGCCACCGGGAAACTCCCAGAGGCCGCCGAGCAGGCCCTCGTCCGGACGACGCTGGATGAGGATCTGGTCGCCATCAAATACGAGTCCCACAGCAATGTCGTGATGCGGCACCGGCTCCGACTCCGGCGTGATGGGGTAGTCCTCTTCCGTTCCGGCCTCGTGGGCGCGGCATGTGTTCTGAAGCGGGCAGCGGTCACAGAGCGGCGTGCTGGGAGTGCAGACGAGCGCTCCGAGTTCCATCAGTGCCTGGTTGAAGTCGCCCGGTCGGGCAGTCTCCAACAGGTCATTGGCAAGGGCGCGGAGGGCGTTTTGGGCCGATGTGGTGGTGGCATCCTCCTCCAAAGCGAAGACGCGGCTCAGCACGCGCGTCACGTTGCCGTCCAGCACCGCGTGGGGCTTCTGGTAGGCAATAGAGAGGACCGCGGCGGCGGTATAGGGACCAACCCCCTTCAGGTCGCGGATGGGGTCCATTGAATCAGGAACTGTCCCATTATGCTCCGCCACGACCGTCTGCGCTGCCTCGTGCAGGTGGCGCGCCCGGGCATAAAAGCCGAGGCCTTCCCAGTAGGTGAGCACGTCGTCGCGCTCGGCCTCCGCAAGTGCCTCCACGGTTGGAAAGGCCTCCAGGAAGCGGGGGTAGTAATCGCGGACTGTATCGACCCGGGTTTGTTGCAGCATAATCTCCGACACCCAGATGCGGTAGGGGTCGTTGGTTTCGCGCCAGGGCATCGACCGCTTGTGCTCGTCGTACCAGTCGAGCAGATCCTCACGAAAAGTCTGGCGCTGGCGGTCGGTCGGAGTCAGATAATCGTTCGACACGGGAAGAGGGGGTTGGAAAAGTCGTTTCTGTGGAGGGAAGCGAGAACCGGCTGAAGACGGAGGCTCGGAAACAAATCACTCCCAAAGACGCAGGGAGCACACCCGAAGTGCAACGTCTTCCGCAGCACGTGACGGGCTCTTCAAAGTTTTGGGGCCGGGCCGCTGGGGGGGGGGCTGGCTGCCTATATCTACTGGAGCGTGACCCGGACGACCAGGGTGTCGGGCGAGAGCTCTGGATGGGTAGCGCGAAGGACGATGTCGTAGGTGCCCGGGTCGACCCCTTGAGTAATCCACGTGAGCGAGCGTCCGGCAACGCCGCTGAGAGCCGGGCCGTTGAGTATGGTGTACTGCGTGACCGGGGCGTCCTGCACGCGGGCGGGGAGCGAGACGAGGACGGGCGTATCGGTCGACGCGGTGGACGCGATCGTGTCGGGGGGGCGGGTCGTTGCAACCCGAGCCTCTCCGGCAGGTTCGACGGAGGAGGGGCCTGTAGTGCCGAGCAGAAACAGGCCGAGACTGGCAACAAGTCCGAGGGCCGAAGGACGCAGCATGCAGCAGGAGCGTGATCCGATATGAATGGCGACAACGTGCTATACCTAGCGGCGTGGGCGGTGTTGCTCGCTGTTGGTACGACAGCAACAGGCCCGCTCTACGGACAGTCGGTGTCCTCTGGGGAGGCGCCAGGGCCAGAGTGGACGCTTGTGGTGGACGGCACGGTGACGTCGTGGCCGGAGACTTCGCCTGCGGCATCTACCGACAGTGTCCGTGCCGTTGGCACCCGGGTTGTCGACCGGTATCGGCACAACGGGTATTACTACGCCCGTCTCGACTCAGCGCACATTGACACGAGTGCCGCGCGCCCCAACGTGCGCCTCTACGTACAGCGGGGGCCGCGGGTAGACGTGGGGCGTCTGCGCATCCAGGGAGCGAGTGTGCTTCCTGCCCCAACGGTGCGTCGGCTGGTCGATACGGAAGAAGGAGAGCCACTCAATCCCAATCGTCTTCAGGCCGACATTCAGGCGCTTTTGGACCGCTACGAAGAGATGGGGCACCCGCTAGCTCAGGTTCGCGTGACAGAAACTGCGCTCGACACCACGAACGCGCCTGAGCTGATGGTCACGCTTGCCATTGAGGAGGGACCGAAGCTCTGGCTTCAGCGCATCACAGTGCCTGATGACGCCCGCACGTCACCCGCCCTGCTAGCGCGTCTCACGGATCTTCGCATTGGGGCGCTTCTCACCGACTATGATCCTGAGACCCTCCGCTCGACGCTGCAAGAAAATCCCTTTTTCGAGTCCGTTGGAGCGCCGGAGCTCACCGTGACGTCCGATGGGGGGGCGATTCTTCATGTCCCCGTCGACGAGGCGCCGCCGGGAGCGTTTGACCTGGTGCTGGGCTACCTGCCGCCCTCGGAGGGGCGCGAGGGAGGACAGCTGATTGGGAGTGGCCACTTGCTGCTGGAGCACCTGTTTGGCGGCGGCCGCCGATTCGACCTGACCCTCGACCGGCGGCCGGGCCAGACGAGCATTTTCGACCTCTCGGTGTCGGATCCGTATCTCTTCGGTCTTCCCCTTCGCGTGACGGGGCAGTTTCGGGGCGAGCAGCGCGATTCGACGTACAGTGAACGGACCTACGGCCTACGCACGGGCTATGAGTTGTACCGGAATTTCGAGCTTACGGGGCGTCTCAGCCGGGAGGTTGTGAAGCCGGGGCCGGCCGGGGCACAACTCCGGGGGCGTCGGCAGCACATTCCGCGATCGCAGACGCTGTTTTACGGTCTCGGCGTGCGGTACGAATCCCTCGACCGGCACGTGAACCCGCGCCGCGGGCTTCAGGTGGACGTGTACGTAGATCAGGGGCAGAAGCAGCGAATGCTCCGTCGCATCACGGCTGCGGGCGATACGACCCGTGAGCGTACGTCTCTACGGCAGGAGCGACTGGAAGGCACGGTTCGGGCGTTTCTTCCGCTGTTCGAGCGACAAGTGCTGGTACTTGGAGGCGATGGGGCCGTCCTCCGCAGTCGGGCGTACGATCGAAGCGATCTGTTTCGGTTTGGCGGGGCCACGTCGCTTCGGGGCTACGACGAGGATCGGTTCCTCGGCAACGTGACTGCACGTGCACTCCTCGAGTATCGGCTGCAGCTCGATCGACGGTCGTACCTTTATGCCTTCGGCGATCTGGGGTATGTAGAGCGGCCTGCGATGGGCGAATCATCCGCCACCCAAGCGTGGTATCCGGGCTACGGACTCGGGCTCCAGATCGATACGGGCATTGGACTCATTACAACGACCTATGCCCTGAATCCAGACGTGGCAACACCGGCCGATGGACGCATTCACTTTGGGCTTTCGGTTGGATTGTAGCTCCCCTTGCCACAGGCGACGATGCAACTTGCCCTGAAGCACTCAGAACAAAACTGTCTCGAAATGGGACCTACGGGCATCCCGTGTGGCATTTTGCGACGGTCTGTCCGTCTCGGTCCGAATCAATCGGGCACACACTGATCCTCGACGTCTGGTATAGTGCTAGCAGACGGAAAAAAAGAGACGTATGGAGACGAGGTGAGTCGATAGATCCGTTTTTAGACGAGTAGAGCAATGACGACGAATTTTTATGCACCGCCGTCGGCCATTCGGGGATCGCGCGTGGTGTTGCCGAAGGAGGAGGCACGGCACGTGCGATCGGTCCTTCGAGCAGAGCGGGGCGATGAGATCGTAGTGGTGGATGGGCAGGGCGGGTGGTACCGCGTCCGAATTGACCATCTAGGGGCAGAGCAGGTCGTGGGAGGAATTTTGGAGACGCGACAAGAGGTGGGGGAGCCCGAGGTCGACGTGACGGTCGGGCTCGGAATTCTCAAAAAGCGCAGTCGGTTCGAGACATTTGTCGAAAAGGCCGTGGAGCTGGGCGTTCGGCGGATTGTGCCGCTGCGCACCCGTCGCACGGAACGCGAGTCCATCCGGAGGGATCGGCTCCGGAAGGTCATGATTGCGGCGCTCAAGCAGTGTCGTCGGAGTCGGCTGCCAGAGCTTGACGAGCCGCAGACACCGAAAATGCTTTTGGAGGACAGGAGGACTGGGGGGCGATTGCTTTGTCACGGAGGGGGCGACGGCACCCCGTTGCTGTCTGCATTGGGAGACGCCCCGGAGAGTGTTCTTGCCCTCGTAGGACCGGAGGGGGGCTTCGCACCGGAGGAGGTGAATACGGCCGTTGGGGCTGGGTGCACACACGTGACCCTGGGGCGACGGCGACTGCGGGCCGAAACGGCAGGAGTTGTGGCTCTGAACGCGGTAATGTTGCAGGCACAGACGTGTTAGCAATGCGCCCGGATTTGGGAGGACAACCTTCGTGAAACAAGTGGAGGAGGGATGAGGTCAGCGATGTGTGAAAAACGGGCAGAGGAGGAGCACGCGGATAAGCCCCCCGTTCGGAGCCCCGGTTCCCGTTGATGAATCCCACGCCTATGAGCGATCTCACTGAAACATCGTTGTCTTCCGAGGAGCTGATTGATGGGGTGTTACTGAAGGCGTTCCGGGATGAGGTGCGCCTGCCCGACGGGAGAACCTCAGTTCGTGAGTGGATCGATCATCCGGGAGCGTCCGCCATCGTGCCGATCTTTGACGATGGGCAGACGCTTCTCGTGCGGCAATTCCGGTTTCCTCCTCGACGCACATTTTTGGAGGTGCCGGCCGGCAAGCTCGACGAGCCCAACGAAGATCCGGTAGATGTGGCGGCGCGAGAGTTGGAGGAGGAGACCGGGTGGCGGGCCGATCGGTTCGAAAAAATTGGGGCGGCGTATCCGTGCATCGGATATAGCAATGAGCTCATTCATGTGTACGCCGCTTACGGACTGGAGCGGGGCGAACAGGACCTCACGGAGGGAGAGTTCGTGAAGGTTGTATCGATGGGGCTTGCGGAAGCCGTTGCAAAGGCACGGAACGGCGAGATCAAAGATATGAAAACTGTTACTGCTCTCGTGTATGCCGCCGCGCACGTGAACGAACGAGGCGATGCCTCGTAGTGTATTGCGGATAACAGGAGAACGTACTTGCTTCCCGAGCACTGAATTTTACAAGCGGACGCTGACGCTATGTTTTCGATGATGGTCGTCTTCATCGCCCTCATTGCTGCCGTACTCATTCTGGTGATTCTGCTCCAGAGTGGACAGGGCGGAGGGCTCTCCGGTATTGCGCAGGGCGGGGCCACCCGTCAGGTGCTTGGGACCCGACAGGCCCCGGATGTTCTTGAAAAAGCAACGTGGACCCTGGGCGCCCTCTTTATCGCCCTCTGTGTGATCACCAACTTCTTCATCGGGAGCGATGAGCAGCAGAGTGTCATTCAGCAACGGGCGCAGGAAGGCCCGGCCCAGCAACAGCAGCAACAGGCTCCGCCCAGTCCGGGAGGAGATGCTGCACCGCTTCCGAACCAGGGCGGGGGGCAGCAGGGAGGAGGAGCATCGCAAGGGGGAGGAAACTGATAGCGTTTGAGCACGGGGAGGGGGAGTTCCGGGTCAAGCCGAGGTCGGGCAACATTCGATTGGCGCGAGCGGCTTCTACGTGTCCGAAATCGGTGTTTTGCGCCGTTCGATGTTGATTGTTGTCCCCAGTATTCCGGCGGTATAGATCGGGTTCTGGGAGGTCGGTCTTTTGGGAAAGACCGGATCCCCCATTATTGGAGACGTCAGGCGAAGCGCCAATTGACGCTTCGCCTTTTCTATGTACAAAAAAAGACGACCGACCGCCTCCATCAGGAGGCCGTCGGTCGTTTTAGTGCGAAACGTACGGGCCTATAAGCCGAATTTGGTCTACCCGGGCCGGCATCGCCGTGTCGGCGCCGGGGAGGTCATCATCTATCTGGGACGGTTGTCGCCAACCGCCTCAAGCGGCCTACCTGCACCGTTATCCGGGGTCACGGATGGACGTCCGGATCATCGGCGGGCGACCTTCGTGCTGCTGAACGCTGGCAAGCCAGCGAGGAGCACACGGTGCGACTTGGCCTTTCACCCCGTAGGGTTTGCCTGGCCGGCTCCGTCACCGGAGCCGCCGGTGCGCTCTTACCACACCCTTTCACCCCTTTCCCCGACCGTTGTCGGGACAAGGTCCCGAGATCGGGGCGGGTCTGCTCTCTGTTGCACGTGCCTTCCGCACCGCCTCGACAACGATCGGAGGCGATGCAGCCTTCCGGTTAGGAAGCACGGGGCCCTGTGGTGTTCGGACTTTCCTCACCGCGGATGCCGACGTAGTCGGGGCGAATCCCCGACATCGGCACCAACGGAGCGATGACCTGGCCTGCACGTGATTATATAAACGCAGGAGTGGGCACCGAGGTTCGGGGCCAATCTATAGAGGAATGCCTCCATTGAAAAAAGCGCAGTGGCTCGTGAAAGCCATCTGCGCTGACATCTAGAGGTCGACCTTCTCTTTCATCTCGTCGACGGTTTCATTGTAGAGATCCTCGTCGACGATGATGCGACCGGTGTGCTCGCAGGCGACAATATTTTTTCGCTGCCGGATTTCGACCTGTCGCTGAGGCGGGACGGCGAAGCCAGCAGCAGCGCCACGTTTGAGCGGGACAACGGCGCGTCCATCGCGAAGGCGATCCCGGAGCTTCGAGTAGGCCTTGAGGTAGCGGGAGCCGACTTGCTCTTCCGCCTCTTCGCGGATTTCCTCGAGCTTCGACTCTTCCTCCTCGGTGTCTTCGCGGACCTCTTCAAGCTTGTCGCGCTTCTCATCGAGCACTTCTTCGAGCTCTTCGAGGCGCTGCTCGGTATCCTCGATGGCCGACTCGTGGGATTCGATCGTTTCCTCGGCTTCTTCGATCGTTTCCTCGGCCTCGGAGATGCGTTCCTTCTGGCCTTCGATCTCCTTCGTGAGCGCGTCGAATTCCCGATTGTTGCGGACTTCGAGTTGCTGCTCCTCGTACTTCTCAATCAGGCCTTCCGCCTCCTTGATGTCGAGCTCGGCCTGTCGCTGAGCAACTTCCTGCTCCTGCATCTCCTCCTTGTAATTCTCGAGGCGCGTTTCGAGGCCGGCCTTCTCGTCTTCAAGGTCCTGGATTTCTTCCGGCAGGTCGCCGCGGAGTTTGTGAATCTGGTCGATTCGATTGTCAATGTGTTGAAGCCGGACCAGGGCACGAAGCTGGTCCTCCACTGAGGGTCGTTTCTTTTGGGCCGTCGGCATATATAACTGTTTATTGATGTCGTTCGAACGCGGGTGAACGCCATTCAGTGTTTACCTTGGGGGCGATCAAAAGTTCGTGCCTCCGTTTGGGGATTCTTCCATTTCGTGCAAAGATACAACGGAGGGGAGATGAGTCTGCACTCGTACAGCTTTCTGTGGGAGGAGGACTGCCGGAATACGGACAACGGGGCTGGGGGCGCGAGAAGGCCCTCAGGTGGTGCCACTCGTGGAGTCACACGTCAGCTTCCGGCCGCCTCGCCCCGCAGCAAAACGGGAGGCAGGGAGGAGGCTTATGAGGGAACGTACGTCTGCATGGGACTCGTCCGCGTGTCGGTGCGGTGCCAGGTCACGGTTGGAAAGCGATCGGCGAGCCAGTCGCGAAGCAGTGCTTCGGTCAGGGCCTCCGTTTCGTAGTGGCCCGGGTCAATGAGGGCCATATCGGGGTCGCCGTTCGTATCGAGGACGTTGAAGAACTCGTGGTATTTCACGTCCGCGGTCACGTACGCATCGGCACCGGCCCCTCGTGCCGTTCCGATGAAGTCGCTGCCCGCCCCGCCGCACACCGCCACGCGCTCAATTGTTGCGTCGTCGGTGCCCGCATAGCGGAGGCTATCAGCATCTAGTTGAGTGGCGACGCGGTCGAGGAAGGCCGAGAGGGGCATCGGCGTGTCGAGCATGCCGAGCGTGCCGAGTCCAGCTCGCGAGTTTTTCTGATGCACCGGATACAGGTCGTAGGCCACCTCCTCATAGGGATGGGCGTCCTGAAGGGCGGCCAGGACATCGCCGAGTTGCCAGCGGGCGACCTCTACCTCCAGCTTTCGTTCCTGGGCCGCTTCCACGTCGCCTCCGGCCTCACCAATGTGGGGAGTTGTGTCCTCCCCCGGCTTGAAGAAGCCCGTTCCCTCGACAGCGAACGCACAGGCCTCATAGTCGCCAATGCGGCCGGCGCCAGCGTTGGCCAGAGTCTGCCGAACCTTCTCGAATGCCTCTTCCGGCACGAAGACGGCAAGCTTGTAGAGCGTATCTTCGTAGCCGTCGAGGAAGCCGACGTCCGTGAGGCCCAGACGGTCGGCCAGCGCAAAGGAAACGCCGCCCGGGGCCGCGTCGAGATTGGTGTGAATGCTGTAGAGCCCGACCCCAGCTTCGGCGAGTCGGAGCGCAAGATTCGAGACGTAGCCATCTGCCGTCACGCCATCGAGCGGGCGGAAGAGCAACGGATGGTGGGTGACGATAAGATCGGCATCGAGCTGTTTGGCCTCGTCCAGCACCTGTGGGGTGGCATCGAGCGCCAGAAGACCGGTATCCACGGACCGGTTCGCATCCCCCACCTGAAGGCCCACGTTGTCGTAGTCCTGTGCCGACCCCGGGGGGGCCCACGCTTCGAGGGCTTCGGTGATGCCGTCGATGGTTGGGGACGTGGCCATGGCGAGCTGTAGAGAGGTCTGTTAGAAAGGGACGCAGGCGACGATGAGCCGTTGGTCGTTAACGGCGGACAATTGTAGCGATGCGACTCCTCACATCGTTTCGAGGTACGCCAGATTTTCGGGCGTGTACGGCGTGGCGGAAAGATCGAAGTCGCTGTAGAACGCCGTCTCGTCCCCGGTATTCCCCTCAATGAGCATCTCGAACTGCGAGGGAGAGATGGGAAGGAGACCGACCCGACCGGCGGTGTAGACGCCCAAGCGGGCCAAAACGAGCGGTACGTAGGCCTTTGGTTTTGGGTCAAGACCTGCGCCCTGGGCGATGCGGTCGAGCACCTCCACGTACGAAAAGCGGTCCCGCCCGGCAGCAATGTAGGTTTGGTGGTGAGCGGCCTTCACCTGCAGAGCCTGTACAAAGGCTTCCGCGACTTCGGTGGCGTGCACGGGTTGCAATTCGTAGGAGCCATCACCGAACACCGGAAGGATGGGGAAGGGACGGATCAGGTCGGAAAGCAGGCGGGAGGAAAACTCGGGCCGGCCGGGGTCCGGTTTTCCGAAGAGAAGGGCCGGGCGGAAAATCGTCCAGTGGGCAAAGTTGGCGGTTTTGACGATCTCCTCCGCCTCCCATTTCGTGCGTTGGTACCCCGTCGAAGCATCGGGACGGGCCCCATTGGCACTCATGTGGATGAAGCGCTCGATGTCGGCTTCCTGGGCCGCTTCCACGACGTTTCGAGTTGCGTCCACGTGTAGACGTTCGAAGGTGACGCCACGGGAAGGGGACTCCTCGATGATGCCCACGAGATGGATGACGGCGTCACAGTCGACGAAGGCGCCCTCCAGTGAGGCCGGGTCCGTCACGTCCCCCGAGACAACCTGGATGGCGTCGTCCTGTACGGCGAGGTCCGCCGCCGAGCCGCGGACCAGACAGTGCGGCGTATGGCCTTGTCGGAGCAGCTCACGGAGGATGTAAGAGCCGACGTAGCCGGTGGCCCCGGTCAGAAGAACGTGCATCAACAGAAGCAGGATTGGGCAGAGAGCAAACCGAGAGGAGCGTCGCTAAGTGGAGGCAGGCGCGTCCGAATCCGGGAGCTCGTCGTCCAGATTCTGGACGCCGAACGAGGTGCCTACGTCCAGTGCCGAGGCGATGAGGGGGGAGTCGAGAGGCACGGTGCGGGTTTTGTTCGCCACGTCAGCGAGGGCAACAGTCGTGAAGTCTCCGTTTTGGAGGGCAACCATCCGGCCGTATCGTTCCTGGGCGACCAATGAGGCGGCCCGGGCCCCAAAGGCCGTAGACAGGTTGCGGTCATAGGCGGTTGGCGTTCCGCCACGTTGCATGTGGCCAAGAATGGTGGTGCGCACCTCACTATCCAGCCGATCCTCTAAGTCATCGGCCAGGACGCGACCGATTCCGCCGAGCCGGACAGAGTCCGAGGTTTTATCCACCTGCTCCCGCACCACCCGTTCCCCCTCTTGGGGTTTGGCCCCCTCCGCGATTGCTATAATCGTGAAGCGCTGTCCGCCTTGCTGTCGGGTAAAGCAGACCTGCGCCACCTCCTCTACGTCGTATTCGATCTCAGGGATCAGGATGACGTCGGCCCCGCTGGCCACCCCGGCATGGAGCGCAATCCACCCCGAGTAGCGGCCCATCGTTTCGATAATCATGACCCGGTGGTGGCTCTGGGCCGTGGTGTGGATGCGATCGATGGCTTCACTCGCAATCGAGACAGCTGTATCGAAGCCAAAGGTGCGGTCGGTGCCGGCCAAGTCGTTGTCGATGGTTTTTGGAACCCCCACGATGTTGATGCCCAGATCCGAGAGGCCGTGGGCAATCGACATGGTGCCGTCGCCTCCGATGGCGACGAGGGCATTGAGGTCGAGGCTACGGCAGGTGCTGACGGCTTGAGCTGATACGTCCGCGCCGCCGCGCGGTTGGTAGTTGAAGGGGTCGGCCTTGTTGCTGGCCCCAAGGATGGTACCGCCCCGGGTGAGGATGCCGCCCACGTCCTGGTAGCTCAGGGGCTGCACGCTGCGCTCCACCAGACCTCGGTAGCCGTCTCGGATGCCTACCACTTCGGCGTCGTGTTGAAGAATGAGGGTTTTCGTGACGGCTCGGAGAGCTGCATTGAGACCGGGGCAGTCTCCTCCTCCGGTGAGAACGCCGACGCGTAACGGATCTTTGGCCATGCGTTTGGTAGCGTCAGAGTGAAGGAGAGCACGCAAGGGGGCTCCCGAAAGATGGGAATTGGAGCATCCTCGTGCAAGGGCCAGGGCAGTTCCCGATTCGTTCCGGGCAGCCACAGTCCTCACGAGGGGCAGGAGAAACGGCGGGCAAGGGGGGAGCGTTGGCTCGTACGACGTGTTGGTTATTCGTACTCAACGAAACTTACCATGCAAGTACAGGAGCCGAAGAACGTTCTGGGAGATCCCCTCGAACCGTGCTCACAAGAACCTACGACCGGGTTTTACCGGACGGGACGTTGTGAGACGGGACCGGAGGACACCGGGCAGCACGTGGTCTGTGCGGAGATGACGGAGGCCTTCCTTCGCTTTACGAAAGCGCAGGGGAACGATTTGAGCACGCCCCGACCGGAGTGGAATTTTCCCGGACTGGAGCCGGGCGACCGGTGGTGCCTCTGCGCGGCTCGCTGGCAAGAGGCGTTGGAGGCGGGCGTGGCTCCTCCCGTTCTTCTTTCGGCAACGCACGAGAGCGCGCTCCAGGTGCTCGCGCGGGAGGATTTGGAGGCACACGCCGTCGATGCTTCCTCCTCATAAGGGGCCCCCGGGTCGATGCTGTCGCTTGTGGTTGAGCATCGGAGGACTCCTGCTCCGCTGGCGCGTACGATTTCAGGGAGGAGGGCCCCTGTTGGGCGTTTCCGACTGCGAGTCACGGCTCATTCTGAGTAGAGCCAGAGACGATTTTATCCCGGGACCTGAAGGAATCGAGCCGGCACGTGTCGCGTGAGCCACACCGTCTCGGTCGAGCGGTAGAGTGTGAAGCCGGCCTCAGAAAGGGCAGGGGCTTTGATCCTGAGGACCACGGGCGTGCCATGCCGCCGGCCCACCGATTCGGCTTCCTCTGGGGTTGGAGATAGGTGTACGTACTGCCGGGACTGGGGGTGCAGGCCCTCTGAGCGAATGGAGGGGAGGGCGGCCTCGGCAGTGCCGTGATACAGTTCAGGAGGCGGAGCAGTGGGCGTCAGGTCGAGGTCCACCGCAATCGAATGTCCGTAGTTGGCGCGGATCTTCGATTCGTCGTCACTGAGAGTGAACCGGGTTTTCTCGCCCGCCGCAATCAGGTGTTTGATGCGGGACCGGCTCAGGGAGCGTCCTTCTGCCCGAGCCTGTTCAATGAGGGTCTCTACGTCGGCCCATCCGCCCGGGTCGAGGTCCAGGTTGAGGGCGTCGGGGTTGTGCCGGAGGACGTAGCTCAGGAATTTGCTGCTCTGGGTCAGTCGGTCGTCCATGCGAAATGGCTAGAGCTGAAGTGTGAGGGCAACACCGGAGGGAAGCGGATAGACGGAGGCCGTTACGTGGGCGTCTAGGAGGGCGTCCAGTCGAGTGCGTGAGGCGACAAATGCAATGCCATCGAGTACCATCAGACCAACTCCTTGCAGAATAAGCGATGTCCCAAATCCGCGCCAGCGTGCTGCGTTTTGCACGTCCCGGTAGCCAGCCCCAAGCATCGTGCCCCCCACAGCTGAATAGGCCACGTTCAACCCCAGATTGAAGAGCAGAATGTCGTGGAATTGGCGCTCGGCGGCCAGCCGGGCGGCCGGATTGGGAAGTGGGGTGCTCGGTGTGCCGAGCAGGCCTGCGGCTGCAATTCCTACGTTGACGGCACCCCAGCCGGCCGACATTGCACCGAAGTGCCACCGGGCAGACCGGGTGGTTCGTCCGCTGCCCCACATTAGGGCGAGGCCGCCGAGCACGTTGGCACTTCCCCATGCTGCCACCCGCCAGAGGTGGGTGTGCTGTGCGGTGCGAAGGGGGCTCATCGTCTTCTCCGTCGATTGAGTGGGTTCAGAAAGGACAGTCGATTGGGCGGAAAGGGCGCACGGAAAGAGAAACAGGAAAAGCAGAATCGAGGCTCCGAGACGCATATCAGTAGGGAAGATGGGGACCAGAAGGACGGAGACGGGTTTCTGCGTAGAGGGATGCGGGCGTTGAGTTCAGTTCGTGGTCAGAGAGTAACAGTATCGCGGCATTCACGGAAGACGGGAGGAGGCTCGGGCCACTTATGGATGAGGGGAACAGGGGGAAATGCGCCAGAGGCCTACAGGCGATGGCGAACTTGGCGCATGGGGTGGGAGAAGCGGGCCGATATCTTCGATCTGCGCATAAATCTTCGGTCCCCCTTCGTGGCCCGCGCTGTAATCGGCTGTAATGCTAGGCGCTATCCGTCTGTTGGGGCAGGCCGACCGGAGACGAATTCCAAACATCCGCTTTCTTACCCCTTTGCTTCCGATTCGGCCTCCAGCTTGAAACTCGTGACTGCGAAGAGGAAGGAGTTAGCAGACTAAAAAAAGTTCTTCCGATGCACACCCTATCCCGACCGGGCCCCAGTCCTCAATTGTCGACTGCTCCTACTGCCATGAACACTGTACGCAAAATTATTGTCGGTTCCTTTTACTTCATCGGGTCCTGGGTAATAGCGAGTTTTGTCGGGGTGATGTTTAACCCGAGCAATGCTGGACTGTGGACCACAAGCCTCATGTGGTCGCTTCTGGCGAGTCTCCTCGTAATGCCGGGGCTCGTTTTAGTCTACCATGCAAGTCTGGCCCGGAATCAGAGAGAGCGAAAGGTCTCTAGAGACGTCGAGCGGCCTCCGTTCGTCGAGGATGAGCACGAGGAAGGTGCACTATGGCCGATGCCGGAAGAAGACTCCTCCGTCCAGCGGTAAATTCGATCGCTGAAAGCGAAAACACTCGGCGTGCTCATGGGACCAGAGCCATCGGCAATGGACATATTGCAGGGGCCGAGGCGAATTGGGACAGGACCGCACACCGATTGCCAGCGACGCGCGGCTGTTACCCTTTACGTGGGACAGAAGGGGCGGCGTGGGGGGGCGGGAGCGACGGAAGAAGCTCTGGTGGGGCTCATCCGTGGCGTAGCTTACGAGCTCGCCACGAGCAGAATCAAGAGCACCTCGTAGACAGTGCCCCCAGCCATCCATCCGAATAAGAGTACGGTCTGGGTAACAGATTGGCTTGCCAGAGGATCGATCCACGCAAACGCGCACCATGTGGCGGAAAGTCCGAGGGCGAGGATGATGGCGCCCCAACTGTACGTGCGTCTATACTGAGATGGAGCAGAGACCAGTGCCATGGGGGCCCACAACAAGAGATACGGAATGCCGAGAGAGAAGGGGAGGTGGAGGAGGTACACTGGGAGGCTCGCTGATCCGATCTGGACAATCCAGGAACTGAGAGAAGCCAGAATTGCGAGACTCATGCCGACCGCAAGGGCACAGAGTACGCGGCGGGAGCAAGAAGCGAGACGAAGCACGTTTGAGGCGGGGGACAGATGAAGGAATTGGCGTATAGTGGCCAGTCAAACTGAAGCTGTCGGGTTTCGAATTGAACACGCTGTGTTGAATACGGCATTCTGCGGCCTGAATACAGTCCACTGGCCCATCGTTCTACCGACATGGAAAACGTGACGCACCACTAGCGTCCAATCGGACAACAAGCACGCCAGGGAGGTGAGTTCACGCAGGTTTGATTCGTATTTGGGGCGGAGGCTTTGGGGCGCCCACAAGGCAGAAAGATGATGCGTGCGCCATTTACTGGTCAATTTCTCCCGGTTACTGGTCAATTTCTCCCGGTTACTGGTCAATTTCTCCCAGCAAATCACGTCTCATTCGCCGGTATTGTGCTCACTGCACGTAAGGTCGGACCGATGTGTGGGGACAATCAACCTATGTCATGTTTTACCGGTAATCGGGAGGGCACTTCGGGTGGGAACCGCCTTGATCGATCGAAGCCTCGACAGCAGCTTGACAGTCCCTCGAATGGTACTCTTTTCCTGTAGAGGGGACCGTATGTCGGCGTCTGGAGGAAGAGCGTCGAGGGTCACCGAAGACGAGTTCAGCGAGATCGTCCATTCCTCGACCGGCTGAAAAAACCAGTCGTATGTCTTATACCCGGCGAGCACGCCTCCGCGCTTGTAATGTTCAAGCGTGATGAGAGAGGCGGTTCGGCAGGTGCCCTTGTGGGCATCGGACTGAAATCGTTCCCGTGCCGTCGTTTTTCCCCAGCTCATCCACATGAACAGGAGAGCCGTATGCACGAGGTAAAGCCGCCCCCGACGATCGATGGGGGATTGGGCTTCACCACCGAAAGTTGATATCCCGCGGTCGTAGTAATGAAAAGCCTCGTCGGGAAGACGCCCGAGCCAGTCTGAAGGGGCGTCGGTTCGAGACGGGGCGTATCGGTTGACGAGTTTCGCAAACTCGCCTGCATAGATGTCGAGTTCGGTTGCAGAAGAGTTATCAGAGATGGCGTTTGCCTGGACAGTATGCGTGGAGGCCATGTTTTGCACGGGACGTGTGGGAGTAACTGTGAGCCGCCACGAAGAATCGGGCGTTTACACCGGTGATTCTACCGCACCCACAAAATCGATGCAAGGTTTGTGGATGGGACGGCATCAGGTGAAATAAAAGCTAACCATTCTGTACGTAGTGAGTCGGAAGAGAGATTATACCACCGGTAGTGTGAGAATTCTCTCCTAGAATCTTGCGGGTAGGTTAATTTGTTTCACCTCATCAGATGGACAACCGAATACCTGGGGCGGCGTTCGGTAATACAAATTCCCTGAAGGGTTACATTTTGTGGCAGTGTGGGGGACACTTGGATGCACATGTGGGGCATTCAGGCATGGAAAAGACTGGTCCCAGGAGGCCAGAAAAGGAAGGAGGCGAGGTCCGGGCAGTCGTCCGAGCTGAGAACCGGTTCGGTCCGGTTCTTGCGGAAGGAGGAGAGTGGACAGTTCGGACTGATGTCCGGCATATCGAAGTTGCACTGCTCGCTCTCCGCACCACTGTTGTTCTCCGACATGCTCAAAACCATTCCAATCATCAATAACAAGGGGGGCGTTGGGAAGACCACGACCACCGTCAATTTGGCGGCCGGTCTTGGCCGTGAGGGTCGCCGCGTACTCGTTGTCGATCTTGACAGTCAAGGATCCGCGTCGCTTGCGCTCGGGGTTGATCGGGAAGACCTTGAGCCCTCAACCGCGTCCGTACTGTTTGGGGAAAAGGCGCCGTCGGACGTGATTCAAGGGACCGCTACGAGGAATGTCGATGTCCTCTCGGGGTCGCTCCGTCTCGCCGATGCCGATACGAAACTCTCCTCGGTCGACGGGCGCGAAAATCGGCTCACCCAGTCCCTTGCGGGCATTGAGGAGGACTACGATACCATCCTGATCGACTGTGCGCCGTCCACGTCTCTGCTTACGGTCAACGCGCTCGTGGCCGCCGATGCTTTCATCATTCCGGTGTCGCCGTCATACCTCTCGCTGGAGGGCGTCGTAAGTCTCGGAGAAGTGGTAAAGAACGTACGGATGAGCTTGGGAGAGGCCGCTCCGGTGCTTGGGGTCCTCATTACCATGGTGCAACGCGATGACGAGCAGACGCGTGCGATCATCGACGAGGTTCGCGGTCATTATGGTGGGAAGGTGTTCGATATTGAGATTCAGCAGGATGCTGCGATCGAAGAAGCACCGACCCACGGCCAGTCCGTGTTTGACTATGCGCCCGGTTCGCAGGGAGCGGAAGAGTACCAGATGCTTGTTGAAGAGGTGCTCGATCGACTCGATCGCTACGGGTCGGTGTACGACACAGTTCGGAAGAAGCAGGCCCGCCGGACGTAACCGGCAGGCATCCATCAATTCTCGCTTGTTCCGCACTCGATTTTAGATTTATCCTACCATGGCCGACGACAATGACTTTTTCGGAAGTGTCTTCGATGATCCGGAAGATGATCCCTTATTGGGGGGCGACGACTCGGAATCGGAAGACACACCTTCGGATGAGGGCAACAACACCGATCCGATTGAAAACGGAGCCCCATCGTGGGTGTCTGATGAGTCATCGGACACTCCTTCCGACGCGTCCGGCCCCGCGGACACGGGACCAGAACGGAAAGAGATCGTTGTGGTGCAGCGCGGGGAATCGCAGGAGGGACTCGATGAACTCAACGAAGCCGTAGGGGAAGGGTGGCGTCTCGTGCAGCTTTCGCTCGCTCAGCCAAATGGGGAGCGGGCCACCTCCCGCGCCGATGCGCAGCGGTTCGTTGCGATACTGGAGCAGGACAGCCCGCAGTCGCTCTTCGACTTTGGGGCCCCGTAGTCGTGCTTGGAACCCGAGCAATGTCGGGAGCAAACGGGGCGGAGGTCAATGGAATCTAGAGGAGGGAAGCTGTTTCCGGGTGCTGGGACAGTTGAGGGGGGACTGCGATGCGATGTTTTCACTCAGTCTCTTTTCTTCAGGTCTATGCGGCTCTCGTTCTGCTACGCGGTTCTGTGTATTGTGCTCGTGCTTGGCATGTCGTTTTCGCCCACCAACGCGCAGTCCCCCCAGTCGCCCGAGGGTTTTGATTTACAGGGACACCGAGGAGCGCGAGGCTTGGCGCCGGAAAACACGATCCCAGCGTTTCGGACAGCCCTTGAGATTGGCGTGACGACGTTGGAAATGGATGTGGTGATCAGCAAGGATGGCGTCGTGGTCGTGTCGCATGAGCCCTGGATGGGCGAAGAGAAGTGTCGAACGCCGGAGGGGGGGCGAATCGAGGACGGGAAAGGGCGCCACCGAATCTTTGAGATGACCTACGAGCAGATCGCAGATTACGATTGCGGGAGTCTCACGCTGGCGTCGTTTCCCGAACAGAAAGGGACGGCCGCCCCAAAGCCCCGTCTCCGCGATGTCATTCAGATGGCGGAGGCGTACGTGGCTGAGCACGACCGGCCGCCTATCTTCTATAATATCGAGACGAAGAGCCGGTCCGAGTGGGACGGCACGTTTCATCCCAAGCCGACCGTTTTTGCCGAGCGGGTGCTAGCCGTGGTTGACGACGAGGGCGTGGCCCCTCGCACTACAATTCAGTCGTTCGATCCGCGCACGTTGGAGGTGGTGCACGAGCAAAACGCAAGCGTCCGCACGGCGCTACTGGTCGGGTGGTCGGAAAGTGACGGCCTGGAGGAGGATTTGGCGACACTCTCGTTCGTGCCCGACATCTACAGTCCAAATGCTCGCCTCGTCGACGAGGCCCTGGTCGCTGCTGCGCACGATCGGGGTGTGCAACTCATTCCGTGGACCGTAAACGAACCCGCTGCGATGAAGCGACTGCTGCGGCTTGGGGTTGACGGCCTCATTACGGACTATCCGGATCGCGGACGGGACGTGTTGCGCCAGCGGCGAGGGGATTCATAACAGGGGACGGGAGAGGAACGGGAGCGCAGAGGGGGATAGCCGGCGAGTAGGGACAGTTGATGAAACTGTCACTGCCTTCGTATGAACGATGGGGAGGGGCGACTGGCTCCGTCCAGGTTCATAGAGGGTCTCATCTGGGAGGACGGCTCTGGAGGAGAGAGAATACCGGAGTGTTACGGGTACGAACGATCTTCTTGGGGACAGCCCTTGCCATCCTTCCACGGCAATTATATGCTTGTGTGAAGGTACGGTCGTAGCGTGACACTGTCAGGTCCGATCCGTATCTTCGAGGCTCCTTCGTTGCCTCGTCTGTCTGCTTTTCACTACGCGCCCTACAGACCGTTGAGCTTAACCGTTGTTGCGAACCGCGTCCCCATTCGCCAGACCGATGATGGATGGGAAACCTCCGTCGGAGGATTGACCACGGCTCTTCTTCCCGTGCTGGAAAATCAGGGTGGGACTTGGGTCGGCATGGGCGAAGAGCCCGATCTGCCGGAGCGCCAGGAGTTTCCCGCTGATGATCCGGACTTCGTCGTCCGACGAGTGCCGTTGAGCACCGAAGAGCTGGATGGCTACTACTACGGCATGGCCAATCAGATTTTATGGCCGCTCTCGCACTATCTGATCCAGCACCTGGAGCTGAAGACGGAGTTTATCGAGACCTATCGGCACGTCAATGAGCGATTTGCCGAGGCGGTGCTCGAAGAAACGGAGGGAGGAGAGGAGGAGGTGATCTGGATTCAGGACTACCACCAGATGCTCTCCCCGGGGCACATCCGAGACGAGCGGCCCAATGCCACCATCGGCCACTTCTGGCACATCCCCTGGCCGGCGATGGAGGTGTTTCGCATTCTGCCGTGGGCGCGTGAATTGCTGCGTGGCATGCTGGGGTGCGACCTCATCGGCTTCCACGTGGAGGAATACGTGGACAACTTCATTGAGAGTGCGGAGACGCTCCTGGGGGCAGAGGTGGACGGCAACGTCATCCGCTACGACGGACATGAAACCCGCGTGGAGGCCCATCCGATCGGCATTGAGGTGGATCGGTTCAAGGAAATGGCCCATGATCCGTCCATCGAGCAGGAGGCGCAGAAATTTCGGGAGCGTCTGGGCACCGACAATGTCGTCATTGGCATCGACCGCCTCGACTACACGAAGGGCATTCACTCCCGGATGCTTGCCTTCGAGCAGTTCCTCGAAGAGAATCCGGAGTATCACGGCAACGTGAGCTTCTTTCAGATTGCCACTCCGAGCCGGACGGAACTGGAGTCGTACCAGCAGATTCGCCGGGAGGTCGACGAGGTCGTGGGGCGCATCAATGGACGCTTTGCCCGGGAAAGCTGGGTGCCCGTGAACTATCGCTACCGCACGTACACGCAGTACGAGCTTTGCGCTTTTTATCGGGCGGCGGACGCGGCGCTCATTACGCCCCTGCGCGACGGCATGAACGTCGTCACACAGGAATTTGTGACGGCTACGCAGGATGGGGTGCTAATCCTCTCAGAGCTTACGGGGGCGGCCTATCTCCTGCCCGAAGCCCTACAGGTGAATCCGTACGATCAGGGCGGCCTGGCCGACGCCATCAAGGTGGCCCTTGAAATGCCGGCCGAGGAGAAGAAAGAGCGCCTCAAGGGACTTAAGCAGACCATCGACAAGCTCGACGTACACAACTGGGCCGACAATTTCCTGTCCGCACTCGCGGAATAACTCCCGTTGGCTCCTTTCGTCGAACCAGCGTTGTTTCATGCCTCCCGTTGTCGACCACCCGTTATTTTTCCTCGACTACGACGGCACCCTTGCACCGATCGTGGAGGACCCGGACGCGGCGATGCCACACCCGGACGTGCCGGCCCTGCTTCGCCAGCTCGACGCCCGCTTTCCGGTGTGGATCGTCACGGGGCGCGATCTTCGGGCGTTATCTTCGTTTCTCGATCAGCCGTTGAATGCGATCGGTCTTCATGGGGCACAGGAGGGGACGGTGGGGGGAGAAGTGCAACAGCTCATGTCGGAGGAGGCGGCCCAGGCGCTCCGTGAGCTCCGGCGCTCCGTCCCATCGATCAACGGGCTCGACATCGAGGAAAAAGACCAAGCCTTCGCGGTGCATTACCGGGCCGTTCGCGATGAGGACGAGGCCCTGGACCGACTCTCGACCTGGCTGGATGCGATGCCGGCGATGCTCGATGCCATTTGGGGAAAGAAGGTGGTGGAGGTGCGACCGGAACATCTTACGAAGGGGACGGCCGTGCGTCGGATTGCCGAGCAGTACCCCGACCACACGCCGGTGTACCTCGGCGACGACACGACGGACGAAGATGCGTTCGAGGCTCTTCAGGCGATGACCCGCGACGCCGTAACGGTGCGGATTGGGGACGAGGAGACGCAGGCGGACTACCGGCTCGCCGGTCCCGATGAGGTCGTCGAGTATTTGCGGCAGTACGTGTGATCCCCACACGCAGGCGTCGCTGGGGGGCTGTGGAAAGCTTGTCCCGGATGTGATCCGGAGGAGGGACGTGGTTCTCACGGAATTGCGTTCACACTTCCGGACCACCATTCTCCGAATCCGATGGTCGATTCGGTGTCATCGATCTGCTGGAGCTCACTCTGAGGTCCACACGTCTCGGATCACGGCCAGTGCCTCCGCCAGCATCATGGCAGTCGCCCCCCACACGGTGTGTCCGTTGACGTCGTAGTACGGCACGTCCACCGTCTGCCCATGGAGCGTCCACGGCTCGACGGTACGCGTGGCGGGGTTCAGTAATCTGGGCAGCGAGGCCCGCAGCACCTGTCCCACTTCCCGATCGGTCGGGGCGAGAACAGGGGCATGATCCACCATGCCCAAGAAGGGGTGCACGCAGAAGTTGGACGGCGGAATATAGAGCGGGGTGAGTGGACCGAGCAGGGTTGCCGATGACGGATCCAGTCCCACTTCCTCCTGCGCTTCCCGCAGGGCCGTTTCGTCGAGCGTCTCGTTGCTCTCCATCTGTCCCCCGGGAAAGGAAATTTGCCCCCCGTGATCGGGAAGCTCCTCGCGCCGAACAGTGAGTACGAGGACCCACTCGTCGTCCTGCGGGTGCAGGAGCACGAGGACGCCGGCCGTGCGGCAGTCTTGCCCGTCGACCGACAGTGCATTCCGACGCGGGGAAAGATCAGGGGCCATCGTCCGGTGCGCCGCGTGGCCGGGAAGCGGGTCGGCCAGACGGGCAGTCAGGGCCTCTCGAAGACGGGTAGGGACATCGGACATAGCATTTCGCGAAAAGGAGCGGCCTCAGTGGAAGTTCCGTCTCCCCTATCAAAAAAAGCCCTCGACCGGGAAGGCCCGGCCGAGGGCTCGCATCGACACTCCCGCGCACGCACGACGCGGGCCTGACAGGTTCAAGGCGTCGCGCTTACTGGATTTCGATCTGGCGCGGCTTCACGTCTTCCGTCTTCGGCACCGTAATCGTGAGAACGCCGTTCTCGTAGGCGGCCTCAATGTTGTCCGCGTTCACCGTGCGGGGCAGCGTGAAGGAGCGGTAGAAGTGGCCGAAGGCACGCTCGACGCGGACGTATTCCTCGCCTTCGTCGGTGCGGTCACTGGCGCGCTCGCCACTCACGGTGAGCTGGTTGTCCTTGTAGTTGATCTTCAACTCGTCCTTGCTCACGCCCGGCACGTCCAGGTGGATGCGGTAGGCGTCCTCCGTTTCGACGAGGTCGGTCCGGGGCGCCCAGACGGCCTGCTGCGACGAGGAATCGCCGTCGCGCTCGGTGGAGGAGGGGAAGAAACGATCGAACACGCGATCCATCTCGCGCTGCAGGTCGTTAAGGGTTCGGGTGCTGCGGGTGCGGCTCAAGCTCGTCATGGGTATGTACTGGGATTGATTCTACGGGTGATGAACGGGGGAGACCCGCGTCCTATGAACACGAGCCTCACCATTGCAATTCACCCATCACAGTATGCAACCCCTATACCACCTCAAACATCCACAGAAACATCCTGCCATAACGACGGTCGAATCCGACGGGTTGGCGGGACTGGTAAACGGAGGCGACGGAGCGACAGAGGGCAACTGCCAGAGCGTCAAGTGAAGAGGCACGATCCGTCAGCCCTCCTGAAAAGACGGCAGGGAAAGTAGAGGGGCCAACGCTTCATTCGCAGGAGGCTGGGAGAATCGTGCCCTCGGCCGTTCCGAAGCCCACCCGATAGCCGTCGCCCTGAGCGTGTCCACGCATCACGACGCGGTCCCCGTCCTCAAGGAACGAGCGAGATTCTCCACTCGGAAGCTCGATCGGATTCTCGCCGCGCCACGAGAGCTCCAGCATGCTGCCGTAACTGCTCTCTGTGGGGCCGCTGAGGGTGCCGGAGGCCATGAGATCGCCCGGGCGCGTGTTACAGCCGTTGACTGTATGGTGGGCAAGCTGCTGACAGACAGTCCAGTACATGTGTCGAAAATTGCTTCGACAGATGGTCGCCGGCGTGGTCATATTTTCCGTTTGCA
Organism: Salinibacter sp. 10B; assembly: GCF_002954405.1. Taxonomy (NCBI): domain Bacteria; kingdom Pseudomonadati; phylum Rhodothermota; class Rhodothermia; order Rhodothermales; family Salinibacteraceae; genus Salinibacter; species Salinibacter sp. 10B. The sequence continues at coordinate 1,049,181 of NZ_MQWC01000004.1, read as the reverse complement.
GATCCACCTCCAAGTCCACGTCAAAGGCCCAGTCGCCCTCGTGCTGGAGATACGGAAGAGGGGTAGGGTCTTGCTCGGGGCTCGGCACACGGAAGGGGGTGAGTGCCGCCATTGGTACGATCCAGGGCGAAATCGTCGTGGCGAAACTCTTGCCGAGAAAAGGGCCGAGCGGCACGTATTCCCAGCCCTGAATGTCGCGTGCACTCCAGTCGTTGACGAGGCAAAAGCCAAAGATGTGCTCCGGGGCTTCATCAATCGGGATCGGAGTCTCTCGCGAGTTGCCGGGACCGGTGAAGAAGCCCATTTCCAGTTCGAAGTCCAGTAGGCGGCTTGGTCCGTAAACGGGCGGCTCGTCGTCGTTCGGGCGCGTTTGTCCGCAGGGGCGGCGCACGTTCGTATCACTCAAAATGACGCTGCTGGCCCGACCGTGGTAGCCTACCGGAAGGTGCTTCCAGTTGGGCTTGAGCGCATTTTCAGGCCCACGAAACATGGTGCCCACGTTCCGCGCATGGTGCTCTGAGGAGTAAAAGTCGGTGTAGTCCCCCACGTCCACGGGCAGATGCATTGTCACGGCGTCGCGGTCGTGCAAGACCTGAGTTTGGAGAGAGGGGGTATCGCGGAGCGGCGGCGTGTCGGCGCGGAGCAACGTATGGATGCGCTCGCGCACCGGCTGCCACACCGATGCCCCCAGTGCCATGAACGCGTTCAGAGACGATTTCGAGAACGGACGCTCCTGCTGGATGGCCGAGAGAGAAAAGAGGTCGTTTTCTGTCAGGAGGGCTAGGTCAAGTACCTGATCGCCGATTGCAACGCCCACCCGTGGCGACGATGCTTCCGGAGGAGTGAACACCCCGTAGGGCAGATTTTGAATGGGAAACGGGCTTTCGGGGGCGACGTCGAGAAAGGAATCGAACGTGGGGTCTGTGGTCGGGTCCGTCATGAGGATTGAGAGGGAAAAGAGGAGAGAATGTGGGAGGAGAGGGCGCTGTGCTCAAAGCACCACGTAGAGTCGGGCAACGACAGGGATTGGAATGCGCTCCCGGCGAGAGAAGCACCATTGAGCTTCAGCGCCGGGGGATGAATGAGGGTTGCGAGGCGACTAAAGCAGATCGAGGTCACGCAGGTGGTCCACTGGCTCCTCGAAGCTGCAGCTGCCAAAGGAGAGAGCGAGATGGTCGCGGGCATGCCGGATGCCGTCGAGGGAGGCACTGAGGTTGCGCCAGGAAAACCCCTCCTTTTCGAACCGGAAGTTGTTCGAGGTTTCTTCGCGGAGGATGGTCTCCACCTCCTCGGAGTCGAGCTGATGCTCCGCGGCGAGCACAGCGGCCCCGAACAGGTTGATGAAGCCGTGCATCTCGGTGTCGAGCCCGTCGTCGTAGTGCCGGATGGGATGGTGGAGTCCAGCTGTTGCCTTGAATGGAATCCCGGCATTCCGGGCCCCGACGATGAGGGCAGCAACATGTTCGGGAGAGGGGACGTCCGTGGGTTCGGCTCCCCCACAGCGAACCTTGAGTCCCATGATGGACCGGGGAGGAACGGCCTGTTGGCTGTTATGCTCAGAGAGGGCGGCGCAAAGGGCGGACAGTCCGGTCACCGCGGCGGATTCCATCGGCACCTCGAAGAAGAAATCAAGCTTGGCGGTGCCCGTTTGGACGAGCCGCTGATCGACGGCCTCAAAGAAAGCCTCGGCATCGTGCTGAGAGCCCCCATGAAGGGACGCGGGCAGGGGAACCTCCATGACATCCACCTGAGCGCGACCGCCGTACTGCTGGTCGAAGTCATCGATCACCTCCAGGTCGCGAGCGAGCGCGTCCAGGAACGTATCCCGATCGTTCCCGCCAGTCCCGAGCACCGAGAAATGGTGAGGCGTCCCCTGTGAGAAGAAGCTGCGGAACGGCGTGAGGTCTGGCAAGCGGCGGACCGGCAGTACGAAGCGAGAAAGCATCCAGGCCTCCGACTCGTCTCGGTAGTCGGAATAGCTGCGAAGGGCCTGCTGCAACGTGAGGTCGGCCGGGGGAAAAAGGCCGGCGTAGTCCACGATTTCGTGCAGGAGGGTTTGGAGACTGGGCGGGACGAGATCGAGATCCTGTCGAGATTCAGGCGATTCCATGGAGAAAGAAACCAGTTTGAAAAATGTTGGTCCGCAACGGCAGAAGAAGCACCGGGCGGCTGAAGCAAAGGCAGATCGGCGATGCACGCCGGTTCTTGAATGAAAAAGTGCCACGTACGCTCCGTCCGTAGTGGAAGCGCTTCGATTGGTTCCGCTACGAAGGAGGAGTGGCCCCAATCCGCTTGCAGGGACCGTCGTCGGGAGGAACAGGCCGGATCAGTCAAGAACGGAAGGCAAGAGGGGAGTTCCAAGGGACAACGGCCCCGCGGCGGTATCGATACAGTCGAGAATCGTTTTGGACAGAGGACGCGGATCGTGTTGGGATGGCCCTCGTTAGACCGCTGGAATCCGAACCTGCTCCGAGGGATGTAGCAGTGGGGGAAATGCCGTCCTCCGTCCATCTATGTCACAGAATCCAGGCTTATGACCGCGACGCCTTCTCTTTTCGCCCGATTCATTCTGATTGCTGGTATGGCTGTGGCACTGCTGTCGGGATGTGCCTCCGGCGGCCCTGAAGTGGGGGCGGCCGAGACGGATTTGGAAGAAGGCAACTATGAGGCGTCCTTGTCCAGCCTCGAAGACGCACTGGACCGCGACTCTTCGAATGCAAGTGCGTATGAAATGAAGGCCACTGTGCTTCGTCGCATGGCCGACAGCAGCATGGCTCCGGACGAATACATCGATCTGTACCGGCGGGCCCAAGCAGCCGAGGATAGTGCAATCACGTACCGATCGCGTCGCGAGGATGAAATTCAAGAGACACGGTTCGAGGTGTACCAACGTGAGGTAGAGCGGGGAGAAAGTGCGTACAATCGGGCAAATAAATACGAGCGGGAATCCCTTTATCGGCGATCTATCTCCTTCTTTGGGGCGGCCGGCATTCTTCAGCCCGATTCGGCCCGGCCCGTTTTGAATGAGGCGTATGCTCGTCTGCGGGTTGGCCAACGAGCGGAGGTCATCCCTGTACTTGAAGAGTACGTAGACCGGGTTGACACCACCAACCAGGAGGCCGCCAAGATTCTTGGCGAATTGTACATGTCGACAGGGGCCTTTGAGCGTGCCACGGAGCTTCTCGATCGGGCAACCCTCTATTACCCGGATGATCAAGAGCTTCACGCCCTCCGGCTGGATGCCTACAATCGGGCCGGCAACATGGAGGAGGCCCTTTTGGCATACCGCGAGCAGATTGAGCAGAAGCCCGAACGTGCGAGGTATCGGCTCCACTACGGGACGCTGCTGTTAGAAGCGGCCCGCTACAACGATGCGATTCGAGAACTCAGGAAAGCGGTGGAGCTTCGTCCCGAACATGCTGAGAGTCAGTACAACCTGGGCGCGGCATACTACAATGCGGCGTTGGCCCGGGAAGACAGTATCACGACACTGCAGGAGGAGATGGAGGCTGGAGGGGACGCTGCGGAGGAGGCGTCTGCGGATTCTGTGCTCACGCTATCCCAACGCGTGGACAGCCTGCGGCAGCGACGACAACGGTTTTACAGAAAAGCCGTCCCTCCCCTCGAACGGGCGCGCCGGTTGAGTCCTGCGGGGACGTCCCGGCAGGATGCCTGTCGGGCGCTCTTCGTGGCGTACATGCAGACCCAGCGTCCCAATAAGGCGTCGCGGGTTGAAGATTGTACGGGCTTTACGAGCGCGGGACGAGAATAACGGTCCGTAATATGCCCGAGCGGTGGGGAGAAGAGAGGCTTGAGCCTTGGAGTTCACGGAGGCATGACGGAATTGTGTTGCATTAGGTTTTCCTTCCGCCCTACTTTGAAGAAGTAGCCAGCATTGTCGTCCTTGAACACGTTGTTGCGTTTCCCCGACGACGGCTCCCGCGCGACAGCCCCACATTCACTTGAGTAAATCCGTTACGGAATAGACCGTACCAATGATGACGATCCGACGATCAGCGCTTTTCTCTTTGTTTGCAGGAGGTCTCGTTCTTGCCATCCTCTCAGGATGTTCGGCCGGGAATCCATTCATGAGCAAGGCCGAAGATGCCATGGAGGAGCAAAATTATGACCAGGCCCTGGCAAGTGTCGACTCAGCCCTTGCACAGGACTCGGCCAACGTGGACGCGTACTTGATGCGGGCCCAGGTGCTCCGCCAGATGGCCGACAGCACCATGTCCGTGGAAAAGTACAAGGACTTGTACGCCCGAGCCCGGGACGCGGAGGAGGCCGCGATCAAGTTCGATCCGGGAGCCCGGAGCGAGGTTGAAGGCCAGCGTACGCTCACGTTTGCCCAGCAATCGCGGAAGGGAGCTGAAGCCTTCCGACGGGCCCGCCAGACCTCTGACACCACCGATTACCGTAAGGCCGCAGTCTACTTTGGCGGCGCGTCCGCGACGTATCCCGACTCGGCCAACGTGATTCTGAATCAGGCCTACGCAATGCTCAACATGGAGCAAAACCGGGAAAACGGCGACATGACTGGGGCCGCCCCGGTTCTGGAGCGCTACATTGAGAAGGCCGACGCTCCGCAGAAAAACGCTTACGACATTCTGAGCGCCCTGTACTTGCAGAACGGGCAAAACGAAGAGGCCATCGACCTGCTTGAGTCGGCGATTGATGACCTGTCTCAGCGGTCCAGCTATATTCAAGTTGGTGGGTCGCGAGGCCTGAATTACACCGGAGAGGTGCAGGTGAATGGATCCTCTCGTAGCGTGGAGGGAACGACGCCCGACAAGGTGACGATTGACTCGAACGGGGAGGTGTCTGCGACTTTCCAGAAGGAGCAAGAAAAAGGACAGCTTCGCGTGAGTCTTTACTACAAGGGATCGACGGTGGCTGACACCCTGATCAGTACGGGAACGGCCTCTCTGTCCGTCAACCTGCAGGAGCAAGCCCCGCTTGCTCAAATGGAAGGCCGGTTGCTCAATGCATACAACCGCGCCGGGCAGACGGAGAAGGCCATGCAGGCGTATCGGGAGCAGATTGATCAAAACCCGAACAACGCCACCTACCGGTACAATTACGGTTCGCTGCTGCTGCAGTCCGATCGCTTCGACGACGCCATTGAACAGCTTCAGAAGGCTGTGGACCTGGAGCCCGGGAACGTGAAGGCACAGTACAATCTCGGAGCCGCGTACTCCAACAAGGCGCGAAACGTTCAGGACAGCCTGACGGCCCTGAATGACTCCATGAGCGCGATCAGCGAGGCCGCCATGGAGGAAAACCGAGAGCCGACGGCGGAGGAGAAGGAGAGAGTGAATGAGCTTGACAGCAGAATCAAGGAGCTGGAGCAGCAGAAGCGCGATCTCTTCCGGGAGGCCATTCCCCCGCTGGAACGCGCCCGTCAGATGGCCGACTCGGAGGGCTCGTTTCGGCAGGACGCCTGCGCGGCGTTGGTGACTGCGTACGTGCAGATCGAACAGACGGCGAAGGCGCAGGAGCTTGAACAGTGCGCCGGCCTCAACGTCCAGCAACAAGGCGAAAATGGCGGCAACTAGCTGATTGCCCGTATCCGAAGGTCGAGAGAAGGCCCTCGCGATTTTACTGAGAGCCCGGGTTTCCGACCAGGGGACCCGGGCTCTCGTATTTTTGTGCTCACCTCTGCAGAACCGTTCTATACGAATCCACGCAATTCAAACCGAGATGTCCAACCAAAGCGACTCGTCGATCACCCTCGCGGACTTACACTCTGGATTTGGGACTCGGGCAGTTCATGCGGGACAGGCGCCCGACCCGACGAGTGGAGCGGTGATGACGCCAATCTATCAAACGTCCACCTACGCCCAGGAGGCGCCGGGGAAGCATAAGGGATACGAGTACTCCCGAGTGTCGAATCCAACGCGCACCGCGCTTGAGGGAAATCTCGCGAGCCTTGAAAATGCCGAGCATGGGATTGCGTTCAGTTCGGGCGTTGCTGGCATCGACGCGATTATGAAAAGCCTTCGTCCGGGGGATCATGTGTTGGCGACGGACGATCTGTACGGGGGGACGCATCGCCTCATGAAGCAGGTCTTCGAGCCCCTCAATATCTCCACGTCGTTTGTGGACATGAGCGATCCGGAAGCCGTCGAGAGCGCCATCACAAACGCTACGAAACTACTCTGGATCGAGACGCCGACCAATCCGCTTATGCGGGTGGTCGACATTGCGGCTCTTTGCGAGCGGGCCCACGCCCACGACGTGGATGTAGCGGTGGACAATACTTTTGCGACCCCGTATCTCCAGCAGCCGCTCGACCTGGGAGCAGACCTTGTATTGCACTCGGCAACAAAGTACCTCGGCGGTCACTCCGACCTCATCCTCGGGGCGGTGTGTACCAACGATGAGGAGTGGGCCGAGCGGCTCCGGTTTCAGATCAAGAGCACCGGGGCGTCTCCCGGTCCCATGGATTGTTTTCTCACCCTTCGGGGAACCAAGACGCTGCATCTGCGGATGGAGCGTCACTGCGCGAATGCACGTCGTCTTGCGGGCATGCTCGACGATCATCCGGCGGTCGGGCTGGTGCGCTACCCGGGCCTGTCGTCCCACCCGACCCACGACCTCGCTGCCCGACAGATGAGCGACTTCGGGGGAATGATTTCCTTCGAGTTGGCCGACGACGATATGGAGACGGCGGTGGCCATTCTCGAAGAGGTGGAGGTCTTTACTCTCGCCGAAAGCCTGGGGGGAGTCGAGAGTCTTATTGAGCATCCAGCCTCAATGACGCACGCGTCCATCCCGGCCGACGAGCGCGAGCAAATTGGTCTAACGGATTCGCTCATTCGACTGAGCGTTGGTGTTGAGACGGCTGACAATCTTGAAGCAGATCTACAACGGGCCCTTAATCGGGCGGTATAAGGCCGAATCCGCTTGCAGGATTTACTGTGTCGGTGGACCTTCGGCCTCTTGTGAGTGTGGATGGGAGGACGTGGGGAAAGATCGAAGCGAGACATCTCCCACGTTCAGGCGTCCCTCCCCGAACGGAGGGGCCACGTTCCACTTCGGAAGCGAATCGAGGGGCGCTCTACGCGTGCTGACGGAAGGGGATACCGCGTGTCTGGAGGCGGACACGTGATTGGAAACAGGAGAGATCACCATCCTACCGTTCCCGGTCCTCCCTTGAATGGTCCTACAATGTCGTCGGTGATCCACCCCCCGTAGAAGTCTCCCTCTTGGGCGTGGGCCTGTTTCTCCCCCACGTAGCAGGCGTCCATCTTGCTCGCATAGAACGCAAGGTGATCCTTGAGCGCCTGAAACCGGTCGGTAGGAGACGGATAGCCCCACGCGGCCTGGGCTGCCGAGCGCTCATCCACCTGAAGCGTGTAGTACACCGCCCGACCTTTGAATTCGCACATCGTGGTTCGATTCTCCTGCGTTAGGTACTTCATCGCCACGTCGGCAGGCGGCAGATAGTAGACCGGCGGATGACTCGTTTCCAGCACCCGTAGCGCATCGGTGGTATCCGCAATCGTGATATTGTTGAAGACGACCCGGACGCGTTGGTCGCATGGGTCTAGGGCCGGGGGGCGTGGATAGTCCCAGACGGATTCCTGGCCGGGGCCGGGGGCGGAACGGGTGGGCATGGGCAAACGCGAGGGCGAAGAGGCGAAAGAACGGGTGACCTGCTAACGAGAGGATCCCCCGGCCGATTCGGACGGAATACATCGTTCCACGTTTGTCACCCATGGGGCGTCAGGCCATCTGCGAACCGGGCCCATCACGTTGCAAGACTCTACATTCTCGGTGTAGCAAAGTCGATGTGCTGGGGCAAAAATCAACGCAGCTCTACACCCACTGAGCCGCGAGGGCCTCAATTTCCGCGTGGAGGGATCGGTCCTCCACCACCGGATCGATAGAGGGCATCCAGTCGGGGGACGGTGGGGCAGGTCCCTTTGCCTGCCCCTCTGCACGCAGGTGAGTGAGTTGAGATAGGGCAAGGCCCAGCACAGCGAGAATGGATGCCAGGTGCTCGGTCTGCTCGTGGGCGGTACGGGCGGCGAGAGCGCCCATCGAGACGACATCCTGGTTGTCGCCATTGGTGGGGATCGAGGATGTGCCCGTCATCTGAGCGTTTTGTCGCAGTTCGGCCACGAGGGCTGTGGCCGTAAGTTGCGCTCCGGCAAGCCCGCTTGTGGGGCCGGGATTCCAGGCGAGAAGCGGGGGGGCCCCTCCGTTCTGGTCGGGAGTGAGAAGGACGTCGACCTGTCGTTCCGCTAGCACGCCCATTTGGGTCAGGGCTTCGTTGAGGGCATCGGCCGCAAAGGCGACCTGCTGTCCTTGAAAGTTGCCGCCGTGAAGCACGGCAGGGGCGTCCGGGGCGATCACTGGATTGTCGGTCACCCCATTCAATTCGGTTTCGACCTGTTGACGAACATACGAGAGCTGATCGCGGATTGCGCCGAGAATCTGGGGGGCACAGCGCAGCGAATACACCTCCTGGAGGGGACGGTCCTCATGCTCGGCGGGACCATGGCGGGTGGCTTCTGCACGGATGGCCGCCGCGCTTGCTGACTGGCCATCATGTCCTCGGGCATCGTGGAGACGGGCATCGAGCGGGTCCAATGAGCAGCCCAGCAGCCGGTACATCCAGCCGGTAAGGGCCTCGGCGCGTTCGAGAAGGCGTTGCCCCCGAGCCACCGCCAGAGCCGCGGCCCCAGTCATGAGTGCGGTTCCATTGACGAGGGCAAGCGCGTCGCGGGCGTCAAGGGAGACCGGGGAGAGCTGAGCGGTACGGAGTGCTTCCCCCGCATCCTGAATCTCGCCGCTATCCGTTAGGACCCGTCCCTCTCCCGTACAGACCCGCGCCACGTGAGCCAGCGGGGTGAGGTCGCCACTGGCGCCCAAGGATCCGATTTCGGGAACGGCTGGGATCACGTCGTGGCGTAAGAGGTCCGCAACGGCGTCAAACGCATCCGGACGGATGGCAGAGTGTCCCTGTGCGAGCGATTGGAGGCGGGCAACAATCAAGGCCCGCACGACGGGGCGGGGGAGCGCGTCCCCACTACCGGTCGCGAGGTGAGCAATCAGGCCCGTGCCCTGCGCAACCGCATCGTCGGTGTTTGCCTCGTGTTCGTGAAGGGGGCCGAACCCAGTCGTAACGCCATAGATTGGCGTTTCCTCGTCACGAAGGTGGGTTAGGGCAGAACGGGCGTGCTGGAGGGCGCGGTCTGCTGCCTCCGTTGGGTGAACCGAGAGGCCGGGCGTCTGAGCCCCTCGGTCGAGCGCCTCGCACGAGAGCGTGACATCGGGGCCGATAGAGAGAGAAGAAGACATACAGCGAGGCAGACGAAGAAGGGGACTCGAGGGAGCGTTAGGAAGACGAAGATTGATACGCTTCGGTGAGCGCCTTCGTCATCGTGCTCCGGTCCACCGTCCCTTTCGGGAGGGTAGACCATGCCTCAGGGGCAATTGTGGTCGTCCACACGAGTCGTTCGGCCAGGGACCCGAGGGCGGCACGATAGTCCTCGTCCGAGGGAAGAGTTGCGGAGGGGGCGGCGGGACACAGGGCCACAGCGACGTCGTCCCCGTTCGGGGTAAAGACGAGGGCGTCGCGCAGGTCGGGGAACGAGGTTTTGAGAGCGGCCTCCATTGCGCCGGCCTGTACCCAACGCCCATTCGACAACTTAAAACTGTCATCCTTGCGTCCCCGAAAATACAGGTCATCTCCGGAGCGTTCGACGAGGTCCCCGGTGTGGACGGTGCGGTCAGGGGCAGCCCGTTCTAGCCGCCCGTTCTTCCACACGCCGACGCAGGCGTTCGGGCCTTCGAAGAGCAACTCCCCATCGTCGGCCACCTCGACCGAACAGCCCACGGGGCGGCCCAGGTAGTGGGCGGCCCATTTGCCAGGCGGACCCATCGCGATGCCCGGAGCTGCCTCCGTTTGGCCGTAGCCGGCGCGCAGTGCCGTACGAGAAAGACGTTTGGCGAGAGGGCCGGATACGGGGGCGCCCCCTACCAGGCCGCCGTTTAGGTCGCGCAGCAGGGCCTCTCCCCCGGCGGTGTCAATGAGCCGCTGGATGACGAGGGGCACGGCCGACAGATGGGTGGCACCCCAGGCGTTGCGCAGTTGCAGTAGGTGTTCGGGGTTTCTCCCGCCATTTGGATCCCGAATGAGCTCGGCACCCGACAAAAGGGCAGGGAAGAAGTCGAGGACGAGACCGAAGGCGTGCGTCCAGGGCAACACGGAGAGCACGCGGGCATCGTGGAGGGCAAAGTGGGGAAGATGGCTCGCCAGCACCGAGAGCACGTTTCGATCGGAGAGGGCAATCCAGCGTGCATGGGCCGTGGTTCCCGACGTACGAAGTAAAAATCGCACGTTCGGAGTCGGAGAGGTGTCTGGGGACCGAAGGGTATCGGGGGTCGACCGGGGACCAGCGTATTCTTCCGAGATAAACGTGTGAGGAGCCTCGACCGCGTCGGTCGTCACGGCCGCTCGGGCCTCAAGGGTGGTGAGGAGGTCGGGAACGTTCGCATTGTGCGGGGCAAGGGCAACGGTATATCCCTCCCAGAGAGCGGCCACCAGCACCTGTACGAACGCCGTGGACGGCGGGAGGGCAATCACGAGACGATCCCCAGCCTGGAGAGACGTCGACCGAAAGGCCTGCGTCCAGAGGCGAGAGCCGGTCCAGAGCGACGCAGCGGGGGTAATGGTGTCGTCGTAAATGAGAGCAGGAAGGGCCTCATCCCGCAGTCGGTTGTACAGAAGGTCGTGCCAGGGATTGACATCGAGCGAAGCCCCGTCCCCAGAGCGAGGGCACTGATCGAGAGCGGTTTGCACTGCTCGTACGACGGCCCCAGACGTAGCAGTCCCCGAGGATTGGGGAGAAGGCGAGGATGTTGGAAAGCCGTTGGACCGCATCGAGAGAGGAACGAGGAGCGTTTAGGGAGGGGAGAAGAGCTGTGAGGGAATGTGTTACAGCGGAGCGTACAGAAGCCACGTCACCGAATCCCGTTCCGTTCGGTGAAATTGAAGCTTCACCGGCAGGGGCGTCCCGTCCGTTTTGGGATGAGGGAACGTGTAGAAGAACCGGGCGTCGAGAACGCCCTTTTGGCGGGCAGTCTGGAGGGGCAGTTGGAGCATCGGGTTCCGAGAGGCTGGAACCCGATCAAAGAACGACGTCCCCACGGGATCTTTTTCCAGTCCGGGAAGGGAGGGGTGGTGGTCATTCGCTGCCCGAATCCGATCATCGTCGTCGACCGCGAGAATTCCGACGTCGTGGGCGTTCAGGTGTTCGGGGGTGTGTGTATCGAGCTGGTGTAGGACCCCGATCGGAAGAAGGGTTGCAAATTCATCGGTCGCAAGGTCGACGTCCCCTTCTTGTAGGGCAAGGAGCTGACGTTCGAGCGTCTGAACCGCCGTCGAACTGGAGGGAGCGGAGTCGGAGGACGAGGCGTTGTCCCCCGTGGCATTGGTCTCCCGGTCGACGCTGGCGGTTATTTGCTCCTCCATATTCTCAACCATCTGAATCACCGATTCGGGATCCGAGACCCCCAACTCGCGCTCCAGCAGCGCAAACGCGTCCTCAGCGTCCGTTTCCGGGGAGGCGTCAACCTGGTCGAGTCGTTCCTGCATCGACTGGATCATGTGGACGGCCTCGTTGGCGTCCGACAATCCCGCCTGGGAAAGGACTTCCTTCTCCTCATAGAGCGCTTCCACCTGCGCACTGATGTGTGCAATTGTGCTCACCGTTTCCTCCGCGTCGGCGTCCACGTCCAGGGCATCCTGGATGGCATGCAGTTTTTCCTCGGCCTCTTGGTATGCGTCGAGGCGCTTCTGCATCGCGTCGGTACGACGCTTCATCGCCATCATGGCATCGAGGGCATCGTCGAGATCGTCGAACCCGAAGGATTGAAGGGTCTTCCGCTCCTGATAGTACTCCGAGAGCACCTCTTTCATGCGCCGGAGCAAATGAAGCGCTTCCTTTGGACTTGACGCGTCAAATTCTTCCAGAACCTCCTCTAAAAAGGTTTGGGCCCGTAGGGAAGAAGAATGAGATTTGATCATGGCGTTGAGGGACGTCCGAAGAAAGGCACGGGGGAGGCGGACGTCGAAGGGGGCGCTCAGTACTTCTGCACCGTAATCCAATTGTGACCCGCCTCGTCACGATACATGTGCACGTCCACGAGTGTGGGGCGCATCTTGTACGTGTAGGTGTAGGTAAACGTCTCATCGAGCTCGCCGCGGCGCACTCCCTTCTTAAATCGCCCTCGAAAGAGGCGATTGTTTGTACAGGGCGCGACCTGAGTGAAGAAGTTGCGGCCTAGGACCTCCTCCGGGTCCATGCCACTCAGTTCCGACTCATACTGATTGAAGAATTCTACCTCTCCCTCGTCGTCGACCTTGATAATCCCGAAGGGAGCATTGTCGAGTTGGTCCTCGTCGGAGTGTCGAAGCTTTTCCGCGAGGTCGTCATCCTCAAAGTGTAGCTCGTCGGTTTCGGACGGCTCGGTGTCCGATGGGGACGCCGCTTCCTCGGTAGAGGGAGAGGCCTGCGCACCCGACGATTCCGGAGGAGCAGACGTCTCCTCGCTGTCTGGAGCCGGCTCAGTGGTTCCGGTGTCAAGGATGGAAGGCTCCTGAGAGTCGGCGCTAGGGTCTTGGTCTGGCATGAGAGAAAAGGAGTCTTTGAGGGGAGTACAGTCGGTGGAGGCAGAGGGTACGGCGAGCGGGCAGTTGGCAAGGATGCTAATACTGTTCCAACACCGCAAACGCAAGCCAGTGGGTTGAAGGGGAAGAAGAGTAGAGCTGGACGACGAGATTCGCAGGCGGCGTGTCCCCGCTCACGTACGTGTAGGCAAACTGCGTGTCCAGGTCCTCCTTGGCAACGCCATCCGAAAATCGCCCCCGGAACAAGGTGTTGTCGGTACCGGGAGCAACATCGAAAAAGAAGTTCTGGCCGACGAGCGCTTCGGCCGAGGCGGCCGACACATCCGGCCACTGGAGGGCCTTTGAGGTCGCATGCCGGATGGAGCCCTCGTCGTCCAGTTGAAATAACCCTACTGGGAGGGCCTCCAGCGCCTCCTCGTCCATGTCGTCGAGACGAGCACGGATGTCAGCGTCGAGGAGCGGCTCTTCGGCGGAGGCCTCCGGGGGCGACGCCGAAGCGTCCTGTTCGGCGTATGTCTCTTGGAGTTGGTCTTCCAGGCTTTGGACGAGGTCGGGGATGGCGGCGGGATCGTCGAGGCCCAACTCGTCTTGCAGCGCACTCAACTGGGCTTCCAGCTGATCGCGTTTTTCGCGGAGGGATTTCTTTTCTTCAAGCAGGGCGGACAATTCTTCTTCCAGGGCCTCGAGCTGGGAGAGAGCTTCGTCCGGACTGGAGATGCCCTTTTCGGTTGCCAGTTGATGGCGTTCGTCGTACAGATCATTGAGCTGCTCCTCCATGTTTTCGATCATGGAAAGCGCATGGTCGACATTGCTGATCCCATGCTGCGACATCTCCTCGCGGCTCTCGTACAGCGATTCGAGCTGAAGCTGCATGCTCTTTACCATTTCGACGGCATCGCCGGTGCCGTTCAAATCCAATTCGGCAAGGCGTTCACGTTCGGCATACAGCTCATCCAACTGCTGGGTCAGGTCCTCCATCATCATGGTGAGGGTATCGGGGTCCGACGTCCCGAACTCCTCTTCGAGCGTATCCTCTGCCGAGGGGGATGACGCCGTGGCGGGCGCGAAGATGGAGTCGGAGGTTGTGTCGGCATCCCGGTCCTGGTAGAGCTCGCCAAGCTGATCGGATAGGCCTTCTACCATTTCCACGACGGCATCGGGATTCGACACGCCCAGTTCGCGCTGAAGCTTCTCCTCACGCGCCATCAATGCCTGCAGTTGTTCGAATATGTCGCCCTCCATGTTCAATGGCGTGCCGTCGTCCGTCCGTTCGGTGGCCTCTTTCTCATCGTAGAGGGCATTCAGTTGCTCCTCCATGCTTCGGAGCGCCTCCAAAAGGTGGGCGGGGTCCTCAAATCCAGCATCCGCCAGTTGGGCCTGCTGTTCCTCAAAGGCGTCCACTCGGTCTTGAAGCGATTCTACCCGAGCCACGAGGTCGTCCGGATTCGCGACGTCCAGGGCGGCTTGGGCACGCTGGAGGTTCTGGTTTTTGCGTCGGAGCTCCTGTAGACGCTCAAAAATACGACGGAGAACAGTCTTCGCCTCGTCCGCGTCGGCAAGCCCCATGTCGTCAAGTGCCTGTGCCTCCTCGTCGAGCACGCTTACCTGAAGCTCGCGTATGTGATCGACGACCTCCTCCGGGTCAGTGGCTGGAAGGAGGTCCATCAACTCTTCCCATCGATCCTGATACCACGCAAGATCCTGAGGCAAATGTTGACGGTCAGCCATGGCGTGTCTTTTGAAAAAGCGAGGATTAGATCAGGAAGGGCGGCCGTGGGGCACGCGAGGGCGGCGGGCCCAGAGGGAAGGCATGCCTGGATAAGGTAAAAAAGGGACGTCCAGTGTGAAAGCCCCAGTAGATTGGCGTCGGCTCCCATCCTGTGGGTTCTGGGGCACGGTTGAGTACACACGCCGTTACTGTTGGATGCGAGGAAAGGGGGCCGCAACGATTTTTCTTCTCGACAGACGCCCGTCCTCAAACTCCACAGTAAGGCCTGGGACCGAAGAAGTCCCTTAGGGACGCCCATTCCGAATTCTGAAACGAGAGGAACCGTTCCGGGCTGGACATCGAATTTCGCAACCGTTACACGGGGCCGCCCGGCGCACAAAGGTCCAGGGGCATCTCCACACAGGGGCTACGTTCAACCCGTCGGGGCCGAACATATTCGCGCCGACCCGAGGGGGCATGATCAGTATGGAGCCCCGTCTGCGCTCGATCGACAGGGGCTACACTAGCAGGCCGTTGGAGTTGAACATTCAGGGCCGATTGCTGCCCCGTAGCATACATCTCACGATGCAGCGCCCAAGCTGCTCACCCAATCCCATGGGACTGCTGAGAGTTGCGGGAGACCGCGTTCACGATTCTCGGGGGCCTCGTGTTTGGACACCAGCAGACTCGTCCGTTGCTCAGCTGGCACCCCGGTGGATTGCAACGATCTGCAGTCGTCGCGCTCTGCTTGAACTGCCATCGTGTGAAATCAAAACAGTCTCTAAAGAGCGCTAGGCATCGTGCTCTTCATAGGCCGCAATAATTTCACGGACGAGACGGTGGCGCACTACGTCCTCGCGCTCCAGGTAGATAAAGTCGATCCCGTCAATGTCCTTGAGGATGTGTTGGACCTGAATTAGACCACTCTCACTCCGGTTTTGGAGGTCGGTCTGAGTGATGTCCCCCGTAATGATGGCTTGGCTCTTCGGGCCGAGCCGCGTCAAGAACATCTTCATCTGGCTGGTCGTCACGTTCTGCGCCTCATCCAGAATGACGAAGGAGGACTTCAGCGTTCGGCCGCGCATGTAGGCCAGGGGGACCACCTCCACACGGTCCTGCTCCAGGTATTCGGCCATCTGCTCCCGGGGCATCATGTCGCCGATGGCGTCGTAGAGGGGTTGCAGGTATGGATCGACCTTTTCGTAGAAGTCGCCCGGCAGAAAGCCCAGTTGCTCGCCGGCCTCGACGGCGGGACGGGAGAGCACGATGCGCTTTACCCGATGGTCGTTGAGGGCGGCAACGGCCATAGCAACGGCCACGTATGTTTTGCCGGTCCCGGCAGGGCCAATCGCAAACACGACGTCGTTGGATTGGGCGGAGTTGACTAGGCGTTCCTGGTTCGGAGACCGCGGCTTAATGACGTCCCCCTCCGGGGTCGTGAGAATGGTATCAGGACTGCCGGTTGAGGGAGCGTCGCGCTCCTCGGAGTCGAAGAGGGCGAGGACCGTCTCGACATCGTCTTCTGTGAGCGTGTCGTTCCGGTCGAGGAGAACCACCATCTCGTTGAAGACGCGCTCGACCTTCTCGATGGCGTCCTCGTCTCCTTGGAGGTGGATCTCGGTGCCGCGGGCCGTAATGTGGGTGTCGGGAAAGGCGCGCTCGATCTTTCGTAGGTACACATCGTTGAAACCGAAGAGAAGAAGCGGATCGGCGCCTTCGATGCTCAGCTGTTTCTCAGGCAACGGGTTGAGGGAAGTTTTCTGAAAGATTGTGGAATTGAGAGTGTCCTCCAGTCGGAGAGAAACTTGCCCCGACGCCCCCTATACGCGCCGTGCTTGCGAATCGTGCCGCACCTTCACCACTGGATTCAGAAACGACCGATTCATTTTCATGAGTCCCTCGCTCGTCGTCGAATTCACCAAAATGCACGGGGCCGGAAACGACTTTCTGGTTCTCGACAACCGCTGGTATCGCTTCTCTGACGAAGAGCTGTCCGATCTTGCAGCGACGTGGTGCCGGCGTCACTACGGCGTGGGGGCGGACGGCCTGCTGGCCCTTGCGGACACGGAGGCTGAAGGGGCGGACTATCGGATGCGCTACGTAAACGCCGACGGATCCTGGGCCACCATGTGTGGAAATGGGGCACGGTGCCTGGCGCGCTTTGCTCTTAATGCCGATTTTGAAGGACCGGAGGTGACATTCGAGACGGATGCCGGTCGGTACCACGCAACCGTTGCGAGGGACCGGCCCGACTGCGTGCGGCTTTACGTACCGCCGGCCACGGCGCTCGAACTCAACGTATCGCTGGAAGAACCTGTGCCGTTCAGTGCCGAGGCGGTGCACTACGTCGATACCGGCACCGGACACCTCGTCATCTTTGTGAACGACGTCGATGCGGTTCCCGTCGCTGAATGGGCGCCGCCGCTGCGACGCGATGCCCGGGTACATCCCCCCGGCGCCAATGTCAACTTCGTAGAGGTAGACGGCGACGCGCTGCACGTGCGCACCTACGAGAAGGGGGTAGAGGCAGAAACCCTCTCCTGTGGCACTGGCGTCCTGGCCGCCGCGGCCATCGCGGAGGCCACCGAATACGTCCCCGAAGGCCCCCTCACGATCGAAACGCAAGGGGGCACCTTCGCCGTCGGCACCGAGGCGACGAGCCGGGGCCGCGAGCGCTACCTCGAAGGCCCCGTCGTCACGGTCTTCCGCGGGTCGCTCCAGGTGACCTGATTACTGGAACTGCTGCCGCATGTCTTCGATGGTGGCGTCCTCCTTGAGGGCCGAGATCCACTGCTGGGAGACCTCACGCTGCCGCTGCTTGGCCAGCTTCTGGCGAATCTGCTGCCGCTGCTGGGCCGTGAGGGCGGGCGGCTCTTGCATCGAGGTGACGCTGACCACGAAGGCTGCATTTTCGCCACCGACGACACCGGAGGTTTCGCCCTCCTCCAGTCCAAATACAGTGCCCGCAAAGGAGGGGTCGCGGCCGACGCCGGGCACCGTCTCCGTCGTGAACGTAATGTCGGTCTGCGACCGCATCTGGGTGCCCAGTACCTGGGGCAACTGCTGGAAGCCATTCTGGTTTAGGGCCTGTCGCATGCGGCGCGTCTGGATCTCCTTCTTTTTCTGGAGCTCTACTTGCGGCCGGAGTTGGGCCTTGACCTCCGAGAAGGGACGATAGCCTTCCGGCTTCACCTCCGTCACTTTCGCGAGCACAAACTTGTCGTCGAGTTCAATAACCTCGCTGATGGCGCCGGTTTCGGCCGTCTCCATGAAGTTGGTAAGGGCGCGGCTTTGGCCGATGCCTGGGATGGCGCTCTGGTCGGCCTCGGCCGTGACTTCCTGCACGTTTAGATCGCGGCGTTCGGCTTCCTCGGTAAAGGTGCTGCTCTCACCGGCGTAGAAGGCCACATCGTCGAGCGTCGTTCGCTTCTCCGAAAGGGTGGCCTGGCTCGGGGTCAGACTAAATGCGAGATCCGCCACCTGGACGGCCTGTGATGCTTTCTGATGAACCCGGATGAGGTGGTAGCCAAACTCGGACTTGACCGGTCCAACGAGGGCGCCGGCGGAGGCATTGAACGCGGCATCCGAGAAGGCCTCTACCATGCGTCCCTCGCCGAACCATCCAAGATCGCCTCCTTCGGATGCGGACTGGTCGTCGGAGTACTCTCGTGCCATTGCGTCGAAGCGGGCCGCGCCCGACTCAATGCTGTCACGGATGGATTGCAGTTGCTGTCGCAGCGCCGGGTCCTCTGCCTCCGATTCGAGCAGAATGTGGGAGGCGTGGACGTATTCCCCGTCCGCGGGCTGTGTGTCGAGAATCTTGACGAGGTGGGCGAGGCTGCCACTGGTAACGGGGCCCGCGACACGTCCCGGCGTCGGGTCCTCGTACACTAGGTCGGCAACGGCAGCGTCCAACTGGTCTGGGGTCTGAAAGTCGCCGGAGAAGGTGCGTTCCGAGGCGTTCTGTTCGAGAAAGAGGGAATCGTTCTCGGCATTCGAAAACTCCGACCGGAGCTCTTCGAGGTCGCTCATGACGGCGGCAGTATCCTCAGCGGTCGGAATTTTTGACAGCGAGACGTAGTTGAGCGTCAGCGTCTTTTTCCGCTCATAATCCTCTTTGTTGTCTTCGTAGTAGGACCGCAGGTCCGACTCGCTGACGGAAATTGAGTCATCCGGCACAGAGGCGTATCGGAGTGCCACGTACTGGGCCGAGGCCGATGCATTCTGTTGCCAGTAGTACTCTTCTACGTCCTTTTGGGAGACGTAAACCGACGACTGCACAAGCGAGGACATCTTTTCGCGTCGCCGTTGCTCTTTCAGGTAGTTCTCCAACTGAAGAAACTGCGGGTTGGCCTGCGGATTCTGCGCCATGTTGCGGAGCAACTGGTAGTTGATCCGTCCCGTGGAATCGGCAAACTGCTGGCGGATCAGCCGGTGCGGGTTCTCCCCGAACACCATGTTTTCGATTTCGGTATCGGTGACCGTGATTCCCAGGCGTTTCATTTCCTGTTCCAGCAGCGCGTTGTTGATGAGCTGGTCGTAGGCCCGCTGGCGAACCATTTCCTCCATGCGGGCAGAGAGCTCGCCTTCCATCCGCTGACTGAGTTGCTCCCGCTGTCGGTCGACGGCCTGGTTGTACTCCTGATTGCTGATGGTCTGGTCATTGACCATCGCTGCGTTCTGGCTCGGCTGATTCATGGCCTCAAAGACGTTGGAGTCCTGCAACGTCCAGATGATGCCGAACGACAGCACCAGAATCCAAAGAATGACTCCGGTGTTTTCCCGGAGTTTGTTCATCGCACCCATAGATCCAAGATGGTTTTCGTTGAAGAGACACGCGCTGCGGCCGAGAGGTCGGCCCGTTGGCAAACCTTCCTACCGTACTTTTGAGGAAGGACAATTGTTCGGGAGGGAGCGGCCTGGACCACTGAATTGCCTGTTAGCGTGTGCTTTCGGGGGAGGCACTGTCAGTGTGCATCGCTGTTTGGCTCGACAGGAGGCAGAACGGCACATCTGGAGGGGGGCGGTCGTTCTCAAAAGAGCGGTGTCGCTGGCCGCACTGAACCGTCTTCTCCACGGGTTTCGGGGTTTCATGCGCATTGTCCGTCGATCCTCACTTCTTACCACAAGTCTCCTCGCTATTGTCGTCGGCGGGGCGGTGGCGGTCATTGGAGCACAGATTCGTCTCGAACTTGGTTTTTTGGGACTCGTTCCCGGGGCCATCATTCTGGCCGTTGGGCTCCGGCAGCCACTCCGCCGCTGGCGATTGGCGCGCACGTCGCTTCCCACAGAGGCACAAGCCTGGCTCCGCACGCACGTGCCGTTGTACCCCCAGCTCGCCCCAGCGGCCCGCACTCGCTTCGAGCGCGACGTACAGTTCCTGATGGACGAGTATTCGTTCGAAGGCGTACAGGGCGTGACGGTGACCGACGATCTCCGGCTGAGTGTAGCGGCGGCCGGCGCCGTGCTCCTGCACGGGCGTCCCGACTGGGAGCTGCCCGGGAGCCGCTCGGTCCTGTTTTATCCGCGTCGCTTCAATGATGCCTACTACGACAGCGCCGACGCGGCCTACGACGGCATGGCGCACCAGCAGGGGCCCATCATTTTGACTGCCCCGGCGGTGAGGGACAGCTGGGCCGATGCCGCCGACGCCGACAATGTGGTGCTTCACGAGCTGGCACACCTCTTTGATTTCGACAATGAGGGGGCGGACGGCGTCCCCTCACTGGTGGCACCGGCCTCGGCAGGAGACTGGCAAACGCTGATGCGGCGCGAGATGCGTCGGGTGCGGAACGGGCAGTCCATCCTGCGACCGTATGCGGCAGAGGCTCCGTCCGAGTTTTTCGCCGTAGCCGTCGAGACGTTCTTTGAGCAGCCGGATCGAATGGCGGATCACCACGCGGAACTGTTTGCGGCCCTGGTGGCCTTCTTTCACCTCGATCCTCGTACAGGGAGACGCACGCCCTCGCCGGCGTCAGCTCCGACGGAGGGAGAAGGGATGGAGAAGGCTTAGGTTACGGGACCAGAGGTCGACACGGACGTGTGCCGATAGGCCCCGGAGGCCAAGGCGCCCTCTATGTGATCGAAGGTGGTATGGACGTCCGCTTCGGTATTCCAGAGGAAGGGGGCCATGCGCACCACCTCGTTCTGCCGGCTGTCGGTGTAGATGTGTTGTGCTTTGAGGTGGGCCGTGAGCTTGTGGGCGTCGGGCACCTCTAGAAGAATCATGGCGCTGCGGGCTGCCGGGCGGCGGGGCGATCGGAGCGATAGATCGGCACTATCGACTCGTTCAATGGCGAGATCGGTTAGCCGAAGCGAGTGGGCCCGCACCGTGTCGAGGCCGAGATCCAGCAGAATCCGAACGCCTTCGACGGCGTGATACATTGGCGCCACGGCCGTCGTGCCCCCGAGAAATCGGCGCCGCACGTCCGGGTGCGGCTCCGGCGACTGTCGAAATTCGAACGGAGCAGCGTCTCCGAACCAGCCGGTGAGGCGAGGGGTGAGCTCAAGCCCGTTCCGGATATACAGGAAGGTGTTGCCGGACGAGCCACATCCTTCCTTCAGTAGTCCACCGACGTACAGGTCGCACCCCAGAGCCGTCACGTCCACCGGCATCGACCCGGCCGCATGGTAGCCGTCGAGAAGAACGAGGGCGTCATGGGCATGCGCTCGCTCGGCCACGCGTTGTAGGAAGGAGGTGGGCAGACGGGCCCCGGTCGTGAAGCCAACGTGGCTTAGGGCCACCATCGCCGTGTTGGGGCCAATCGCGTTGAGGAGCGCCTCCCGGTGGACGCGGTTCTCTTCCGTCGACGGGACAATCTGCGGACGAAACGACTGAAGGTCGTCCCACTGCTGCACGCTGTGGAGGACGGAGGGAAAGGCCGTGTCCGGGAGAAGGATTTCGGCGCCGCGATCGCGCACTTCAGGGGCCGAAAGGAGGCACTGAACCGTCCAGTGCACGTGAGGCTGCAGAATGCACGATCCGTGAGGGGCCCCAAGGAGAGGGGCAATAAACTCGTCGCCGAGATAGGTCGGGAGGGTCCACCAGCCAACCGTGTCGTCGCTGTCGGGGGCCCAGTGATTCGGGACCTTGTTCCAGGCATCGACCCCGAAGCGTCGCCAGTCCTCCGTAAAGTGCTCCATCATAGACGGGACCGTGGCCGGCTGAAGGCCGTGCGTGAAGGCCCGGAGCTCGATGGCATCGGGCTCGTCGGGGAAGCGAAACCGAGTGTGGGGCGAGAAGTCCTCCATGAGAAGCGAATGACGTAAAGAGGGGGCAAACGCAAAAAGCTCCTCTCGCCCAGGGGCGACAGGAGCTTTGCGAAAAGGAGAAGTAGGATGGCGTTATGCCTCTTCCGGCACCACGTGTACGTACTTCCGGTCGCCACTGCGCTTAAACTGAACCGTGCCCTCCGCCTTGGCGAAGAGCGTGTCGTCGCCGCCGCGACTCACGTTGTGGCCGGGATGAAACTTCGTGCCACGCTGCCGCACGATGATGTTGCCGGCGTTTACAAACTCGCCGCCGTAGGCCTTCACGCCGAGATATTTCGGGTTGGAGTCGCGACCGTTCTGGGTCGACCCCATTGCTTTCTTGTGTGCCATAACGACCTCGCAGGGATTATGAGCGGGAAATATGCGTGGAAAACTCAACAGGGATCGGGGCATGATCGCCCAGAGGCCCGACAGGACGCTCGTTAGAACGACGTCTCCTTATCGAACGGACTGTCCTCGTCGTCATCAGAGGAGGCGTCATCCGTGTCCGCATCGGCTTCCTCATCGGCGTCGTCCGAAGGGTCGGCATCGGTCTCCGAAGAGGAGGTCTCCTCGTCGGAAGAGGACGACTCCGCGTCAGCGTCATCGGAAGACGCATCCGTGTCTGCCGACGGTTCGTCTGTGGCTTCTTCGGTCGACTCGTCGGCCGCCGTTGCGTCGTCTTTCGAGGTTGTCTCCGCCTCATCGTCCGTGCCCACGTCGTCGGCCGGGGGCGGTGCCTCTCCGTCAGCGTTCAGCGATTCAATCTGAATCTGCGTATACTGCTGACGGTGACCTCGTTTAACGCGGTATCGCTTGCGCCGTTTCTTCTTAAACACGATTACTTTGTCGCCCTTTACGTGATCAACCACGCGGGCCGTAACCGTTGCGTCGTCTACCGTTGGCGTCCCCAGCGTCACGTCGCCGTCCTCGTTGGAGAGCAAGAGGACGCGGTCGAGCGTGAGCCGCTGGTCCACGTCGGCGTCCGAGTGGTAGGGGACGTAGAGGGTGTCGTCCTCTCGGACTTTAAACTGCTTGTCTTTAACGTCAACTATCGCGTACATGGGTGTCTCTGCTTTGGAGCGCCGGGTTGGATACCGACGCGAGAGTGACTGATTTTAGCCCGTTTCGACTCACAGGCACGTGCCGCCCGCATACTCGTTCCAACACTTCACACAGACGGACTTCTGTTTCGCATGAAGATCACCCTTCCCGACGATCGTACCGTGTCTATCGGCAAGCTCCTGTGCATTGGACGCAACTATGCCGACCATGCCGCCGAGATGGAGCGCGAGGTGCCGGACGCCCCCATGGTGTTTCTGAAACCCTCGACCGCCGTCATTCGCACCGGCGATACGGTGCGCCTCCCGCCGCAGTCGCAGGACGTTCATCACGAAGTGGAGATGGTCGCCGTGATCGGGCGCAAAGGACGCAACATTCCGCAGGCGAAGGCGCTCGATCACGTTGCAGGATATGCGGTGGGTCTCGATATGACGGCCCGAGACCTGCAGAATACGGCGAAAGAGCAGCGCCATCCCTGGTCGGTAGCGAAGGGGTTTGATACGTTTGCTCCCCTCGGGCCGATTGTTGCAGCCTCCTCAATCGATACCCCGCAGGCACTCACGCTCCAGCTTCGCGTCAACGACGAGATTCGCCAGGAGGCCTCAACCGAGCACATGATCTTCTCGGTTGCAGAGCTCGTGCAGTACTGTTCCCAGATTTTCACCCTGGAGCCCGGCGATCTTCTCTACACCGGAACCCCCTCGGGTGTGGGGCCGGTTGAGGAGGGTGATGTGTTGGAGGCTTCGGCCTCAGGCTGTGATCCCCTTCGCGTCCGGGTCCAGCGATAGTCAGAAGCCCTCTCCTTATGGTAGGGATGCAGCGTCGAGGGGAGCGAGCCGGCGGCCTTCGTTCAGCAACTTCACCGGATCGACTTCAGTACTGATGCAACGATTTACCGACCTCGCGACCATTCGTCGTCGCGTGTGGGACCGGTTGACGGCGGCCGCGACGGAGCCCGGGCATCCGCTGCGGGCACTGTCCTTCGGTACCAGCACCGACGGGCGGCCGCAGCTCCGCACTGTGATTCTGCGAGACGCTGATCCCGACGAGCGAGTACTGGCGTTTCATACGGATCGGCAGTCGCAGAAGGTGGCCGACATTCGTGCTGAGGAGAAGATCACGTGGCTCGGCTGGACTCCGGAGACCCGAGAGCAAATTCGGCTTTCGGGGACGGCTTCGCTTCATTTCGATGATGCGGTTGCGGATGAGATGTGGCAGGAGCAGTCTCCGGAATCCCTTAACCTTTATGCTCGGGAGCGCGCCCCTGGGACCCCCCTGGAGGCCCCAAGGGATGGGCGCGACGCGGCCGTAAAAACCGATCCCGTCACTCGTGAGGATGTGGCAGACGGACGCCCGAACTTTGCGGTGGTGCGAACGATAATCGACGGAATCGACTGGCTTCATCTCCATCCCGAAGGGCACTACCGCGCGCAGTTTCAGTTCGATGCAGAAGCGGACGCATTTGAGGGAGGTTGGGTGGTCCCGTGACGAGGAATTCTCTATATTTCGTACCCCGGACGGGCACGGGGCGTAACGTCGAGTCCGGAGGGGAGACGTACTCAACCCCTTCCTCGGAGGGCTTCGGGGCGCTTATCCTTCGTTTTCACAACGCTTCTGCAGTCTCATGTCTCCCGACTACGACGTACTCGTGATTGGTGGGGGGGCCGGTGGGCTCTCTGCTGCCGGCATTGCGACCAACTTCGGCGCCAAGACCGCTCTGGTTGAGCGCGATGCCCTCGGCGGCGATTGCACGTGGACGGGGTGTGTGCCCAGCAAGACCTTGTTGAAAGCGGCCAAGGTCGCCCAGCAGGCCCGGACGGCCAGTACGTACGGCCTCACGGACCAGGAAATCGAGATTGACTTTTCGGGCGTGATGGAGCACGTGCGCTCCGTACGGGCTGAGGTATATCACGATGCCGACCGTCCCGAGATTTTTGAGGAGATGGACATTGACGTGCATGAGGGGGCGGCCCATTTCATCGATTCCCACACGGTGGCGGTGCACCGGGACGACGGAACGACCGAGCAAATTACAGGGCGATACATCATCGTAGCAACCGGGGCACGTCCGCTTGTCCCTCCGATTGAGGGACTGGAAGAGGTCGATGCCCTGACGACTGAGACGCTTTTTGAGCCGGGGACCTTTTCCGAGCAGCCGGACCGATTGGCCATTGTGGGCGCCGGTCCTATCGGCACCGAAATGGCGCAGGCCTTCACGCGCCTCGGCACGGACGTGACAGTGTTGGACATGGAGGCGCGCATTCTTCCGAACGACGACCCAGAGCTGACGGAACGGCTACGCGAGCATTTGGAGGAGGAGGGGGTTCGATACGTGCTTGGCGGGCCCGTAGAGCAGGTGGCACCGGTGAACGGTGGGGTTGCCGTCACGGCGGCGGGGCAAAAGTCGACTACGGTGGAGGCGGATGCCTTGCTGTTGGCCACGGGGCGCTCGGCGAACGTGGACGGCCTAAATTTGGAAGCGGCGGGGGTCGAATATACCCGACAGGGCATCAGCGTGGATGACCGATGTCGTACGAGTCAGGGACATATCTTTGCCGTGGGCGACGTCACGGGACGCTACCAGTTTACCCACATGAGCAACCATATGGCGAAAATTGCCGTGACGAATGCTCTGCTCAAGATGCCGAGCACAATTGACGCCAAGCATGTGCCGTGGGTGACGTACACCGATCCTGAGCTGGCGCACGTAGGAGCAACGGCGCGCCAGCTCGACGGGGACGGCACGTCATACGAGACGTATCGCTTTCCGTACAGCAAGCTCGACCGTGCGGTGACGGAGGGCGAAACCACCGGCCTGATCAAGGTACACGCCAAATCCCTCACTGGAAAAATATTGGGAGCGAGCGTCCTCGGCGCACGGGCGGGCGAGCTCATTACCTCGTTCACCTTGGCAATGCGAAATGGCGTCACGCTTCGCAACATCGGCGACACGATCCATCCGTATCCAGCCTGGGGCGAAGGCGTGCGGCGCGTGGCCGATCAGTGGTTCGTGCAGAAGCAGTCGCCCGCATTTACGAAGGTGCTGCAGACCCTTTTTGGCTACGACGGTCCGGTCCTAAAGCACGGGCCAGACGACATTATCTGACCACGAACGGCGCTCAGTCAGCCGCAGGAGAGGAAGGGGCCGTCGACGAGGGGCCCTTGGCTGTTGCAGGTGGGTCGGACGGGAGCCGTACCGTAAAGCGAGTGCCCTCTCCCTTCGTGGTGTCCACGTCGATCGTGCCGTGCATCAGATTCACGAGTCGCTTCGCCACGGCCAGGCCCAGTCCGCTGCCTTCGTGTGTTCGTTTATTTCCCGATGATTCCTGCTCGAAGGCGTCGAACAGGTGAGGGACGAATGCCGGATCGATGCCAATGCCGGTATCCTCCACCTCAATGTGCGCCCAGTCCGATGTGGTTTGGGCACGCACGGTCACAGCATCGCCCGAGTCGGTAAACTTGACGGCGTTGCTGATGAGGTTCCGGAGTACGCGCCGTATAGCTTCGGCATCGGCGTAGGCAGTCACGGGCGCATCGGGCAGGTCCATGGTGAGATCGATGCTCGTTTCGCGAGCTCGTGGTTGGAAGAGGTCAACGGTTTCTCGGATTTCCGGGAGGAGGTTGATCTGGGCCGGCCGCAGGTGCATTGAGCCCGCTTCCAGCTGAGAAAAGTCGAGGACGGAGTTGAGGGTTTCGAGGAGGCGTCGCCCACTTTTTTCGATGAGGGAGGCAAACTGCGTCGGGTCCTGTCCGTCGCCGTCCGGCGACGGCGCATCTGTGTGCTGCTCGCCGATGGCCTCGGCAAAACCAATGATGGACGTGAGGGGCGTGCGAATTTCATGACTCATGTTGGCGAGGAAGGCCGACTTCAGTTCGCTGGCTTCCTCGGCAGTCTCCTTGGCCTGTACCAGCTCTTGCTCGCGCTCGATGCGGTCGAGAACCACGGCCGCGTTGCTGGCCAGAATTTCCACGAGACGCAGGTCGAATTCGTCGATGCCGCCCACTTGGGGGCTTCCAATGGAGAGGAGGCCGCGACTTCCGAGCGGGATGCAGGCCCAGGTTCGGAGCGGGCCACTGTCGAAGGCCACCTGCTCGTCGTCCAGGTCCTCGATCACGAGAGTATTGCCCGAACGATACGCACGAGCAGCGATTGTTTCTTCCCCCACGTGGTGAGACGGGCGTTCGGGGACCAGTTCCCGCATCTGAGGAGAGATTCGAACGGGCAGCAACTGGTCGTCATCTCGAAGCTGCACGCTGGTGAAGGGATACTGAAAAGTGTTGAGCACGAGCTCTTCAATGAGGGCTGCGACCTCACTTCGGCTCGTGGCTTTGATGAGGCGGCCGGTTGCCGCGTAGAGGGCTTCGATTTTCAATTCCCGTTCCTCCCGTTCGTGCGCCCGCTCCTTCAGTTCGGTCACGTCGGTGAGGACGCCAAAGATCTGCTCGGTATCTCCTGTCTCGTCCTTCAGGGGGCGGCCCCGTTCCCGAATCCAGCGTACGGTGTTGGCATTGTTGGGCGAGATCCGGTACTCAAGCTCGTGGACAGGCTCGTGATGCATACGGGCGAATGCGTGCCGTACCTGATCTCGGTCTTCTCGGTGGACGAGGTGAAGCAGATCGTTGACCTCGTGGTCCACGTCCGGGTCGAGGCCCAGCAACCGGCCGGAGGCCTCGGTGAGTTGGACCGTGTTTGCGACGAGATTGATGGTCAAGTGGCCGGTTTGTGCAATCTTTTGGGCCTCTGCGAGCGCCATGCGGCTCTGGCGCACTTCCCGCTCCATCTCTTTTCGGTCGGTAATGTCGAGCACTGTTCCCGATAGGCGGACGGGGTGGCCGTCTTTGCGGTGTACTTCGCCGCGTTCGTGCACGACCCGCTCTGCGTCGTCAGCACGCTGAATTCGATACTCGACGTTGAGGGGAGCGGTGCCGTCCAGCGCGTCGGCTCGGGCATGTCGAACTGCATCCCGGTCGTCCGGGTGGACGGACGCGAGGAACGTGTCGTAGGTGATCTCCGCGTCTGCTTCCCAGCCGAAGATGCGACGCAGTTCATCGGACAACAGCAAGGTACCGGTTTCGAGATCGCGCTCCCAGTTGCCAAGGTGGGCAATGCGCTGAGCCCGCCGGAGCCGCTGCTCACTATCTTGCAGCTCCCGTTCCATTTCTTTCCGGTCGGTGATGTCGTGAACAATTCCCGTTACACGGGTGGTTACCCCGTCTTCAACGTGCGCCTCGCCTCGGGTGCGCACCCACCGGCGCGAGCCATGGGCGGTGTCGAAGGGGAGTTCCAGTTGAAAGGACTGTCCCTCCTCCAGGCAGCGGTGAAGCGCCGAGCGAAACACCGGCTGGGCTTCCGGCGCATAGAAATCGATAGACGAGGAGAGGTCGGGCTCGTAGCGCAGGGGGACGGCGTGGATTCGGTACAGCTCCTCGGTCCACGACATCCGTCCGCTGGTCACGTCGAATTCCCATCCGCCGACCTTCGCCATCTCCTCGGTGCGGTGCAAGAGGGTGCGGCTCGTCTGCAGGGCCTGTCGCGTGCTCCGGCGCGCCTGGAATTGATCGTAGCGATAGGCGAGGAACAGGACGGTGCCCCCGGTCAGCAGAAGCGTAAAGGCGCCCATCTGGAGCAACGGCCCCAGAATCGGTAGTGGGGACGGCGTGCCTAAGAAAAGTTGGGGCCCGAATTGTCCCCCTGCTGCGATAATGAGCAGAAGGCCGATGCCCAGGGACAAGGTTTGCCATCCTTGGAGGGGGACGGCCAGTACCGCGACCAGGTAGAGAAGCGTGAAGCGATCGGTATTGAGCGCCCCCGTCAGAAGGCCATGTGGAAGTCCGCCTATGCTCACCACCGCTACCATGACCGTAATCAGTACTCGTCCCTCCCAGAGGGAGCACCCCGACCGGGCCGCCATGATGCCGATGATGCAGAAGGCAGTGGCCAGCAGGCCGTTGCCCATCCGAAGGGCCGTTTCGAGCGGAAGAGAGGCGATGCTCACGTCCGTCAGGGGCACTTGCAGTGCCGATAGCACCAGCAGGTACACCGTAGAGAGCAGGATCCCGATTGTGCTGAACCAGCGAAGGGTGATGTGCATGCTCGACCGCAGATGATCCCGAAAGTCCGGGTCCTCTTCGAAAGCCCAGGGGTTGGTCAGGCAGGTTCGAATGTGTTGGTCCCAGTTGGCCATCGGGACGAGCACTGCTTTTCAAAAAAAGCGTTTGGCCTTCGGTTGTGCCACGTGACTGTATGAGGCACGGCGGCAAGTTTTCTAGATGGAGGGTTTGCTTCTACTCAGCGACGATCGACTGTAATACTTGAAGGTGGGAAGTGTCTTCTTCGACGTTCAGGGCCGCAGGCACCCCGATGGGGAGGGAGCACCGGGGCAGCAGGTGGCCGTAGGGGAGGCCTGTGGCCACCGGATACGGTCGATCCTCAAAGTAATCGGAAATGACCGTGTCAAGGGACAGTGTCGGGCGGTCGGTGGGCGGCTCTCCGGGGCGAAAGGTCCCAAGGATGACGCCGGAAACGGCGTCGAGTACGCCTGCGTGCTGGAGGTGAGCGAACATCCGGTCAATCCGGTAGGGAGCTTCGGCGACGTCTTCGAGCACGAGGAGCGCGCCTTCCCAGTCGGGGGCGTACGGCGTGCCCACGAGTCGGGTCAGGACCGACAGGTTGCCGCCCAGCAGCGGGCCGGTCGCCGTGCCGGAGCAGAGTGGGGAGAGGGCATTGGAGCCAAGCGTCGGGGTTTCTCCTTCGGCCAGGGCCCGGAACGGCTCGGTCGTCTCCGCATCGATGTCCCCCCACTCGGTAACCACCGGTCCCGAAAGGCCTGTCCATTCGGCCCGGGCATAGAAAGCGAGGTGGAGCGCCGTTACGTCGCTGTAGCCGACCAGGAGGGTGGGGTGGGTACGGGCCAGCGTCCAGTCGAGGTGCGGAAGGAGGCGCAGACATCCGTACCCTCCCCGCACGCAGATAATAGCGCGGATGTCGGCATCCCGAATGGCCTCGTGGAGGGCTGCGGTTCGAGCGGAGTCGGGAGCGGCCAGGTATCCACGCTCCTGTCCCGAGGTCCAAGCTGTTCGCACCTCGTAATGCGACCGAAGTTGAGCGAGTCCGGCCTGGTACCGGTCCAGATCACGAGGGGCACTAGCCGGAGCCACCACGGCAATGGGGGAACCAGGACGAAGTGGTAGAGGGCGGAGCACGGACGGCGGCGGGAGGAAGCAGAGGAAAGGTCGGGACGATGGAACTCCGGGCTGTCGTGATTAAGCCGGAGACTCGGATGGATCGCTGGGAGAGGGAGCGTTGGGACTCGACGAGGCAGCTGAGGACGACGTTTCGCTGGAGGACCGCTGCTTTTTTAAGGCCTTCAGCTCTCGGCGGGCCCGGATACGTCCCGGGAGAGAACTCAACAATCCTACCACCACGCCGAACCCAAAGGTAAGGATGAGCACGAGGGCGGTTGACCCCTCAGTTTGGAAAAAAAGCAGGTTCACGTCCATCGGCTGCGGATTTTGCAGTGCAAAAATGACCGCTACGATGGCAAGGAGGAGGGAAAAGATGAGGCCAAACCGCATGTCGAAGAAAGAAGTCAGTAAGCGGTGTAAGCGGTACCGCAACCTATGGCACGCCCGTGTGAAATGTCTAATCACCGGAGGCAGGAACGGCCCGGCCCTTCCAGGCGACTCGGTCGGACCAATGATGAACGGCAGAATCAAGTTGAAGAGCAAGCGCAAGCACGAAGGAGACGGGGGCAAGGAGCGTGGTTGCCAGCGAGAAGCCACTCGCCCGGTCGCTTACGAACTTGAGGCCATAGAGGGACGCGAGAAACCAGGCTGACAGTAAAGGGGAGACAAGCCAGGTGAGGGCGAAATAGCCGAATGTAGCAAAAAACGAGAAGACCGTCCCGCCCATCAGCAGGTACGCGTTCTTGCGAAAGCCCCGCCAGGCGTCCCGAAGGCCTTCGTACATGTAAATCTTGACGGACGACTGTACGTCCAGAAAGGTTGGGGGATGACCCATGCGCTTGAGATACCGGCCGATGGTCACGTCTTCGAGGACCGCGTTTTTCTTTTCCGCGTGCGGTTCGAACGAGTGATAGATGTCGGCGTCGATGCACCAGCACTGGCCGTTGAGGGCGCTCAGGGACGGGAGGGAGGTGCGCGCTACGAGTGGCCAGGGAAGGCCGGTGAGAATGGCGTAGGGGACCAGACTCACGAGGAGCTTGGCTCCGCCCTGCAGCCGGGTGAATCCGGACGAGACCGTTGTGGAGGCAGAGACGTGTTGTTGGACGAGTCGCTGGAGGGCCGTGGCGTCGGTAAGCTCGGCATCGGCGTCCAAAAAAAGGTAGCAATCGCCGGTGGCTCGGCGCGTGCATTGGTAGAGGGCGTGGACCTTTCCGACCCATCCGTCTGGGGGCCCATCGCCTCGATGGATGTGGAGGCGCGGATCGTCAACCGACTGCAACACCTCCCAGGTGTCATCCTCCGACCCGTCGTCCCAAACGATGAACTCGACTGACGGGTAATCTTGCTTCAGCAGAGAGGGGAGGAGACGACGGAGATTCTTTGCCTCGTTGCGGGCGGGGATGCAGATCGTGAGGTCGGGGAGAGCAACGGATGAGTCAACCGAGTGAGATCGGAGATACCCTAGATTGGCCAGGAGGATGCCCCACAAGCCGAGGTGGATCAGGCCGAGGACGACGAGGAGGACGGAGGAAAAAATGTTGAGAGCCGATCTAGACTTGGAAGAGAGATACGCTTTGACGACATCTGTTCCTACGTACCGACGGCTACGGGTGGCGATCCCTCTCTTTGAGAAGGGATGCCGTACCCGGACGAGGATGTGAAACCGCTTCTCGTAGCCCCTCGAAAGTGTCCGAACTCACATTTTGTAAACTGAAAATTCCATTGACATCATGGTTACGTCCGGGTAAGGTAAAATAAGAAAATGCATCATTTACGCTTTATTTATTTTCTCTGAGGCGCTTCCTCTCCTTCCATGCCCAAATTTACCGGCTCGACCGACGAGACACACGTCTTCACCCTTCCCTCCGAAATCGACGCCGTCCGCTTCGACCGACGGCAGGCCGCCCCCGGTGGGGAGATCGGCCTCGAAATCCGCACGCTCTTCTGCGCCGAGGGCTCTCGTCTCCAGGTCCAGCTCCTCGACGCGCAGGGGACCGTCCACAATACCCTCGACGGCCGGCTCGCGGGCGAGGACATGAATCTCCGGCTCCGGGTGCCGCAAAAGGCGAAAGGCGGCCTCCTGGCGAAGGTCAAGATGCCGAACCACGGCCTCTCGGCCGAGTCGGAGGCCCTGAAGGTGACCGAGCCGGTGCGGGTCCGCGGGGCGCGGTGGTCGCAGGAAGAAGTCAAACGCGGAGACATTCTCACGCTCACGGCCGACGCGAAAGGCGCGCCCGACGGCCGCCGGGCGACCGTCCGCATCTTTGAGTACAAGGAGCGCGGGGCGCACGTCCCGGTGACGCGGCTGCGGCCTCGGGTAGAAAATGGGGCCGTGGAGGTGATGTACCGGTTCCAGTACCCCGGTGACACGTCGGACGTCGTGCCGGAGTGGAAGGCGCCGGAGGGCTACGTGCAGCCGCAGTTTTTCTACACGGTGGACGTGAGCGGCATCCAAGCCGACTCGCAGGACGCGAAGAGCAAAGGGGTGATGCGATTCGTGGACGACCTGACGCTGCAGGTGGTCAACGCCCAAAGCGGGGCGCCCTACCCGGAGCAGGACGTGGAGCTGACCCTGGCGGACAGGTCAACCCAGACCAAAACCACGAACGGATCCGGCACGGTGGAGCTCAAGGAGATTCCGCCGGGCCCGGTGAAGGTGAAATTGCCGGAGCTGGGCGGGGCGGCGGACGAGCCGGGAGAGGAAACGGACAACGCCCAGCACGTGGTTGCCGACATCGCCCCGGACGGTCCCCCGGTCGCGACCGTCGCCACCGGGGCGTCGTGGCGCGTGTGGGTGAACCGGGCCGGCGCTCCTCTGCCCACCGGCTAGCCGAAAGGCGGCCCAGTCGGACGCTCGGCCGGATAGAAGACCGCTCATTTCTTCCTTTGCGTATCGTTCCGATTCTCGAGGACTGACTATGATCTCGTTTCCCCTTGACATTGCCGAACCGGAGGTAGATTCCGAAGCGCTCGAATCCCTGTACAATCTCTCGGTTGCCGCTCCCACCGGCGGCATGTACCCGGTGGGGGCCAACGGCCTTTGGCACGGCGGCGTGCACCTGTCGCTCGGCGAGACGCCGCCGGTGTACGCCTGCACGTCCGGACGCATCGTGGCCGCCCGCCTGGACCCGGACCCGGAGCGGGCCACGTGCGAATACGGGCACACCAATTTCCTCCTGACGAAGCACACCTGGCCGCCCGGCGCCGCGCCCGGCTCGGAGGAGGCCACTCCCTACTTCGTGGTCTACGCGCACCTGCTGCCGACGGCCCTGGAGGGGCCCGCGCAGACGCCGGCTAACGTTCCGTGGCTCTCCACAGAACCGCACCTGCGGGTCACCGACGGGTCGGGCCTCCGCCTTCGCGAGGAGCCCGATGGCTCGGGCCTCGGAGAGGGCGCCTCGGCGCGGGTGGTGCCTGGGCAGCGGCTCGTGCCCCTTTCGGTCCCGGTGAGCGCTGGTGGCACTCAGTGGCAAGAGGTCCGGCCTCTGGGGAGCCTCGACTACAGCTTCGTGCCCACCGGCTACGCGGACCTGGACAAGACCGAGGAGACCGAACCGCCCGTAACGGAAGCGGCCGTCGACACCCTCCGACAGGGGAACGTGGCCGCACTCGACGTGCCCGTCGAGCCGGGCACGATGCTGTGGTCGGGTGGGGAATTCGGGCTCGAGTTCGACTGGGCCGACGCGTTTGAGGACATGATGGACGAGGCCATCGCGAACGCCCGGGAGCTGATGGGAAGCGACGTCCCCCACCCGGAGCCCATCGAGCGGGCGCCCACGGTGCACTGGGAGGTCTTCTCGGGCGAGAAGATCTTCGGCCTCGGCGAGGAGGAGGTCTCTTCCGGCAACGCGTCCTCGAACGGCACGTCCTCGAACGGCGCTTCCTCAAACGGCGACGGCTCGTCCGACGGCGAATCCGGCAATGGGGAGGCCGCGTCCGACGGGCAGCCGGCCCTTCCCCCGTGGACGGCGGTGGAAGACTCCGCCTCGGACCTGGTCTGCGACCCGAAGGAGTCGGAAGCCTCGGCCCTCATCGATCAGAAGCGAGAGGAGGCCCCGGATCTGCCGGACCCGGATGCTTACCTGAGCAAGTCGCTCGACGAGAAGAAGACGGTGCATTTTCTGGAGACGGGGAAGACGCTGCGCACCTACGCGGTGAAGCACGTGAGCGAATGGGGGATCAAGGACGTCGAATCGGTTCTGGAGAAGAGCCCCCGGCACAGTAAAGAGGAGCACCTCGATCCCTTTGAGGCGCTGCAGTGGTGGGGCGAGGCCGAGGACGCGGGCGTGGAGCTCCCCGACAGCCGGAAGGTGTGGCACTACCACCCGGTGACCGTGCTGAAGGCGCTTGCTGCGACGCATCCGTGGTTCTACCTCGAAAACGACGGAGAACCCCAGCCCGTGAGGACCAACGAGGAGGTGTGGGCACATGCAGGAGGAGACGGACAGAACGTGTACGTAGAAGGGATCGACGAGACCTGGAAATTAGGGTACACGCAGACGTACCCTCCCACGGGCACGCGAGGACTCGCGCACAACCCGGACGAGAGCCCAAACCTCTACGAAATGCTGATGGCGGAAGAGGCAGACGGGATCCCCAGAGACGCGTTCTCTGAGTTCGAACGACGGGTGTGGGCCTCCCTGAGCTACATCGAGGGTACCCTGGCGGCCATAAACACGTTTGATTCCGCCTACCTGTCGGTCGGCCCGCTTCAGAAGACGGCGGGGGCCAAAGATCCCTTTGATGAGACCAACACGTACAAAGGAGAACTCTTTGGTGCAATCGATTGCCTTCTGAATCCTTCGGAATACGACGGTGAGGCTGTTCTGAGCGATTCCGAGCGAGAGACGTTTGAAGACGCGTTGCGGAGACACATCGGGGACAAACTCTCGTTTGCGGACGGCGAATTTCAGTCCGGGGTGCCCAAGGCCCATCCGAAGATCGGGGACACGGTGCTAAGCGCCCCGGGCCAGAAGGAGCGGTTTCGGAATGAGCTCAAGTGGCCCTACCGGTTCGCGAAGGCCTACAAGGACCCGGAATTTCGCGAGCCAATGCTGCGACTGGGCTTCAAGCGGCTCGACACAGTCATGAGCCAGGAGATCAGCTTCACCGTCACCGTTGACGGAACTGATCACGAAATCACGGTTGAGCTTGATGACCTGTTTTCACGGGACCTCTCGCAGGCCCTGCTGCTGGGCTGGCACATCAACTATCCCGCTCCGGTGTGGGAGCCGGAAAACAGCGAATGGTTCCGTACAGCGCCTGATCCTGAAGATGATATCCAAAAGAGCTCCGTCGTACAAAAACTCTCGGAGTGGGAAATCACCTCCGCTGAGGATCTGCGCCTCACCCGCGACCAGGAGCTGAGACTCGTGGTTCTCCTGCTACGCGCCCGGATGGACTCTCCCATGACCGATCCAGCCGGTCGCGCGGGGAAAATTCTACGGTATGCCCCCAACGACCTTGTTGAAGAAATCGTCGAGACGATGGGCTTTACCAGAGGAGAGACGGAAAGCCAGATGGACTTTATTGAGAGAGGATTCAAAGCCGAACTGTACGAAGAAGAGGACAACGGCGACGTCAAGACGTCAGCATGGGCGGGATGGAACGAAGGCGAGCGCCCGGAGGACCCGAACCAGGACGCGATTCTCACAGACTTATGGGAGGAAAGCCGTTCGGCGTAACCTCGACACTCGGGGGAATCCCCCTGTTGACGGAGCTCGCTCACTAAATATGCACTGCTATCGACCACACCGATGAGAATCTTTGAGTCCCGAACTTTTGTTGCGACCGGGTTTGGGGCCTTCTTGCTCTGGGGAGCGGTCCTGTGTTACGGAATGGAATCTTCAACCGAGATCGGTGGCACGGACCCGCTTCAATTCGCGTCTCAGCTAACGGCGGTAAGAACCGTTCCCCCGGACACCGCCCATCCGATCCCGGCGAAGCCCTGCAGTGTCGACACGTCGTACCGGACTGTGCAGCTCTACGAGAATGAAATCACCGATAGTTATAGGAGCATGGGCCATTACGTGGCTCCGTCCCTCCACAACCTTACCTGTCGGTGGGCCCAATCCTACGGGCACAGCACCGATCCGGGGCGGCTGCCGAAATACGTGCAACCGACCGGCGATAGCCTACGGCTCACCGAAAACGTCCTGCTCTACATCGTCCGGATGGCCCCTCCCTCGGGAGAGAACAAGAAGGCATATTTGATCGCCGAAATCGGCGATTCCCTCTCTTACACCCACGCTCATAAAGGCAAGGAATTACGCACCCTGCGCGAGGTGGAAGTACCGGGCACAGATACCCGCTACATCTGGCTAGAGTATGTTGATCCAGCCTCAGACAGCACAGAGGTGAGATGGTGGGGCCGCATCTTCACCTACGACCGACAACGCGGCATCCAGTACGCCGCCCGCGCCCCGGTGCGATTCGAGATGTTTGAAGACGGAGAGTCGATCGGGTATGTCCAGGTGGACGTGTCGATTCCGGAGCCGGGCATCATGAAGATAGAGGCACGAGACATTCCAGACTCCGAGACGCTTCCAACGAGGCTCAACCGCAGGAGCAACTTCCACAAATGGATCGGGCGCCACGTCATCGACACAACCGAGACGGACAAGCGGAATCTCCATCACGTGCCCGGAACTTACTAACAATCCGTCTCTCCTCCTGCACGGAACAACGCTTCTCTGCGGAGCCCCTCGCTCAGAGGGTTGTTGGGAAGGAGAGGCGATACTGGACGAGGACGAGCGTGAAACGTTTGAGGAGGTGTTTCAGCGACACGTTGGAAACCAGTTGTCAGTTGGCGACGGTGAGATGCAGTTCGGAGTCCCGAAGGCAGATCGGGGACACGGTGCTAAGCGCCCCCGACTAGAAGGAGCGGTTTCGAAACGAGCTCAAGGGGCCCTACCGGTTCGCGAAGGCCTATAAGGACCCGGCCTTTCGCGAGCCGATGCTGCGGTCGGGCCTCAAGCGGCTCGACACTATTATGAGCCAGACGCTGAGTTTCGGCGTAACGGTCGACGGTGAAACGCACGCGATCGAGATTGAGCTTGATGACCTGTTTTCGCGGGACCTCTCCCAGGCTCTGCTACTGGGCTGGCACATCAACTATCCCTCTTCTGTCTGGGAGCCGGTTGGAAACAGGTGGTTTGCTTTACCTCCTGGTCCAGATGCGGTCTTCCGTCAGACCTCCGTCATACAGAAGCTCGAGGAGTGGGGCGTTACCTCGGCCGAGGACCTGCCCCCCACCCGCGACCAAGAGCTGAGACTGGTGGTCCTCCTGCTGCGGGCCCGGATGGACTCCGGCATGACCGATCCGGCCGGCCGCGCCGGGAAAATTCTTCGGTACGCCTCCGATGACCTGGTTGAAGAGATCGTCGAGACGATGGGCAAGACCAGACGAGCGAATGAAAGCCGGGAAGACTTCATCCAGAGAGGGATGGAAGCCGAACTGTACGAGGAAGATGAGGAGGGTAATGTGACCTCGGCATGGGTCGGATGGAACGAAGGCGAGCGCCCGGAGGACCCGAACCAGGACGCGATTCTCACCGACTTTGAGATGGGGAGCGGTTCGGCGTAGACCCGCAGCTCGTGACAAACGACGACCAGCGATGGAACGGATGCATTGACCATACAAAGCCTGCGACTTACACGATGACATTCAACTCTCACGTCTTGCTTACGCCCAGCTGCGGCGCCTTGCTTCTCTGGGGAGCGGTTCTGTGTTTTGGAATGGAGTCCTCAACCGAGGTAGGGGGCACGGATCCACTGCGCCTCGGATCTCAGGCAACAGAGGCGGTGGCCCCTCGCCCGGACACAAGTCAGCCGATCCCGGTGAGGGCCTGCAACGTGGATACGTCGTACAGGGATGGAGGACTGTACAAGAACGAAATCACGAGAAACTATGCCTTTATGGGAGACTACGTGGCCTCGTCCCTCCACGAACTTACCTGCCGGTGGGCCCAATCCTACGGGCACAGCACCGATCCGGCACGGCTCCCGGAATACGTGCAGCCTACCGGTGACAGCCTACGGCTCAGCGAGAATGCGCTACTCTATATCGTTCGGATGGCCTCTCCCAATGGAGAAAACAGTACTGCATATCTGATTGCAGAGGTCGGGGATTCCCTTTCCTACACTCACACTTATACGGGCAAAGAATTACGTGCCCTGCGAGAAGTGGAAGTACAGGATACCGAGACTCGGTACATCTGGCTAGAGGCTGTTCGGTCAGACGTAGACAGCTCAAAGAAAGAGATCCGGTGGCGGGGCCACATTTTCACCTACGATCGGGAGCGCGGCATCCAGTACGCCGCCCGCGCCCCGGTGCGATTCGAACTGTTTGAGGACGGAGAGTCGATCGGACACGTCCAAGTGGACGTGTCGATTCCGGAGCCGGGCATCATGCAAATTGAATGGCGCGAGACGGAGCTTCCCCCGCGATTGGGTACCCAAAGCAACTTCCGAAAGTGGATCGGGGCCTACGTGATTGACTCAACAGAAACCAGAAAGCAAAGCGCGGTCGACAGGCACGGGGTCCTCGTCGTCGATTCGGCCCACGCGACCGCGTGGGATCGTCAATCAGAACACGTTCTCGTCAAGCCTTCCGATCAGTTGGACAGGTATACCTACGATTGAAGTGGTCCTACCGCTTCGCGAAGGCCTACAAGGACCCAGAATTCCGCGAGCCGATGCTGCCGGTCGGGCCTGGGGCGGCTCGACACCGTGATGAGCCAGGAGCTCAGCTTCACCGTCACCGTTGACGGAACCGATCACGAAATCACGGCCGAGGTTGATGACCTGTTTTCGCGAGACCTCTCCCAGGCCCTGCTGCTGGGCTGGCACATCAATTGGCCAGATTCGGTCTGGGAGCCGCACAACGAAGACTGGTTCGATTCGGCTCCCGGTCCAGATGAGGACTTTCGCCAGACCTACGCCCTTCAAAAACTCAAAGAGTGGGAAATCACCTCGCCCGAGGACCTGCCCCTCTCCCAGAAGCGCGAGCTGAGACTCGTGGTTCTTCTGCTGCGTGCCCGGATGGATTCGAACATGACCGATCCAGCCGGCCGCGCCGGGAAAATTCTTCGGTATGCACCGAATGACGTGATTGAAGAGATCGTCGAGACCATGGACTTTGCCAGAGCAGACCATGAAGGCCAAGTGGCCTTCATTCGGAGAGGATTGAGGACCGAACTGGTCGAGAGAAATGACCAAGGGGAGATGGAAACAATAGCCACAGGCAATCGAGGATGGAACGGAGGGCGTCGCCCGGAGGACCCCAACCAGGACCCTGTGCTCACCAACTTTTGGAATGAGGTCGATTCGGCGTAGACATGCAAGCACCTGTCGGTGACGGGCGCCGACAGAGCGGCCGCAATGACCCTATATAGCTTCTGACCTATCGATGATTCGTGACTCCCAGTCGTTTATTACGCCCAAATACAGTGCCCTCGTGCTCTGGGGAGTGGTTCTTCTTTCCGGAGTAGGAATGTCATACCACGATGGGAGCGAGAAATCTTCGCAATTCCGGTCTCAGCCTGTCGAGTTGGCGGCTGCTCATCCGGATACAACCCAACCGATCCCAGCTGAGCCCTGCAGTGTCGATACGTCGTACCGAACTGGACGACTCTACAAAAATGAAATCACTAGAGGACATGCCTTCATGGGAGAATACGTGGCCTCTTCCCTCCACGAACTTACCTGCCGGTGGGCCCAATCCTACGGGCACAGCACCGATCCGGCTCGACTTCCGACGTACGTGCAACCGACTGGTGATAGCCTACGGCTCGGCGAGGAAGCCCTGCTCTACATCGTCCGGATGGCCTCTCCCAGGGGAGAAAATAGGAAGGCATATCTGATCGCAGAGGTCGGGGATTCACTCTCGTACACCCAAACCGTCAAACAGGAAAACTTGCGTGCCCTGCGGGAGGTGGACGTTTCAGGGACGGATACCCGTTACGTTTGGTTGGAAATCGTTTCGAAAGACGTAGACCCCTCAAGCAAAGTGGTCCAGTGGGAAGGTCGCATCTTCACCTACGACCGTCAGCGCGGCATCCAGTACGCCGCCCGCGCCCCGGTGCGATTCGAACTGTTTGAGGACGGAGAGTCGATCGGGTATACCCAAGTGGACGTATCCATTCCGGAGCCTGGTATCATGAATATTGAATGGAGGGAAACAGAAAGCCTGTCAGCTATGGACGTTCGTAGAAGTAACTTCTCCAAGTGGGTTGGTCTCCACATCATCGACACAACCAAGACCGACAAGCGGGATGTCCACCACGGTTGGGGCAATTATTGATAGCCTGTTTCTCGTTATACCTGATGCAAAGCTTCTTTGGGGAGCACCTTGCTCGTCGCGGTTTTGGGAGAGAGGGGCGTTTCTGACCGACGCCGAGCGAGAGACGTTTGAAGACGCATTTCGGAGACACATCGGGGACAAACTCTCGTTTGCGGACGGCGAATTTCAGTCCGGGGTGCCCAAGGCCCATCCGAAGATCGGGGACACGGTGCTAAGCGCCCCGGGCCAGAAGGAGCGGTTTCGGAATGAGCTCAAGTGGCCCTACCGGTTCGCAAAAGCCTACAAGGATCCGGACGTCCGCGAGCCAATGCTGCGACTGGGCTTCAAGCGGCTCGACACAGTCATGAGCCAGGAGATCAGCTTTACCGTCACCGTTGACGGAACTGAGCACGAAATCACGGCCGAGCTTGACGACCTGTTTTCGCGGGACCTCTCCCAGGCCCTGCTGCTGGGCTGGCACATCAACTATCCCTCTTCCGTGTGGGAGCCGCACAACGAAGACTGGTTCGATTCACTTCCCCCCGAAACCCTTTCAGGCGATACATCTCCCAAACGAGAAACCTACGTCATCCAAAAGCTCGAGGAGTGGGGCGTTACCTCGGCCGAGGACCTGCCCCTCTCCCGGGAGCGCGAACTGAGGCTGGTGGTGCTCCTGCTGCGGGCGCGGATGGACTCCGGTATGACCGATCCGGCGGGCCGCGCGGGGAAAATCCTGCGGTATGCACCGAATGACGTGATTAAAGAAATCGTCGAGATGATGGGCAAGACCAGACGAGAGACTGAAAGCCGGGAGGCCTTTATCCGGAGAGGATTGGAAGAAGGACTGCAGGATCCGCGTTCTGACAGGAATTCGACAGCCACAGGCGATCGGGGATGGAACGGAGGCCGTCGCCCGCTGGACCCGGACCAGGACCCTGTGCTCACCGACTTTTGGGAGAAAAGCGGTTCGGTGTAGCCTCGACACACTGGGGATTCTGGCTGCCAACGGAGCGCAATCACTACACCTGCACGGATGCCGACTACATCGTTCATGTTCGGATTGCAGTCCCCATGTTCGCCCGCCTCTAGAGCCTTCCTCCTTTCGGGAGCGCTTCTTCTTTCCGGAGTGAGTATGTCCGACGACGCCGGAAGCGAGGAATCGCCGCGATTCCTGATTCGATCGACGGAGAAAACAACCGTTCGTTCCGACACCACGCACCCGATTCCGGTGAGGCCCTGTGAGACACGCACGACTTCCCAAAACAGTGAGGAAGAGACCGGAGACAGTAGCGAGAAAACGGAAGATAAGATCTCTTCCCTCCACGAGCTTACCTGTCGATGGGCTATTGCAAATGATCTTCGTACAGACTCCACCCGACTCCCGAAATACGTGCGTCCGACCGGAGATACCTTGCGTCTCAGCGATGAGGCGCTGATTTACCTGGTTGAGATGGTTTCTCCGTTTGAGGATAGAGGAGACACGTATTTCGAAGATGAATACTTGGTGGGAGAAGTCGGAGACTCCCTGTTTTATGAAGGATACGTTTCGGTGCGTGGGATGTGGGAGGTAGAAGTGTCGGGCACAGACACCCGCTACATCTGGCTCGAATCCGTTAGGTCAAACTCAGACAGCACGGAGGTCACATGGTGGGGCCGCATTTTCACCTACGATCAGGAGCGCGGCATCCAGTACGCCGCCCGCGCCCCGGTGCGATTCGAGATGTTTGAAGACGGAGAGTCGATCGGGTATGTCCAGGTGGACGTGTCGATTCCGGAGCCGGGCATCATGAAGATAGAGGCACGAGACATTCCAGACTCCGAGACGCTTCCAACGAGGCTCAACCGCAGGAGCAACTTCCACAAATGGATCGGGCGCCACGTCATCGACACAACCGAGACGGACAAGCGGAATCTCCATCACGTGCCCGGAACTTACTAACAATCCGTCTCTCCTCCTGCGCGGAACAACGCTTCTCTGCGGAGCCCCTCGCTCAGAGGGTTGTTGGGAAGGCGAGGCGATACTGGACGAGGACGAGCGTGAAACGTTTGAGGAGGTGTTTCAGCGACACGTTGGAAACCAGTTGTCAGTTGGCGACGGTGAGATGCAGTTCGGAGTCCCGAAGGCAGATCGGGGACACGGTGCTAAGCGCCCCCGACTAGAAGGAGC
Organism: Salinibacter sp. 10B; assembly: GCF_002954405.1. Taxonomy (NCBI): domain Bacteria; kingdom Pseudomonadati; phylum Rhodothermota; class Rhodothermia; order Rhodothermales; family Salinibacteraceae; genus Salinibacter; species Salinibacter sp. 10B. The sequence goes on along the minus strand of NZ_MQWC01000004.1, from coordinate 1,006,880 downwards.
GGTTTCGAAATGAGCTCAAGGGGCCCTACCGGTTCGCGAAGGCCTATAAGGACCCGGAATTTCGCGAGCCGATGCTATGAGAAGAATTTCAACGGCTGCCGAATATTCGAGACGAGTCGGTGGCCCTGAACGTCACGGTTGATGGGGAAAGAGCAGGCAGTCGACTCTCACATCGGAAAGGTCTTTCGGAGCGATCTCGAACAGGTTTTGCTTCTCAATGCAGACATCAACCGACCGAACATGGTACAGCCGGCCGTGACCGACGCGGACGGGTCCGCTGAACTTTCGGACGTTCCGCCCGGCCCCATCAAGTACTTCTTTCCCGACCTCCCGGGGTCGAGCCGCGAGAACCCGCTCCACGGGACCACCGGTCCCGACCCAAACGAAGCGTCCCTGTGGCGAATCGCGCCACAGCAGACCGTCATGACGGCCAACCACGAGACCGGCGTGCTCGACACGAGTACGGAGCCACTGCAGGAGGGCACTTGGGTGTACGTCTTTCCGGAGCACCCGGGAGAGGATCCGCCCATGTCGCCGATGATCGAGGCAAAGGCCACCGGCGAGGGCACCCTCAAGCGCGTCGACTGGTCGGATCCGTCGCGGTGGACGGGCAAAGACGAGCGTTCTCCCTCGCTCGACGCGAAGACAGCAGGCGGACAGCCCTACCTTTGCTTCCCGGCAACCGAGAGCTGCACGAAGGTGCACGTCATGCTTTCTCCCTGCCAGCTCTCCTACGAGCGCCTCGGCGCCTATCGACGAGACGACGATCCCCACGCCGAGGACATCTATCCGCTGGCGGCGCTGCGTTGCGAAACGATCGATGCCGACGCGCTGGAGACGATCAAAACCGGTGGGGCCTACGAAATCGGCTACTTTGAGGCCAAGCCGTCGGAGGACCTCCTGCAGGTCTCGGTGCCGCAACCGGTGCAGTTCGTCCGGGCAGCCGGGAGCGCCTACCGCCACGCCGTCGAGCGGTTGAAGGCCTTCCAGGCCGGCACCAGTCTCGAACACCACCATGCGAGCCTCACCTACCGGGCCGCCCAGCGGTTCGAGGACCGAGCCCAGGAGTCGATGATCACCCAGGCGGCACGGGCCGTCGAGGGCGTGGTCGACGATCCAACCGTATGGGACTTCCTGGACAAGCAGCGTCTGGAATCGACTCTGGAGGACTGGAGCGCCGAGAAGAGCGACCTGCAGGATACGGTCGAGCGGCTGGGAGACACGCTGTACGACTTCATGATGGACCTTCCGGCCTACCGGCAGGCGCGGGAGGACCTGACGGCGTTTGTGGAAGAGGCCGGCGGGGCCGAGGCCCTCTCCGACGAAGACTTCGAGACGTTCGTCGACCGACTCGGCATCGAGGAGCGGCTGCTGGCGGACGCCGAGTACTCGCAGGCCGGGCGGCACTACCTGGCCGAACAGCTCGGGCAGTACGTGGACGCCGACCCGAAGCGCGGCATCGACAAGCAGGGCGAGAAGACCTGGTACGACCGGGTGCCCTACGACCTTAGCACCATCCGGCGTCTGGCGGGCGTAGCGGCCAATGCGCTGGAACAGGAGGCAAAGTCCGAAGCCGGCTCGGCGATCAAGAAGGAGGACGTCGCGGCCACACACGCCGAAAAGGCGGCCCAGGCCCACGAGACCTTCCAGAACAAAGCGTCGAAGATCGACGACCTGACCGACGAGATCGAATCGACCCGGAGCCGGCTCGCCGCCTGGCAAAAGGGCCAGCGGTACGTGCGCCTCCTCACCAGCAAGCTCGGCCTCAGCCCGAGCGGGAAAGTGACGGGGCCGGCGCCGTCGACCGGCACCCGCACCCTCGACGATCTGATTCGAACGACCCGAAGCGCCGTCGGGGCGGTGGCCCAGTACGTTCACCAGCAGGTGGGGGCGGGGAAGAAGGCCGAGACGCTCTTCGAGTTGAAGGGGAAGCGCGTGCAGGCCGGGAAAGAGGCCCAGCAGGCCCTGACGGGACGCGAGGCCGGGCTTCAGCAATACGGCGAGAAGATGGACGAGAGTACCGAGCACCGGCGGACGGCCGACCTTTACAAGGCCGGTCGGCGACGGGTGGGTCGCATCGCCCTGGCCATCGACGGCCTGCACCTCTTCTTCCTGGCCAATGCCTACCGAGACGCGGCCCGGCGGGGCGCCTCGATCGACCAACTCTCCCAGATCGGAATCGGGACCGCGGAGGCCGTTGCCAGCATTCGGCACCTGTCCGGAGTGTCGACGGCGGTGAAAGACGATCTATATGATTTACATAGGAGAGTTGCGTACGTTGAGGCCCTCTATTTTGTAGGTCATGCTGTAGAGGAGCTCGCCTTCGAAAAAGACTCAGATATCGGGGCCACAGTTGGCCACTCGACCTCAGCAATTGGGGCAGGTCTTTTGATACCAAAATCGGGATTCAGGGGCGGCGCGATCGGCCTGGGGTTGATTTTGACCGGACAGCTCGTAGTGGCGGTCTTCAGTGACACCGAACTGGAGGAGTGGTTCAAGAATTCCGTTTGGTCCAAGAAAGGGTATTCCGGATACTTGCCGAAGGGTGAATTCGGCTCCAAGCGTCTCACGACCGAACTCAACGACCTGTTTGAGATCATCGCCCGCCCCCGGGTGCAGGTCCTGCTGGATATCAGTGAAGAAATGAGCCTCGAAGAGGTCCGCCTCCGTGTCGAGCCGCGCACGTTCCAGCCCGGACTTATGCAGCTTACGGAAGTATCCCTTTCGCTTACGTCCGACTTCCTCGTGGTCGGCGACGAGACGCACCTCGACAAAACAGCCACTTCTCTCGACTCCGCCGACCAGATGATGCGAAAAGACGACGGTACCCTCCTTTCTGCCAGCTGGACCTGGGACGGCTCGGCCGTTGCCGATGCTACGGAGGTGGCTCACGACCAGACCGTCCGACCCACAAGGGACTTCGACTCGGTAGAAGCGAGCGTGACCCTCCGGATCGACTACCGGGCCGCGAAGTCGGCCGACCTCCAGCCGGAGTTTGAGTACGAAGGGAGCCCGGGCGTGGCGGCTGATTCCTCAGCGCCTCATAAATCGGCCGGTGTTCTGGCCCCCGTATACTCATAGCCTTCTCTCCTTCATGCGCGTTCAGTTTTCAACGGTTAAAAGACTGAAGACATGGAATCGGACGACGGATATACATTCGATCACGAGGAGGTCCGGGACCACGGGGAAAAGGGACCCGGTCACGAGTACCCGACCTACGAGCATAGGCAGAGCGACTTCGAGGGGAAGATGGCGCCGCGCCCACCAACGGGAAATGAACTGACGTACCTCCGGCACCTGGCGTGGTGGATTCGACTGAAGATCGGGTGGGTGCTTCCAACACTCCTTGTGGCGTTAGCCAATCCAGGTTGGTACGTCGTTCACTTCATTCATACCGACATTTCAAGAGGAGATCTACTCTTTGCCGCTTTTTTGCTGCTGGCACTCTTCTGTGTTTTATCTCTGATTGAAGGGCTCAAATTCTGGTACGACCCGTTCCAGGCCGGAGTTGACGCGAGTCGTCTTCGCACCGATGATCCCCTCACCGAGATTCGTGGGAAGTACAGATCTATGATCAACGGACAAGGCGGACGGACGCTTTTCCGCATCGGCGCCCGGGTTCAGATGCTTCCTCATTGGCGCCGCTACCTCCTTCAGCATCTCCACACCAGCGCCCTGGCGTACGTTTTTCCCAATCCGGACATCGATCTGAACCGCTCTGCGCTCTGGGGCACGCGGGACAAATACTACTACCCCCTTCTCTGCCGCCAGATCGACTGCCGGGAGAACCCCGAGGCGGTCGACCCGGTGCTGTCTGTAGACAAGGAGGTCGATTGGGGCCTCTTGAAGACTCTTTACTTGAACCCAGTGCATGTGCTCATTACCGCGGCGGGTGCCTATCACCTGCTCGGGATGTCGTTGTTTGCGGGCTGCATCTGGTGGTACGGAGATCCGGTGTGGGCCACCCTCACCGAGCCGCTTATCGGAAAGGGACTGATGGCGACCGCTCTCATCGGCGGCCCGCTGGCCGCGTTTTTCTATTACCGGCACCGCCGCATCTTGAACCGCATCGAGGCCAACTACGCCGAGGAGCAAAATCTAAAGCCCCGCGATCTCTGGGACCGGATCCAGTTTGCCCGTCGCCGCTTCGACCTCTCGGAGGAGAACATCGTCTATGGGGAGGGCACGACCTTCGCCGACTGGGCCGAGGATAACAAAAAGCAGCTCTACCGGAAGTACACCGAGATGATGACAGACCTGAACGAACGGATCGAGGCCCGGGAAGAGGTGAACGAAGAGTTCCGAGCGCGCGGGGAGAGCCCGCCGGTCGAGGAGCTCCAGCGGCTCGAAGAGATGAAGGAGCGCTACAACCGCTACCGCCGCACCCGAAAGCAGATCGTCGAGCAGTACGAGAAGATGAAGGACGGAAAGGTCGCAAAGGCCCTCCAGAACGCGAAGAAGACGGAGGAAATGCCCCCGTGGCTCAGAGATTTTCTTGATGAGAAAAACGACTCCTGAACAGACAGCTCATAGTAGCGCGCCGACACCAAGCTGGAGGAATGGTTCAAGGGCTGCGTGTGGGCGAAAGACAGCTACTCCGGCTACCTGCCAAAGGGTGAATTCGGATCCAAGCGTCTCACGACCGAACTCAACGACCTGTTTGAGATCATCGCCCGTCCGCGGGTCCAGGTCCTGCTGGATATCAGTGAAGAAGTGGCACTCGAAGAGGTCCGCCTCTGCGTCGAGCCGCGCACGTTCCAGCCCGGACTTATGCAGCTTACAGAAGTATCCCTTTCGCTTACGTCCGACTTCCTCGTGGTCGGCGACGAGACACACCTCGACAAAACAGCCAGTTCTCTCGACTCGGCCGGCCAGGTGGCCCGTTCGGGGGACGACACGCTCCAGCAGTCCACCTGGAGGTGGGACGGATCCGCCGTCGAGGAGCCCGTTTTTCATCATGGAGGGGCCGTGGAGCCGCCGGATTGCAGCCAAGTTTACGAGCGAGTGGGGCGTGAAGGATGTCGAGACGGTGATGGCCGACGAGAAGGGGTACGAGGCCGACGGGCGGGCGGCGATGAAGCAGTTGCAGTGGTGGGAGGAGGCACGGACGGCGCGCTCAGAGGCGGGCCTGTCCGTAGAGCTGCCGGAGGATTCCACCGTGAGGCACTACCACCCGGTGGGGGCGCTGGAGGCGATCCGGCCCCGGTTTACGGCCGAGGGAGACGCCACCACACTCGACGGCCCGGTCGAGACGGTCGAGGACGTGGCCGAGCAGGCGATCGGGGTTCTCGGCTACAACGGGGATCTCTCCAGTCTGCCGGAGAATCAGGATAGTGAGAAAATGCCAAATAAATTCGAGAAGGTACGGGCGGAGATGGACTACGAGCGATCCAGTGAGAGCAATCTGACAATTAAGGTCGCGGCCCCGGCGACTGAAGATGCGGAGGAATTCGCGCACGTTCACTTTGAAGCAAACCGGCACGGACACACCTCCTTCAACGGAACGAACTACTTTCTCGGCATCTTCGCCACGAGCACCGGAGCCGATGATCCTGAGCTCTATGAAATGTTGCAGGCGAACGGCCCGGTTGAGGGTGTGCCAGGCCGAACGCCTGTCGACAGCGCGACCGATGCTCTGATGGACTGGTTCGGTGTGATGGAGAAAAACATCTGGGCAGCACTGAACGAGTCTGAAGGGGCGTTTCGGGCGCTCAACACCTACGACACGGCGTTTCTGTCTGTGGGGCCGGTCCAGCAGACGGCGGGGGCGGGTGAGGCGAAAGGCAAGTTTCAGGGGGCGCTCGATACCCTTCGGGAAAATGCCCCCGACACGTACTGGCACCCCTATGGGCAGTCTGGACGATGGCCCATAGGGGAAGCAATTCAGGTCGGTGCTAAATGGGCCTGCTACGAACGTTGAGGCGAGCGTTGCGACACGACCGGAAAGAGAGGTTGCACAGAATCAAGATGCGGTCCTTGACGTGAATTGGCAGGAGGACTACACCTCCGGCGGATCCTCCAAGAATTGTCGGTACAGCGGGGGCGGCGAGGTGGAGAGGAGCCGATCGTGGAGGGAGGCCGCTTCCTCCGTTTGTCCCGCTTCGCGCAACGCCAGCCACTCCCACACGTGGGCTTCCGTCGTTGTGATGCCGATGGAGGGAGTGTGCTCCACCATCTGGGCAAGGCGATCAAATCGATCGGCGGCCGCATCGGCGTCGCGCCCCGCGATGGCCGGCCGGAAGAGAAGAGATTGGCCTTCGATCAGTAGAACGTAGGGGGCGTCGGGATCAAGTTTTTTTGCCGTCTTGAGGACGTTCGCCGAGCGGCGCCCGTAGGAGACGGCGCTGAAGATGGAGGCCTCGCCGGCTCGGTACGACCAGAGTCCCGACAAAAGCGCGTGCTCGCGGGCCGATCCGTCGTTCAACTGCTTTGGCAAGTTGTCCAGGAGGGACGCGTCTTCAGTGAGCGGGTACAGGCGGTAGCGGGACAGCAGCGAGTCCGCTCGGGAATCGGCACGGCGGAGTAGGGAGCGAAGGGCCTCGGCGTCCTGCTGGGCGTAGGCGTGCTGTACCTGTTCGGCAAAAGAGACGTTCAACGACACGGCGAGAATCAGCAGAAGGAGCATGACGGGGCCTGGAGTCAAAGATACCGTTTGAAGAACGGGGTTGCGAACGAGAAGCTCCATCGTTCCGATGCACTGCGGCCTCCTTCCGAAAGGCAGTGGAGGGGCGAATGATCCGTGCGGTGGAGGCGATTCCAGTGAGCTGTGAGGCGGTCGTGCTCTTGGCCGTCCGCGTCGTGGGCGGGGCCGCCGGTCAAAAAGGCTGTGGGACGGGCGTGCCCACGCCAGGTGACGTGAATCGCAAGCGGGAACCACTGGGCCTGTGGATACAACGAGGCGAGGCGCTGCAGGACATTCGGGTCAAACGGGGCGATTGCCTCGTCCGGCGACTGCAGCTCGCCTCCGGGATAGTAGATGAGCACAGTGCTTGGGGTCTCGCGGAAGCGGCGGGCAGTGCGGCGGAGGGTGGCGGCACGTCGGGTCGAATCGTCCGGGGGGAAGGGCTGTGCGCCGACGGCTCCGAAGAACGGAAACCGATCCCACTCCGCCATCCAGAGGGTAGCTGAGCGGTTCAGGTGGTGTTGGAAGAGCAGCCAGCCGAGGTGGCCGTCGTAGTAGTGATGATGATTGGCATATGCAATGAGAGGCCCCTCGGGCAAGGGTGGGGGCCACGTTCCTACCCAGTATACGCGTCGGAATGCACGGCGGAGGTCATACTGGAGCATTGCCTCCACGAGCCATCGTACGGGATCCACGGGCGGACAAGCGCAGGTGAGTAGACAATGACGTGAGCGGCGGAGCCCCTTCGGAGCATCGGGGTTGGCAGTACAGACGGATTGGCGGAAGGGGGCGGAGGCCGGGAGCGGAAACGCTTGAAGGGGAAGAGGGGGAGCAGGACTCGGCGGACAACCGTTCGCCTAGCGTCCCGGGTCCAGGATCAGGTGCGGAGGCGGGCCTTGCGCCAGTCGTAGTTGTCGTATGCCACGAGCAGGAGCTTGCGACTCATTGAGACGTATGCACGATGGTTGAGGTTGTCGTATTCGTTGGCGCGAACCTCGTTCAAGATTTCTCGATACATGCGGGCGGCAGCCCGAATGCCCACACGAGTGCGGAAGGGGAGAGCGGCGATGCCGTCATAGCTATCGCGGTAGTGCTGCTCGGCGGCCGTCATGGCGGCTTCCAGCAACGAAGCATACCCCTCAACGCACCGCCCCTCGGCCAGAGCCCTTCGGGAGACGTCATACTTCTCTAGCCATTCGGTCGGAAGGTAGACGCGCCCAAGATGGTCAATGTCCTCCCCGACGTCCCGGACGATGTTTGTGATTTGCATGGCGATGCCAAGCTGGCGGGCAGCGGTTTCGAGGGTATCGAACCGCCCATTGTCGCTGAGGAAGGGGAGCATCATGGCCCCCACACTCCCCCCAACCAGGTTCGAGTAGTCGATCAGATCCTGCTTCGTTTCAATGGGCCGATCTTGGAGGTCCCATACTGCTCCTTCGATGAGTTCTTCTAGCGGCGTTCGGTGCAGATTGTACTGGTCGTGCACCTCGGCCAGGCGGCGCCACAGTACCTCGTCGTCGGGAGGATGGCCGGCAAGGGTCTCGTCGAGGCGGTCGCGCACCGTGGCGACCTCGTCGAGCGCCCGCTCCGGCCCGACCTCCAGTACCCGCTGGTCCGCGATGGAGTCGACGCGGCGACAGAAGAGGTAGAGCGTGGCGATCGGCATCTGCACCGACCGCGGGAGGAACCGGGCTGCGAGGGAGAAGGTGCGGGAGTGGTACCGAAAGGATTCCCAGATCCACTGGTTTTCGTCGGCGCGGGTGTCGAGCGTGGCCGTGGACATGGTGAAAGCGAACCCAGCGAGCAGATAAGCGAGTTACGAGCGGGCGACGGCGAGCGTTCGGGGCACGAAGGTCGGATCCGTTGCCCAGAGGAGCAGGAACGGGAGAATCGTCGTCAGCGTCCCGATGAGGGCCGCCAGGTATAGGCCTCGAAGCAGGCAGATGGCCAGAGGGAAGAAGCAGTTGAGCGCGTAAAGCCAGGGAGCCCAGTCGTTTTGGATGTCACGGTTGCCCCGCATCCATTCGTATCCCAGCATGATGACAAGGGTGACCCCGAACCAGCCCCCCCAGTTTGAGAGGGGCATGCCGAAGTAGAAGCCGTCGGTGCCGTACTGCCAAAACGGGAAGGCCTGATTCATGGCCGGGTCGAGCGACACGTCCCACAGCACCATAAAGATCGTTCCCAGCAGGAGGGACGACCAGCGCTTCTGCGTGACGCGCCGGGCAAGGTCGAGCGACACGATCGACATCGCAAACCAGGACGGAGGGATAAAGTATGGCACGTGTCCGGCAATCTTCGGGCCCAGCCATTCCGTGTAGTAATATTCGCCGAACGGAAGGGAGACGCCCCCGACCGTCAGGAGTCCCGTCGTTCCAATCAGCTCCCCAGCAGCCCCGACGGCACATCCCCACACAACAAATCCCCAGAGCCGTTTCCACCCCAAAGTGGGGCCGTACATGAGCACCGGCAGAATCGCAAGCATCGTCATGAACGTCCAGGTCGGCGTCTTCACGAGTTTCGTGTAGACGGGACCGAAAAGGGACATCGTCGAGGGAAACAGATTCAGCAACAGCATGCCGGCAACGCTGAAGCCAATCGAGCCCACGAACAGCCAGAAGCCGAACTGAAACAGTAGGTCGATGTTGTCTTGCAGGTCCCGGCGATGCCCGTCAGTCGAAGACATTGGCAGTGAGCGAGTGCGTGCGAGATGTGTTTAAATTGCGCGCGGCGGCCGGCCGAAAGAGGACCGGTTGCCCGGTGTACGGATACAATCGAAACGATTGCGCTGTTTGATTGCCGGGACTGCCCGTCTCGGTCATACCAAGGACGATTCCCCAAAGGCATGATTGCCGTTCAACCGCCCGAGTACTTTCCGCCCCTGGCCTATACGGCTCTTCTTCAGCACGTGGACCACTTCGTACTCGCCGACACGTTCCGGTTCCGACGGGAAAGATTTCAGAACCGTAGCAAACTTCGAAACGCACAGGGAACGCACTGGATTACGATTCCACTCTTTGGCCAGCCCGATGGGGCCCGTTTACACACCATCGACATTGAGACGGGGGGACGCTGGCGGGAGAAGCACTGGCGGTCGTTTATGTACGACTACCGGACGACTATGTATTTTGAGTTCTACGAAGATGACTTCCGGCCGTTCTTCGACGAGGAATGGTCGAATCTGGCCGACTGCACCTGTCGCTCCGTGGCGTTGCAGGCAGAACTCTTCGGCCTGGATACGTCGCTCACGCGAGCGTCAGCTCTTGACGGCGCACCGAGCACAATTCCTGAGGTGGTGGAGGCGGTGGGGGCAGAGACGGTCGTCGTTCCTGAATCGGAGGACATCCCGACGATCGAGGGGGTCACGGTCGACGTCTTTTCCTACGAGCATCCCACCTACCATCAGAATTTTGAGGGCTTTGAATCAGGCGTCTCGGCCATGGATCTCGCGTTTAATTATGGGCGAGAGGCTCCCCGCATGCTAGCGGATGGGCAAGACAAATGAATGGGGGAAGGGGGCGTCGGCACGGTCGGTCAACCGTTCGTTTCGTTGAAAAGACAGTCAAACCTAGACAGCTCCGGCTGATATGTGAATCAGAACAACGGGGGGATTCTGAGGTCGAGGCGAGGGACGGTGCTGCTTCAAATCCGAATGACGCGCCCAGAGAGGGGGACACGACCATTTGGGGCTCAAGCTGTTTGACTGTGGTTGGACCTCTGGTTGGGGCGCTCGGGTGTGTGGCTCCCGTGCTTCCGTTCCGACCGGCGACTTGACCTTTCCGGGCCCTTCCCCCTAGCTTCCCATCGTTCATTGAACCGAACACCCGTATGCATTGCATTCCATGATTCTGCCCGATCACAAGATTCGCACCCTCGCCACCGAGCACGACATGATCGATCCGTTCGTGGACGGGCAGGTGCGAGAGGACGTGGTAAGTTACGGCCTCAGTTCCTTCGGTTACGACATGCGGGTGGCGGGTGAATTTCGGGTATTTACGCCCAACATCCATAACAGCGTGGTCGACCCGAAGGAGATCGACGAGCGGGCCATGGTGGAGTACGAGGTCGACGACCACATTCTCATTCCTCCCAATTCGTACGTCCTGGGGCGCTCCATTGAGTACTTCGAAATGCCGTCGGACGTATTGGCGATTGTGCTCGGCAAGTCGACCTACGCCCGGTCGGGGATCATTGTAAACGTAACGCCGCTAGAGCCGGGGTGGGAGGGGCACGTGACGATTGAGGTGAGCAACGCCACGCCGCTTCCTGCCAAAGTGTACGCGAATGAGGGCATCGCGCAGGTGGTCTTCCTGCAGGGGGAACCGCCGGAGATTTCGTACGCCGACAAGAAGGGCAAGTACCAGCACCAGGAAGGGATCACGCTACCGAAGCTGTAATCTCAGCGTTCATTCTCGGTTGCGTCCTGAAGAGAGGGAACGCTCCGGATCCGTTCTCTCCCGATGGGCCGGGACCGATGTGAAGGAGCGCCTCTGTGGGATCGGAATCGATTAACCGGAAGCGGCGTTCATGAAACGCAGCCTACTTCTTTCGCTGAACCTTCGGTTTCTATGGCTTCGGACGCATCCTCAGAGACGACCTCCTCGTCTAGCTTCTCCTTTCGCAAGTGGGGGCTGGCGGCGGTACTGCTAGCGTTTTTTTCCTACCTGCTGTGGTTCGTAATTAATCCTTATCGCAACCAGCCGTACGTTGAGTATCCCCACGGGGACCACGTGCACTACGCCCCCAAGGACCGAAACGAAAACGTCCCGATCAGCCGATTTCCGACGCGCCCCCCGGAGCCGGGCGAGCGGATTACGCCGGAGGGGGAGATCGTGCCGGAGGGACAGTAACCTCACGACCATCGGAGGGCGGTCCTAGTTGAGTGCGTCTTCGACCTCCGTCCAAAGCGATGCATGGAGGGACTGCAGACGTGAGGTTTCGTCCTCGTCCAGCGGAGCAAGGGGCGGTCGCACCTGTGTCCAGGCCGGGGCGTCGTGGCGCCAGGCGAGGAGTTGCTTGATGGCAGGAATCGTAGGAAACTGCGACAGGCGCGTTCGGAGTTCCGTGAGCGTTGACTGAGCGGAGGCGACCTGTGCGTCGTTTTCCCAGTCGCGTACGGCTTGTTGAGCAAGCGGAGCCGTGACGTTCACGGTGGCAGAGATACACCCCGCCCCCCCAGCCCGCAACAGGGGGGTCAGGTGCCGCTCCGAGCCCGCAAACACCTGCAGGTCCGGAAAGGAGGAGCAGAGGGCATCCTGGTGGTCCCACTCGCCACTCGAATCCTTGATGCCGGCAATCTGGTCCGGATACTGTTCCCGCAGCCGCTCGATGACGGGAAACGGAATGGGGACGTGGGTGAGCTCCGGGTAATGGTAGAAGTACAGTCGAAGGTCGTCGTTGCCGACGGCGTCGATGAGGCCTTCATAGGTGCGGGCAAGCCCATCGTCGGTCACGTCGGTAAAGTGGAAGGGGGGCAGCACCAGGACCCCGCCCACCCCGTGTTCGGTTGCGTGGGCCGTGAGCTCTGCGGCGTCGGGAAGCGGAAGCGCCCCGGTGCCCACGAGAAGCTGATGCGGCGAAACCCCGGCGTCCAGAACGGCATCCAGCGCCCGCCGACGCTCCTCTACGGTGAAAGACAGGCCTTCGCCGGTTGTCCCGAAGAGAAGCGCGGCGTCACAGCCCTCGTCTAAGAGCGTTTGGACGTGCGAGGCGAGGGCCGCCCCGTCCGGTTGGCCTGCAGTGTCGAGGGGCGTGAGGCTGGCAGCAATGACGCCGTTTGGGAGTGACGGAGTCGACATGAGACAAGGGGCATGTGCAGAAAGAAGTGACTGTGGGACGGGAGCCATGCGGTCGGCAGAGTCCCCGCCGACGATGGCCCGCATTATTCACACATATGCACTGCGGGCGGCACGTGCTTCTGCTTCGCTCTCTTTTCACCACGATCGGGCGAGCCGTCCGTTTGGTTGAGAACAGTGTTCGTATCGCCCGTCGACCATTCCGTTCACACTGCCATCGGATCCACGCCGTCATGAATACACTTTATTTACTTCGACACGCCGATGCCGAGCCGGGCCGGTCGTACGACGATGATCGCGACCGCCCCCTTACAGAAGAGGGCTATCACGACGCAGGCCGATTGGGCCAACTGCTGGCCGCGACCGATCAGTTGCCCGATGGGATTGTCACCTCTCCCGCCGTACGGGCGCGTCAGACGGCGGAAGCCCTATCCGAGCGGGGCCAGTGGCAGGTCGAGGTGCCGCTTCGGTCCTCCCATGCGCTCTACCAGGCCCAGCCCGCCGATGTGCTGGAAGAGATCCAAGCCCTATCGGACGAGCGTCGCGCCGTACTGCTGGTGGGGCACGAACCGGCCTGGAGCACGGCCGTCAGCCAATTGCTAGGGTCGGCCAATGTCTCGCTTCCTCCCGGCACTTGTGTTCGGATTGATACTGAGGCCCCATCGTGGCGGGAGGTGCGGTTTGGGGAGGGGCGGCTACGGTGGATGCTGCCCCCCACTCTCTTGCGGTAGAGGGTCCATCGACGGGCCGCTGTGAGAGGAGCATCATCCGAGGGCGACGTCCATCACCATCATGACGGCAAAGCCCGTCATGGCTCCCATCGTGGCGAGGTCTGTGTTTCCGTGGCGCTGCGACTCTGGGATGAGCTCCTCCACCACGACGTAGATCATGGCTCCGGCGGCGAAGGACAGGGCATATGGAAGGGCGGGACGGACGGCGAGCACGGCAGCGGCTCCGCCCACGGCCGAGAGTGGCTCTACCACCCCGGACAGCTGGCCGTACCAGAAGCTGCGGCCTCGCGAGATGCCCTCTCCCCGCAACGGCATAGACACGGCAATGCCCTCCGGGAAGTTTTGAAGTCCAATGCCTATGGCAAGCGTAATTGCAGCGGCCAGCGTGGCCCCTGTGGCCACCTCCAACTGAAGGGCGGCGGCCCCGAACGTAACGCCCACGGCCAGCCCTTCGGGGATGTTGTGGAGCGTGATGGCCAGTACGAGCAGCGTGGCGCGGCGCCAAGACGTATCTAGCCCTTCTGCCTCCGAGAGTTTGGCTCCTGGGTGGAGGTGGGGCAGGAGGGCATCGGCCACGCGCAGGAAGACCCCGCCAACCAGGAACCCGATCACGGCAGGAATCCACCCCGCGACGCCCTGTGCTTCGGCCATTTCGATGGAGGGGACAAGGAGGGACCAAAAACTGGCTGCGATCATGACGCCTGCGGCAAACCCCATCATGGCGTCGAGGAGCTTTCGGTTTACCTGTCGAGTCACGAACACCACGGAAGCTCCGAGGGCCGTCACGCCCCACGTGAAGCATCCGGCAAGGAGTGATTGAAGTAGGGGCGAGAGATCCCGAAACCATGCTGCGAGAAAAGCGCCCATTGAGATCAAGCAGTATCAGAAAGTGTAGTCCATCCCTTCAAGGGAGGCGTTTCGCCTCAAAAATACAAGAGGACTGAAAAATCAGTCTGGATACGACGAGGGACGCCTCACATAGAACCTGGCGCCCGATGATGAATAGAGATCAACGTCCATCTGTTGCTCAACAAGCAGACCTGCAGTTGTTATGGCCGACCTTTCCGACGGCGAGTACATGCTCTCCAACATTCAGTGGCGCAAGCGCGATCAAGAATCGGCGCTGCGCCCCCTCCGTGGGTTCTCCACCGGTAAGCTTTACGTCAGTGGCCGCTCGGCGCGGGTGGAGGCCCGGTTTACCGACCAAAATCTCTCGAATCGATTCAGCGACCTGGAGGAGGACGGCGTGCCGGTGACGCTGCAGGTGACGCTGCTTGGCGAGAAGGACGTGTATCTGCTTCCCGGGCGCACTCCGACGCTCGAACGGAACGTGGCCTGTTACATTCTTCGGGTCAAAGGGAAGAGCAAAGAGCTTTCCACCGTTCATGCTGCCGCGTAGCGCAGAGGAAGGGGTATGATTGAAATTGACGGTTCCATGGGAGAGGGGGGCGGGCAAATCGTGCGAACGGCTCTCAGCCTGTCCCTCACGACACAGCGGTCCATCCGTCTCACGAATATTCGGACCAACCGCTCGCGTCCTGGCCTGCGCCCACAGCACGTGGCTGCCGTACAGGCTGCCGCGACCATCGGAGAGGCCGCGGTCTCGGAAGTGCAAGAGGGCACCCGAACACTCACGTTCGAGCCGTCGACGGTCGTGCCCGGTACCTACCGCTTCGACGTCGGCACGGCCGGCAGTGCGATCCTCGTACTGCAGACGGCCCTGCTCCCGCTTCTCACAGCCCCCCGCTCATCCCGCGTCACCGTTACGGGCGGCACCCACAACCGCTTTGCTCCCCCGTTCGACTTCTTCGCGGCTACGTTTCTTCCGATCGTCGAGCGGATGGGACCCACACTGCGCGCCACACTCGACCGTCCCGGCTTTTATCCGAAGGGGGGCGGCCGCTGCACGGTGGACGTGCAGCCAGTGGGCGAGCTGGAGCCACTTACCCTCACGGAGCGCGGGGCCTCACGACCCTTCCGGATTCGGGCCATTGTTGCGAATCTGCCCCGTCACATCGCTGAACGGGAAATCGCAACGTTGCAGGAAGCCCTGTCGGTTGAGATTGGGGAGACGCGCATCGACACGCCGTCGTCCCTGAGTGCGGGCAATGCCCTGTTGTTGGAGGTGCCGTTTCAGCACGTAACCGAGGTCATAAGCGGTATTGGGGAAAAGGGGCTGCCCGCCGAACAGGTGGCGATGGGGGTGGCGGAGGCGGCAGAGTCGTATCTGGATGCCGAGGTGCCGGTGGGTCCGCATCTCGCCGATCAACTGCTGTTGCCGCTGGCGCTGGGCGGAGGACAGTTTCGCACGACGGCCCTCACCACGCACACGCAGACGAACGCCGCTGTCATTGAGCGCTTCCTCGGGAATTGCTTTTCGGTGGTCGATGCGACGGATGGATGGAGCATCTCGGCTTCTCCCCATTCCTGAGATGGATCGGCACGGGACTGAAGGGGGGCGAGGTCATTGGACGCACTCCGCAGGGCCAGTGACGCGTCGGGGGACTGTACAGCAAGAAGAGGGAGCGCTCCTTGAGAAGATCCCACGACCCTGCTGGTTGTGGCAACGGGGCTTGAACCCACCCCGTCCCCACTCGTAGCTTGCGTCCCCCGAAGCCCATCATTCGGGCACATCCCTGTAGACTCTCGATCCTGCGTAGCTTTCCTCGCTTGCCATGTCTCGCAAAACCCTTGGCCTTCCCGACGACCTCCACGAGTACCTCCTTTCGGTCTCCCTCCGCGAGTCGGAGATAATGACACGACTCCGGAAAGACATGGCCGAGCATCCGGAGTCACAGATGCAGATTGCCCCGGAGCAGGCGCAGTTCTTCCAGTTTCTCGTGCGGCTCATTGGCGCGCGGCGATCCCTGGAGATAGGGGTCTTTACTGGCTACAGTGCGCTCGCCGTGGCCGAGGTGCTGCCCCCGAATGGGACGCTAGTGGCCTGTGATGTCAGCGAGGAGTATACCGATGTGGCGCGGCGCTACTGGCGAGAGGCCGGAGTGGAGGAGCGCATCGATCTGCGCATCGCGCCGGCTGAGGAGACGCTGTCGGAGTTGCTGGACAACGGACAGGCGGGAACGTTCGATTTTGTCTTCATCGACGCCGACAAGGAGTCGTACGATACCTACTATGAACAGTCCTTACAGTTGCTGCGTCCCGGTGGGGTCCTTGCCCTTGACAATATGTTTCGCGGAGGACAAGTCACCGAGCCGGCCCCCGATGATGAAAGCATTCAGGCCATCCGGAGACTTAACGAGAAGCTACATGGGGACGAGCGCATTGACCTGACCGTCCTCCCGCTGGCCGACGGCGTAACGCTGGCAATGAAGCGGTAAATTCGTGAAGAGAGGCCCGGCTCGGTCACGATCGGTTTCCAGAGAGTGTTGGAGCGGCAAAGGTGCGTTCCAAACTGGCTGCTGGGGGGCATCATGAGAGTTGGGGGAGAGAGGCGAGCCAAAGGAAATATTCGAACGACAGGACGGATGGGCGGACCGCATAACCGACCGCTGGAACGCGGACACTTCCCGTACGGTAGCAGGCGGCCCCGTTTCGTTGTCAGAAGTGTCGTCCGCCTGTGTCGTTTCTGAATCCGTTTGCACTCCTCGCAATGGCGGCAGTGGTCGTGCCGCTGTTCCTGCACCTGTTCAACCTGCGCCAGCCCGCCACGGTCGATTTCAGTTCCCTGGCGTTCGTGAAAGAGCTCCAGGAGACGGCGGTGCAGCGCGTGCGCATTAAGGAATGGCTGCTTCTGGCCTTGCGGATGCTGGCGATTGCGAGCCTGGTTATGGCGTTTGCGCAGCCCACCCTTACCGGTGATCTGGCCGGCGTCGGCTCCTCGGTTCGAACGGCCCACGCGCTGGTGGTGGACAACTCATTGTCCATGCAAGTAGAAGGGGAGCAGGGCGGCTTGGCGCTCGACCGAGCGAAGGCGAAGGGGCAGGGAATGTTGGACACGGTCGAAGAGGGCGATGAAGTACTGGTCTGGCCTACGGCGCAAAGCGGACAGGGGGCGCCGTCCCTAGGGACGAACGTCGGGGTAGCACGAGAGACCCTGTCCAACCTGGAGCCTCGCGCGGGCGCTTCCGCACTGGCCCGAGCGGTCGTGCGGGCCGGAGAGGCTGTGGCGAAATCGGAGGCCCCCCGTCGCATCGTCTATGTGGCAGGCGATTTCCAGCGCAGCACGCTCGGGGATTCGGTGGCCACACAGCTTCCGGACGGCGTGCAGATACGTCTTCTACCGGTCGAGACTCGGGACCCGGCGAACGTGGGCATTACGGACGTAACGGTGACGAGCCGGATTGCAGAAGAAGGGCAGCCGGTTCAACTCGAAGCGACCCTCGTGAATTACGGGAGGGAAACGCTTACCGACTACGTCGCCAGTGTATATTTGGAAGGACAGCGCGTAGCTCAGGCCACGACCACTCTGGAGCCGGGGCTGGAGACGACGGTTTCGTTTACAGTGACACCGCAGCAGCGGGGTTGGCTCCGCGGCGCCGTCGAAACGGAAGAGGACGACTTTCCCGCCGATGATCGGCACCACTTTACGCTCAACGTGCCCCAGGAGCGGCGGATACTGGTGGTACGGGGCAACGGGCAGCAGACCCGGTACGTGGACCTTGCGCTCTCGTCGGAGATGATTGCGGACCGCATTGCATTTCGAACGACGGGCATCGACGAGGGGACGCTCGCGTCGGCCGAGCTGGGGAGGTATGAGGCGGTGCTCCTCGTGGGGCCGCGCACGCTGTCGACTGGGGAGGTCGATGCACTGTCCCGATACGTAGAGCGGGGCGGAGGGATCTTGCTCTTTCCGAGTGAGCAGGCCGGGCCGGAGGCCTACAATCCGCTCCTTACTGCCCTTGATGCGGGGACGATTCAGGGCGTAAGTGGCACGCCGGCTGGTCAGCAGTCCATTGCGTCGTTTGCACGAGTGGATTTGGAGCACCCGCTGTTCGAAGGGGTATTCAACCGAGAACGGCGGCCGGATGCACAGGTGGAGCAACCGCAGATCTACTACACGATGAATCTGCGGCCCTCTGGACGTTCGGGGCAGACGCTCATCGAACTCACGAGCGGCCTCCCGTTCCTTCACGAGGTGCGTCACGGGGGCGGGGCGCTGCTGTGGATGGCCGTTGCGCCCACGCCTCGATGGAGTGATCTGCCGGTCCGGGGGCTGTTCATCCCCTTCCTTTATCGGTCGGTCTACTACCTCTCAGCAGGGACCTCCGTCTCCGGCGAGCAGTTGGTGGCCGGGGCGCCCGGCGAACTGCGGATTTCTGGACTCGCGCCGGGGACCTCGCTCCGACTCGTGGGGCCGGGCGGAACGGAGAGAGCGCCCGAGCAGCGCAGCCTCTTTGGGGCTACGCTCCTGCAGGTGGGGCGCACACTCCATACGCCGGGCGTCTACGATATACAGGCAGGGGAGCGGCTCGTGCGTCGGATCGCGGTGAATGTGGATCCGGCAGAGTCGGATCTCCGAATCGCACCCGTCGATAGTGCAGCATCGCATCTGCAATCGGTGCTAGGGGCGACCGTCCAGTCCGTGTCTGGCACCGGGGCGGCGGACGTTGCACAAACGCTGCGGACCCGGCAAGCAGGCACCGAGATTTGGAACGTCTTTTTGCTCCTGGCGTTGATTTTCCTCGTTACTGAGATGCTTGTGGCGAGTCAGTGGCGTCCCGAGACGGCCGCAACGTAACGCGCTGAGGCGCTCGTGTCCCCCTTCCTGTTCATCGGTGGTCGCCTTTCGTCCGTGTTCACCTTTGCCGACGTACTTGCGGTGCTTCACGCGACAGGGCTTGTGCTCTTCGTTGGGGGAACGGCCACGCTCATGATTATGGCCGTGATCCGTCGACTGCGGCTTCGGCGTCCCCTACTGGTCTGGCGCACAGGAGGACTAACCCGCGCTCCAATTGCTCCTTCTCTCTTTTTGCTTCTGGTGGGGGTGGGGCTCGTTCTGGCACATATTTATGAGGTTACCGTGTTTTCAAGCATTGCGGTCGGGTATCTGGCCGGCGGGGTCTTCTGGTTTGTCGCGTCGTGGCTTGCCCGATCCACCGTCATTACGGAGTATGGGCTCGTGCCGGACCTGCCGCGTGTCCATCATGCTGTTGTGTGGAGTCAGGTGGTCGACTACGTCTCGACCGTTCGAAACGGACGGCCGCACTTCGTCTTTCTGTACCGGGATCGGGAACGCCAAGAGCATCATCGTCTCGATTTGCCTGTGCCGGAGCGCTATGAGGAAGAGTTTCGGCAGATTCTCGCGACTAAACTCGACGCCTCCCACGCTTTTGCAGAGGGACGTTCGATCGCCGAAATGATCGGCGATCAGGAGGAGGAAGCCTGATCAACGGTTCGGAGGTCCGTACGGCCCTTCCGGGGAACGTCGGAGCGGCGTCTGCCCGGGCGCTCGGGCAAAGCGTGCAACACCAATTTGGCCCATAGGTATACCGGTCCATGAAGACATCATGGACGAATGGGGACGCATCGCAGCGACTGGTTCTTCACGATCCCGGGAACTGTTCGCTCCCCGGAGAGGGATCGGAACGCACCGTGGGTTCGTTGAACGCAGTGTGATCGCTCGTACTTTCCCTTCATAAGTGCCCATCGCCGTTGTTTACACCCGAAGAGAAGACAAAAGATGCCGAGACCGCAATCATCGTGGGCGTCATCACGCCGCAGCAATCGCGCTTTGAGGTGCGTGACCACCTGAATGAGCTGGAGCACCTGGCGAATACGGCCGGGGCCGAGGTGACCGATCGGCTCACCCAGTCGCTCAATAGTCCGGATCCGGCTACGTTTATTGGGTCCGGCAAGGTGAGCGAGTTGGGCCGGCTTACGAAAAAGCGAGATACGGATCTCGTGATTTTCGACGATGAGCTCAGCCCCGTTCAGGTCAAGAACATCGAGAAGCAGATCGATTGTAAGCTGCTGGACCGATCTGGGCTCATTCTTGATATCTTTGCGAGTCGTGCACAGACGCGCGCGGCAAAGACGCAGGTTGAACTTGCCCAGCTCGACTATCTTCGGTCACGTCTCACGCGGCGCTGGACGCACCTTTCCCGTCAGGAGGGCGGCATTGGTACGAAGGGGCCGGGCGAGAAGCAGATTGAGATGGACCGGCGGATGATCGACAAGCGCATGTCGAAGCTGCGCGACAAGCTCGACAAGATAGATCAGCAGCGGCAGACGCAGCGCAAGGGTCGCAATGAGCACACTACCGTCTCGCTCGTCGGCTACACCAATGCGGGCAAGTCCACGCTGCTCAACGCGTTGGCTGACGAGAACGTCTTTGCGGAGGATCGTCTCTTTGCCACGCTCGACGCCACGACGCGCACCGTGGAGCTCGATGACAACAAAGAGGTGCTCATGTCCGATACGGTCGGCTTCATTCGCAAGCTCCCGCACCGGCTCATCGAAAGCTTTAAGAGCACCCTCGACGAGGTGCGGGAGAGCGATGTGCTCATGCACGTGGTGGACGTCACGCATCCCAATTTCGAGGAGCAGATGCAGGTCGTCAACGAAACGCTGGGGGAACTGGATTCCGATGATAAACCGACCCTCGTGGTGTTCAACAAAGTGGATGCCCTGGAGGATCGAAGTCTTCTCCGCGCCCTCCGCGACGAGCACCCGGACGCGTCATTTATCTCGGCTCTTCGCGGGATCGGGCTGGAACAGCTGAAGGAGGATCTACTCGGTCTCATCGAGAAGGACTATGTGGAGCGAGTGACGTATGTGCCGGTCACTGAGCCAGAAGCAATTGCAAAAATCCACCGCTTGTCCGACGTTTTGGACGAGGAGTACATGTACGCCGAGAACGGCGAAGACGAAGGGCCGCAAGCAGTCGCCCGCATGCGGTTTCGCGCCTCTCCGCGCAATGACGACCGTCTTCGCCAGATGCTTGAGTCATTTGCGAAGCTTCGCCCTGTGGTGGATGACGATGTGCCCGTTCAGGAGGCGGAGTAGTGTGTCGGAAACGAGAGGCCCGACGGAGGTGACGGTTCTGGAACTTCCCTCCGGTATGGTCGAGTCTCTGGTAACGGCACGGCCCTTGCAGCGTACATACAAATGAGTACTGGGTGCCCTTTAAACGTGGCGGTACCGACCCGGCCAACGTGCATACAGGTTTTGACGACTAGAAGCTGAGGCCTCGCCTGAGAGGACGTGCGCTCAGGGATCTCCTTACGGATCGGTCGCGCGTGCTTTTTTCACGCAACCCCCCAGTCCCATGAAAGCTCGAGACGCCATCAATCCTTCAATCTCCACCCTTGAGGTGTCCGACTCGGTCGAGACGGCCCTTGGGCGACTTATGGAGCATCATATCAATCACCTCCCCGTTGTGGACGATGAGGGAGACCTTGTGGGTGTGCTCTCCGAGGACCGTCTCATGGATGCGGACGGGCCGGATGCGGAGATCGGCACGCTGCTTGTAGGACGGCCGGTCAGCGTACCGCCTGACGCCCACATTTTTGATGCGGCTCGCACGATGGTGCAACACGATCTCAGCACCATTCCGGTGGCCGATACGGAGGGGAACTACTACGGCCTCATTCAGCGGCACGACATCTTTGACAAGTTCGCTCAGATGCTGTCTACGCAGCAGACTGGGGCCATTCTGGCACTTGAAGTGGACCCGCGCGACTACGCGCTGGCCAAGCTCATCCATCTCATCGAACAGAACGATGGCAAGGTGCTGGCCGTGGCGTCCGAGTCTCCCGAGCAGGCGTCGGGCAAAATCCGGGTGACCCTCAAGCTGAACGTCAAGGACACGTCCCGTATCCGGCATGTGCTTGAGCACAATGGCTACCACGTCGTCGCCTCCTTTGGAGAGGACGAAGAGGAACTGGAGGAGCTCGTGGAGGAGTTTGTTCGGTACCTTGAGGTGTGACGTAACAAGGCGTGAGCGGGGAATGATAAACAAGGATCCGCTCTATAGATGTCGAACGTTTGCCGGTGCGCGGCCTGCTCATTTGCCCTAACCTGACGTTCTATGAGTTCGACGAGTGCCGATGGAGGAACTGATTCGAATGATGCGCCGGACTCGGCCGCTGTTCTTCAGTCCATGACGCTTCTGGCCACGCTGTCGACCGCCGAGGAGGTGCGAGAGGCAGTCGCGGAGCGCCGGGCGGGTCGCGACCCGTCCGCACAGGCCCCGAGTGGGCTCGCCACCGCTCGGCTTGCACAGGCCCGAGAAACGCTCCTGGAGCTTTTGATGCAGCTCGTGCTGGGGCGCGTTCCGTTCGAGCGCCAGGAAGAGGACAAGTTGGCACACGCCGTGCGCCACTTCGACTTGCTCATGAAGCTGCGACGGGCCGAACGGCTGGTGAAAGCCATGCACCAAGACCTCCTCAGCTTGTATCCGGACGTCTCGGAATCGCTCGTGGAGGAGGCCCGGCATGTGCTGCACGAGATTCGGTCGCTCCTGGATACGGAAGGGGACACCGAGGAGGACGAGGTCCCCGCCCTCCCAGACGTGTTGGAGCGTGGACTTTCGTTTGCCGTCTGGACGCGTCACGAGGTATGACTCGCCACGGGCAAACCGGAGGACTATGAGCGCCGGGACAGCAATTCGCCGTAGGGGGGCAGATCGTCTAGGAACGCGTAGTCCTGGGCGTCGAGGTCGACGCGACAGGCATAATGCTCCTGCCCGTTCGTAACGACGAGATACGGGGCATCAAGCACGAGATTGTAGCGGGCGCCCTGGTCGAAGGTGTCCTGGCGAATGGACACGCTTGGGGCTTTGCATTCCACCAGTAGGAGGGGAGCGCCGCGTCGGTCGTGGGCCACAATATCGGCGCGCCAGGGCTGGCCCTGGTACTGAAACGTTGCCTCCGTGGCCACAAGGCCTGCGGGCACGTCCAGTTCCTGAATGAGATACTGCACGAAGTGCTGCCGTACCCACTCCTCCGGCGTCAGGCGAACGTACGTCTGCCGCACGGGATCGTAGATGACGCGATCACCGTCCTGCTCCGCGGTTCGCAGAGAGTAGGAGGGAAGGTTGAGAGGATCCATCGACGTCTGAGAGTGTGGAAGACGATGAACGTGGGTCGGGTGGGGAGGAGAGCGGCTGCCGCTTGTCCCGAGCGGTAGCATCCGGGAACGTACGGGGGCGGCACGCGTCGCCTCACGGAGCGCGGAGGCGATATCGAATCCCTACACCCGTTCTACTCATGGACCACCCGTCCCTCATGGACACGGTACGCACCTCCTCGCCGACGGATGCGGCCTCATTCCTCCGCCGTGGTCAACTGGTGGCATTCCCCACCGAAACGGTCTACGGGCTCGGCGCCGATGTCTTTCAGCCGGAGGCGGTCGAGTCCATCTTTGAAGCAAAAGGGCGACCGGCGGACAATCCGCTCATCGTTCATCTTGCCACGTTGGCACAGGTTCCGGCAGTTGCGGCCGAGGTGCCCACGACGGCAAATCGCCTGCTGGAGCACTTCAGCCCCGGACCACTCACGCTCATTCTGCCCAAGCATCCCGACGTTCCCTCCGTCGTCACCGCTGGGTTGGACACCGTGGGCGTTCGACTGCCCCGCCACGAGGCGGCCCGGGCGTTCCTCCGGGCGTGCGATACTCCTGTTGCGGCTCCCTCAGCCAACCGGTCCGGGCGGCCCAGTCCCACGACGTGGGAGGCGGTGGCGGAGGATTTGGACGGACGTATTGCCTGCATTTTGCAGGGGGGGCGCACAGAGGCAGGAGTCGAGTCCACGGTTCTCGACTGCACGACCGATCCTCCCGTCGTTCTGCGCCCCGGTGCTGTCTCGGTCGAGGCCTTAGAGGGGATCGTTGGGGCGGTTCGGGTAGGAGACAGCGAAGGGGACGAAGCGGCGAAAAGTCCGGGGACTCGTCACCGCCATTACGCGCCCACGGCGCGTGTACATCTCATCCAGGAGCCGGCGGAGGTGGAGCAGTCGGCCGCGGTCGGATACATCGGGCTGAGTGAGCCGGACCGCAAGGCGGCCTTCCGGGACTGTCACGTTGTGCCGGATGTGGAGACCTACGCCCGAGATCTGTTCCACTTTTTCCGAGAGTGTGACCGTTCGGGCTGTACCATGATTTTTGCGCAGACGGTTCCCGACGACGGGCTGGGCCGCGCCCTCAACGACCGGTTGAGGCGCGCGGCCGCCCGTTGACGGGACGCACGGGGACTTGCTCAACGGACAATCGTAAACTTTTCCGTGTCCGTGAACGTCTCGCCTTCAGCACGGAGAAAGTAGATGCCACTGGAGAGCGTGCTGGTTTCAACTGTAAGGTCGGCGGTGGCGGAAACGCGACGTTCGTGCATTGTGCGCACCGTTTGTCCGAGCGCATTGACCAGCGTGGCGGTCACCGTCTGTGCCTGCTCTGTCGCGATGGTGAACGTGGCGGGTGTGCCGCCCGTCACTGGATTTCCGCCTGTATTGGTAAGGTCGGAGCGCGTTGGGGACACGACCACTGTACGGGTTGGGCCCGGGCTCACGGAACCGTCTACGTCCATCTGCTGAAGGCGGAAGGTGTGGCGGCCCGGCCCCAACGCATCCGTGGCAAAGCGGTAGTCCTGCGGCTGCGAGACGGTACCCGCACCGTCAACGAAGCCCACATTCTCAAACGTCCCGTTTACCTTGTGCTGGACGGTGAACCCGGCGTTGTTCGTCTCCGACGTCGTCGTCCAGCTCAGCAACGCCTGTCGGTCGTCGGTGACGACGGTATACGACGCCAGCTCCACAGGGAGGCGGCCGCTTGGATCGGTCACGTAAATGTCGTCGAAGACGGCGTTTTCGCTTGTTGCACCGTGGTCCCAGAGCAAACCGATGTACTTGCGCTGGTTGCCGGTTCCCTCATCCGACATGGCCTGATCCACCTCATTGGCATTGTCGAGGGTGCGGGGATCGGAGGTTGGAAAGCTCCCCGCTCCGCTGCTGGCGTAAAGCGTCCAGGTGTCCGGCGAGGTGGTTGGGTCGTACGTTACTTTCACGCTCACGTACTCGTTAGAGAGGTCGTCGCTGCCGGTGGCAATTACGCTAAAGTCCCCATTCGCGCTGTATCCCCCATTGTAATTGACGAGTTTGATTTCATCGGACGCATCGCCATCCCCGAGAACGACGGCGAGAGCGTTTGAGTCATCCAAATCACTTCCGGCAGAGGAAAGGACGAAGGCCATTCCTCCGTTACCTGTGCTCCCAAATCCCCCAGGGTCGTTTTTTGATTGGCGAAAGTTGAATGCCCACGTCATCACGCCGCTCGCGTCCGAGAGGGTTGTCGGATAGCCGCTGACGTTGCTCATGTCAACAGTGGCAATTTTGACGCCTTCCTTCTGCCCCGCCTGGAGGTCGGCCCGCTGATTGTTGATCCGAATGGTTTCGTTCGAGGAGAGGCTGGAGCCGGAGCCGACGGCCTGTCCGGATTCGTTCCACTGGATGTCCGTGGGGCTCGTCGGCGTTCGACCGAGCGACGGGTCATCCGTCCGCTCAAAGTCGTCGAGCAGACTGGTCGGCAGCTGGGCGTGAGCCGCGCCGACGGAAAGAAAAAGAGCAATGCTAAAAAGGAGTATCGATCGATGCGTCACGTTGGATCCGCGTCGGCTGTGTGAGAAGTGAGCGAGGGAACAGGGGGCGCGCCTTATTCCCGCATCATCATAGACAGAATGGAGAAGGGCCCCAATCCGAATGGGGATCCATTTACTGTGACATTACAGAGGACCCGGAGGAATTACATCGACACGATCAACATTCCGGAAATGTAATTTTGAGAGAGCAAGTCAGCCGCGAGTGGATCGAATCAGCCAGCGGGCAAGTGGGGGGAAGACGCGACAAGCGCTGAGGAGGGAGGTGGTGGCAGCAGGACGGAAGGCGGCGGCGTGCACCCAGCGGCCGAGGCGAAGGCGGAACCGGAATTGGTCATTCCAGGCCTGCCGGTAGGCACGACGAAATTCCTCCGCCGAGCGCCGGTCGTTTAGAAAATCCGATGCGTACGGAAAGGCAAGATCGGCGCCCGCGAGGGCCATCGCCATCCCGTCTCCACAGAGGGGGGCAATCATCCCGGCGGAATCGCCCACCATGCACACGTCGTTCACGAATTGCTCTTTGGCCATGAGTGGCACCTGACTGACGGCTTCAAAGCGGGGACTCACGCGAGTGAGGGGGGCCATCCGCTCGTCGAGGGCGGGATTCCGACGAAGGGAGTTGAGCATGTTGTCCGGAGAGCCCCCAGCGTCCTTGAGCGCATCCGTGTGGCCAATCCAGCACACACACAAACGATTGTCTTCCACCGGCCCTACGCCGCAGTAGCCGCTAGGAGCGGCGTGCACCTCGATCCGGCCGGGTATTGCGGATGGGGGACCTTCGTAGTGCGCCTTGAAGGCGACGTACGGAGACGATTCCTGTAGAAACGGTCGATTAAGCTTTCGGTCCAGCAGTCCGCGTTTGCCGTAAGCCCCGAGCACAAGTCGTCCCTCCACCGTTCCCGCATCCGTCTGTACCGCAAATCCATCCTTCAGAGAGCCCTGAACCTGCGTAACGCGTGTGTCCTCTCGTCCCTCAACGCCGGCAGCACAGGCGTGACGAAAGAGAAGTTCGTCGAGACGATAGCGACTCAGGCCGAGGGCCGTGTCGGGGAGGGAGTGCTCGGCCACCGATCCATTCGGCCCCGTGAGTCTCGCGCGCGTCATGGGCGCGGCTCCTGCATCGGCGACCGCGTCGAGGACGCCCAGTCGTCGAAATGAAGACTGAGCTTCCGGGGACAGGAATTCGCCACAGAGTTTGTGACGAGGATAGGTCGTTTTTTCCAGAAGGAGGACCGTGTGCGAGGAGCGGGCCAGTTGCAGGGCCACGCTACATCCGGCAAGTCCTCCCCCAATCACGATTGCGTCATAGGACATAGAGACTGTTTTGATTTTTGAGCGGGTTTGAGAATCGACGAGATATTTCGCAGGAATTGGAGGGCCGTCCGTTGCTCAGAAGGAGCCCCTGTTGGATCCCGACGATCTGCAGTCGTCGCGCTCTGCCTGAACTGTCATCGTGGGAAATCAAAACAGTCTCATAGGCCGTGCTCGCTGTAGTGATGGAAAATCATTGAGGGAGGGGGCCCATCGGCAGGGGGCTGTCGTCACGCTTCGGTTGGCACGGTGGACAGAGTCCAGCGGAAGGCCCAATGCCACCGAATGTGCGGGGCGCCGACCCCGGACTGATGGGCGAGGGTCGCCAGTTCGGGTCGTTGAAATCCCCGTCGGACCGACATCGGGCCATCGTGCTGCACCATGGGGGCGAGGCCAAGAGCACGGCTCAGTCCCCAGATGCCAAGGTATGCTAGACGGTGACGGTGCAGGTCGTTCACCACGAGGCCCATTCGACTGACACGGGCCATCTCGCTGAGAAGCTGAACTGCGTTGGCGGAATCAAAGTGATGGAGGAAGAGAGCCGCGTGCGCGACGTCGAAGGCATTGTCCGGATACGGAAGTCGGAGCGCATTTTCGATGTCGATCCGAACCTGGGAGCGGAGAGCCGAAGAAAGGCAGGCGTCGAGATGGGCACGCCCGAGGCCCACCGTCAGGGGATTCAGGTCGATGCCCGTTGCATCCACACGGCAGCCAAAGGTGGCACCGCGTTGTACGAGGTGCACGAGGTAGTCCCCGCTCCCAGTGCCTACGTCCAGTAGTCGAAGAGAAGAGCGTTCGGAGAGGAGGGGATCGAGCATTGTATTCGTTGCACGATATCCTCCGAGCAATCGATTGATGAGTCGAAGATCACGGAGAGCCCCCCGGAGATGATGTTCGTCAACGGAGAAATCGTCCATCCACTCGTTGGCAAGGCATCGGTCCGTAAGGTCGGGAAGCGAAAGAGAAGTCATGAGAGGATAGAGAGACGCAAAGAGGCTATCGTCTGTAATTGACGTTATATAGAAGGCATAGATGTGTCTGGCAAGTAGGAGTCAATCCTCAGCATTTTTCATGACCACATCACGTTGGATATGCGACTCACGCTATCAATTCTTTTTCTGCTTACAGGAGGAGTCGTGTCTGCCCCTTCCTATGCCCAACCTGGAGCCTCTGAAGGAGATCTCATCATCACTGAAATCATGTACGCCCCTGCCGGGACGGATTCCGATCAGGAGTACATCGAAGTATACAACACAACCGCCACTTCAATTGATTTAGAGAACTGGGTGATAGTGGACGAGGATCCATCCGGGGCCGATCCCCGGCAGGACGATATCAACACCAGTGTTACAGTCGGGAGTGGGGAGTTTGCAGTGCTCTGCGAAAATGAGACTCCAAGTGAGAATGGAGGGGTCAGCTGTGCGTACGACTACGCGAACGCCATCAGTCACACCAACTCGGCGGATTATGTTGTGCTGAAAGATCCGACGGGGACGGAGATTGACCGGGTCCACTACGATGAATCGGGGAGTTGGCCGAATGCAGTCGATGTCTCGCTGGAATATGTGGCCGGGGCGGATGGCGACAACAACTCGGCGTCCAACTGGCAGGCGGCGACGGATCGGACGGGCGACTTTGCGGGCCAGTCCGATGGGAGCAAGGGCTCTCCGAATGCAAATGCGCCTGGGGGAGCACTCCCTGTTGAGTTGGCCACCTTCACCGTTGCGGCGGATCGGAGCAGCGGGGTATTGCGCTGGGAAACGGTCTCGGAGACGGAAAATGCAGGATTTGCGGTTCAGCATCGGCTCCCGGGACGCGACCAATGGACCCGACGGGGCTTTGTGGAGGGAGCAGGCACCACCACCGAAATGCAGTCCTACCGTTTCGAGACCGATGTCCTGAGGACAGGAACGCATTTATTCCGCTTGAAGCAGGTTGACCTGGACGGCTCTGCACATTACAGTGCGCCCCAATCGGTGGATATCCGTCCAGAAACTGCGCTCCGGGTGTCCGGGCCGAATCCATTGCCGGCGGGACGGCCGATTACGGTGACCGTACAAACGGAGGGGACGCAACGGATGGACGTCGCTCTCTTCGATGCGCTCGGCCGACGGGTTCGAACGATGATCTCTCGTACCGGACCCGTTCGGGAACCCATCCGGGCCCGTATGCCGACGACATCGCTTGCTAGTGGCATATACTTTCTACGGGCGATTACGCCCTCCACCACGAATACGCGTCGTATTTCTATCATACGGTAAGGCCGCTTGGAAGAAGAGACTCGTCTTCTCCTCTTGGATTCCAGGGCCGTCTGGAGAGAAAAGGATCGGACGAATCTCACGATGCCCCCGGTCGTAGACACACCTCTCTCTCCCTCACCGGTTTCTCTCGCCTGTTCATGGCGCTGCTTTCTCTGGAGAACGTCGATGTCCAGCTTGAAAACACCGAAATTCTTCGGGCGATCGAGTTTGAGATGAAGGCAGGCACGTGGGTCGGCCTCATTGGGCCGAATGGGAGCGGCAAAACAACGCTTCTGCGTGCCATTGGGGCCCACATTCCGTTCGACGGGCGAATTGAGCTTGACGAGCGCTCGGTCGCAGACTGGTCGGCCCAGGAGCGAGCCCGGCGGCTTGCGTACGTTCGGCAGGCCCCGTCGCTCACGTTCGACTTCACGGTCGAAGAGCTCGTCCTGCTGGGACGGGCCCCGCAGCGGGGCTGGCTACAGGCCTATGGCTCCGACGATCGAGCGCTTGTCCAGGAGG
Source organism: Salinibacter sp. 10B (assembly GCF_002954405.1). Classification (NCBI taxonomy): domain Bacteria; kingdom Pseudomonadati; phylum Rhodothermota; class Rhodothermia; order Rhodothermales; family Salinibacteraceae; genus Salinibacter; species Salinibacter sp. 10B. The sequence goes on along the minus strand of NZ_MQWC01000004.1, from coordinate 977,115 downwards.
CTCTCTCCCGAGTGGATCTGGACGGCTTTGCGTCGCGGTCGGTCTTGTCGCTGAGTGGGGGGGAGATGCAGCGTGTGTTCCTTGCACAGGCGCTCGTGCAGGAGGCCGATCTGCTGATGCTCGATGAGCCGACCTCGCACCTCGACGTGCATTACCAGTATTCGTTCATGGACCAGGTGCAGAGCCTGGTTGGTGGGGGGAAGACGGTCCTAGCGGTCTTTCATGACCTGGAGCTTGCGGCTCGCTACGCGGACCGCTTGCTGGTGCTTCATGAAGGGCGGCTCGTCGCCAACGGGGCGCCGGGGGAGGTATTGACTCCGACGTGTATCGCCGATGTATTTGGCATGCATGCGCGTATCGAGCACCGTGCGGATGGAACCCCTCGTATTGAATATCTTGCCCCGATTTCTGAGAGGGCGAACGAGAACCTGAAGGAAGAAGCCCGAGTGCCCTCGGCCGTGTCTGGGTAGCGGTGCCGAAACGCCCGTCCGAAGCGTGCGTGTTAGCCCTCCACGGTTCACCTCAAACAGCTCCGCTCATTCGAGTCTCGTTATGCCCGATCGCATCTATACCCGCACTGGCGACGACGGTAATACCTCTCTCTTTGGCGGCGAGCGCGTGGGGAAAGGCAACCCACGGATCGATGCGTATGGCACCGTGGACGAAGCGAATTCCGTCGTCGGACTGGCGCGGTCACATCTGCAGGATGGACCGGGGGCCAAGCGCCTGGATCCTGTGCTCGGGGACGTGCAAGAGGAACTCTTCGTCGTTGGGGCCGATCTAGCCACGCCCGTCGATGCGAAGCCGGTCGTGCCCCGCATCACGTCTGACCACGTCAAGCGGGTAGAAGAACGGATCGACGCGTTCGACGCGGATCTTAAGCCGCTGAAGAAATTCGTTTTGCCGGGCGGATGCCCGACCGGGGCGTCGCTACACTCCGCCCGCACCGTCTGTCGGAGGGCTGAGCGTCTCGTAGTACAGGCCAGTGCCTCCACTCCAATCAATGAGGATACGAAGGTATACCTCAATCGTCTTTCCGACCTCCTTTTCGTGCTGGCGCGCTGGGCGAACAAGCAGGCCGGCGTGCGGGAAGACACCTGGTCGCCGGAGGAGGAGTCCTAGGGCGAAGTGTACGGCACGAGTGGACGATGATATCAGATCCTTTTTCCGATGCCTGCAGACGAGGACGCGACAGATTCTGAGGGGTCCTTTTTCGAACGCGTGTGGGATGTCGTCGCGCAGATTCCGCCCGGACGGGTGACGACCTATGGTGACATCGCCGAGCATTTGGGGCGACGCGGGGCGGCACGGACGGTCGGGTGGGCACTGAATGAGGCAGCTGGCACCGATCTGCCGTGCCACCGTGTCGTGAATCGCTACGGAGCCCTCACGGGCCGTCGCCACTTCGAGACCCCAGACGTGATGGAAGAGCGACTCCGCAGCGAGAACGTCACGTTTACGGACGAGGGACACGTCGACCTCGAACAGCACCGATGGGTACCGGGAGAGGACGGCCAGCCGGAACAGGAGCCGCAGTAAGGGATCAGGCGGGGGCTTCTTCTGCTTCCCGCGACATGTCTTCCAGGGTTCGTCCCTTGGTTTCCTGCACGAACGTGTAGACGAAAACGTACGCCACGATTCCGAAGGCGGAGTAGATCGCATACGAGAGCCCGAGCCCAATCGAATCCAAGAGGATTGGGAAGGTCATCGTGATGGTGAAGTTTGAGAGCCATTGCACCAGACCGGCAAGCGACAGGGCCGCGCCCCGGAAGCGATTGGGAAACATTTCTCCGAGCATGACCCACATTACCGGCCCCCAGGAAAATGCGAAGAAGGCGACGTATGCGTTGGCAGCGACGAGAGCGATCGTACCGGTCGTGGGTCCGAGCTGGAGGCTGCCCGACTCCGCGACGCCGGCCGTGCCGAAGACGTAGGCCATAATCCCGAGCATAACGGCTTGTCCCAGGGCCCCCACGAGCAGCAGTGGCTTTCGCCCCAGACGGTCGATGAGGGCAATCGCAACGAACGTAAAGCCGATGTTCACGGCACCCGTAACGACATTACTGAAGAGAGACGTGGACTCCGTGAAGCCAGCGGCCTGCCATAGCGTGGCGCCATAGTAGAACACGACATTAATGCCGGTAAACTGCTGGAGAGCGGCCAGGCCGAGCCCCACCCAGACGAGAGGGTGAATCTTCCCCGTATGCTTGTGGAGGATGTCGGACATGCTTGGCCGACCGCCCTCCAGAGTGGAGCGGATGTCGGCGATCTTCTCGTCGGCGTTGCCCGCGGTGGAGAGGCTGTTGATGACATTTCGGGCCTCCTCTTCTTTTTCGGCTGCGACCAGGTAGCGAGGCGATTCCGGAATAACGAGCAGCGACCCGAGGAAGAGGGCCGCCGGCACGATTTCAATCCAGTACATCCACTGCCACGCGTCGAAGCCGAACCAGAACACCTCGTGGGCACTTCCGGCCGCTCCGGCAATGAAGTAATTGCTTACGAAGGCCATGAAGAGGCCGATCACGATCATGAGCTGCTGCAAGGTGCCCAGGCTTCCGCGGATGCTGGCTGGGGCAATCTCGCTGATGTAGGCCGGGGCGAGGATGCTAGCAGCGCCGACGGCGAGGCCGCCGACGATGCGAAAGGAGACGAATTCCACCGAACCGCTCGAAATGCCGGATCCCCAGGCGCTTACGATGAAGGCAATGGCGGTGAGGATCATGGCCGGACGGCGCCCGAACTTGTCGGCGAGGTTTCCCGCGAAAAAGGCCCCTACAGCACACCCCAGGAGCATGGAGGCAACGTTGAAACCGGTTCCAACATCCCCAGAGTTGAATTCCGACTGGAGGGCGTCAACGGTGCCGTTGATAACGCCACTGTCGAAACCAAAAAGAAAGCCTCCCAGCGCGGCGACGAGGGAGAGAAAAAGGATTTTGCCGATGTTATCGTCCGCTACTGCGGAAATACCTGCTTCGGAATCTGATTTTTCCATCGATTCAGCCACGATTCTGCAAGGTCAGCGGGAAAGTAGGACGGTGGACGTTGCGTCGCGATCCGTGTAGTCAACATGAAAATCATGCCGCCCTTATGATGGGTTGAAGTGACCGGAATCGCAAATAGAGACGGGGTAGACGAACGGTTAGTAACTGCAATTTCAGTTTATTGGCCATGAGGGGCGCCTGAAGAGGTGAAACCCGTTTCTTTTTTTGGTTTGGGGGATTGGTCAGTCAAGAAGGGAGCGGAGAATAGGTCTCAAGAGGGGGTTTTAGCGCACCGGAAGCCCACGTGAAAGAGGGTCGTTTTCGGGGTTGAGGAGGAGCGCGAAAAAAGGTAGTACCCCCCGCATTCGTTGCAGATAAAAGAGCCTCCACGCTGTACCCGCTCACTGCGTTTAGAGGGGGTGAAGCTAGTGCCACGCTTCTCGTAGGGACGCATCCAACTTGCCGTCCATTCCCACACGTTTCCACTCATGTCTTGCAGGCCGAGGGGCGTTTCCCCGAAGGCTCCGACGGGCGAGGTGTATCGGTAGCCGTCAGCAGCAGTGTTTTGAATAGGGAAGCGGCCCTGCCATGTGTTGGCATGTGCAAGGCGGGCCGAGCGCTTGTTGCAAGAGCCTTCCCAGAGACAGAGGGCGCGGGGTTCTTGGCCCATCCGGGCGGCGTGCTCCCACTCTACCTCTGTTGGGAGTCGTTTTCCGGCCCACTCGCAATAGGCCTGTGCGTCGTTCCAGGAGACCTGTGTTACGGGATGAGAGTCCGGGGCTGCCGGCTGTTTGGGACCCCGAGGATGATGCCAGGTCGCGCCTTTGACCAACCGCCAACGTCCTCCACGAAGAACCGCACCATCTCCGAATTTTTCTGCCTGTGTCGTGTAGTCAGTGGCCTCCACGAAGTTGCGGAATTGCGCAACTGTCACCGGATGCTCATCGAGAACGAATGAGTCGACGTGTGTACGGAAGGCCGGATGGGCGTTTCGTCCAAAAAGGTGGCGGGGACCGGGGGGCTTCTGGGCCTTCAATGCGTTCCAGGTCTCGGTGGAAATACCGATGCGCGTGGTGCCGGCAGGTACGTAGACCATTCCGTCCGGAACGGTCACGTCGTCCGGGGGGACGAAGCGCGTGGAATCAGAGTTCGAAGTGCGGGCAGGCGTGTCTGTGGAGGAGGATGTGGACGGTGTAGTGTCAGTCTTGGGTTGGCATCCTCCGAAAAGGAGGAGAGAGAGTCCGAAGAGGACCGAGAGGAGGGGGATCGAGGCACGGATACGAGAAGCGGAGGCCGAAAGCACCATAGGTGGGAGAGACAGATCAAGACCGATGTAAATCGCAGACCGACACTTGCCACGAACGAAGGGGACCAACTGCGGTTGCGTGTGCAGTGCAGCTCCCGTCCATTCTTAGAGACTGTTTTGGTTTCACGCGATCGCATTTCAAGCTGAGCGTAACGACCGCAGATCGTCGAGATCCGTCTGTGTTAGGATATTAACGGTCCCCTCAGCTCGGCGAAACACCTCTCCGATTTTCAATCCGGCACAATCACAACAGTCTCTTAGCGCTGCCACTGTTGATTGGTGCGGTTCAGGTCCGGAAAATGCTCCTCGGGATCGATAACCACACGCTCGATTGTAGGGGCAGCCGGAACAGTGATCGTGTGCTGATTGGCCCCCTCCAGCCAGACGTTAACCGGAATAGTATGGCGTTCCGTCGAACCGTCCGATCGAGTTATAGCAAGGGGGACCGGCATGGGAGCCCGGTCTCGGTTGGCAACAGTGATGCGGGTCGAATCTCCTTGCGTTTCTACAGAAGAAATGGCCTGATCAAGCGTAGCCGTGGTGTAAAGCCACGTATGCCAGAACCAGGACAGATCGCGACCCGTCACGTCGGCAAAGGTATTGAAGAGGTCGTATGGCTGCGGATGTTTTCCCCACCACCGATCATAAAAAGCGCGGTATGCACGGAGAAAAGATTCTTTCCCGACCACACCGCGAAGAGCGGTAAAGACCTGCGCGGCCTTATCGTACGGAAGGTCAAAATAGAGAGCCCTCGGGATCGCGTCGCCGGGACGCATGAGGGGCACCTCGTACCCGCGCCGAGCGATGCGAAGATAGGTGGTCCGCTGGCCGGTTTCGGAGTCGTTGGCTCGTCCCCTAGGACGGGGCCCGGGGCCGTAAAGGCGACGCATGCCCTGGGCCGTATTGAACTGCGTCATCCCCTCGTCCATCCACACGTGACGCTTTTCGTTGGTCCCTACTTCCATCGGGATCCACATATGGCCCACCTCATGCATCAGGTCGCCAGCAAGCTTCAGGCTGTCGGCCCACGGTTGCATGATGGTGATTCGCGGATACTCCATCCCACCGCTCTGGAGCACGCCTTCCATGGCCGTCATGGAGGGGTACGGGTAGGGCTGCTGCAGGTAGGCCGAAAGTACCTCGACGGCGTTCCGAGTATGGCGGGCCCCCTTTGGCCAGGCCCGCGCCGCGTTGGTGGCGCGAAAGAAGCTGTGAACGAGTACGGTGTCCGGAGCGGTAGAGGGAGGGCGCTCTGTTGGAGTACGAGGCGTTTTCCAGGAGCGGCTGTTGGGGGGAGGCACGAGGGCACGAGTGGCGTGCCACAGGTACTGGTCGCTGGTGCCCCAGGCGAAGTCCCGCACGCTATGGGCTGAGAAGTGCCAGGTCACCATTGAATCGGGCCCGGCGGGTCGTGTAGCGGCACCAGTGCCTTGCTCCCCCGCTTCCAGAATGGGCACGACGTTTCCTGTGTGGCGGGCTCGAGCCAGACGCCGACGTGATCGGGCCGAGAGGACGGCCTCTGGATTTTGCAACGTGCCCGTGGCGCCCACCAGCCAGTGAGGCGGGACCGTCAGCCGCACGTCGTAGTCCGCCTGTCCCATATAGAATTCAGCTTGACCCGTGTAGGGGCGTGCGACCCAGCCGTCCACGTCATCGTACACGGCGACCTGCGGGTACCAGTATCCGAGAAAGAAAACAGTGCCCTCACGACCCTGACGACCGTCGGCGGGCACGGGCGGGGGCGTGTGATGCCACTCGAAGGAGAGGGACACGCTATCAGAAGGAAGGAGCGGGCCGGGCAGGTGAAGCCAGGCGACCGTCCCGTCCACTCGATAGGTAGAATCCGCCGATGATTCGGAGCGAGAAAGAGGATGTCCGTCCGCGGCTACGTGGTGAAGGGACATGCCCTCTGTGGAAGGGACTGAAGCCTCCGGCGCAACCTCGGGACGGAACAGGTTTTGTCGTAGGTGGACGGCGATCCGACGGAGGGTATCGGGCGAGCGATTCAGGTAGGTGATCTGGGCGTGCCCGGTGAGGCGATTCGCGTCGGGGCGAAGAGTGGCCTCGATGGTATAATGTGCGTACTGCTGCCAGTAGTGAGGGCCGGGCCGGCCGCTTCGAGTGCGGGTGCCTCTTTGAACGGCGCGGGTGAAGGCTGAATCTTCGTAGATGGCGTGTGGGGACGGCGCCGTCCCGGAAACCGAGGGGGCCGGCTGAGTCTGCGAGAGGCTGGGACGGACGCTGCAGCCAAGCAGCAGTATGATTGCCAGGAGACGACGAGTATCGAAGAAGGACATAGCAACGAAGATAGCAGAGACAACGGAATCATCAGAGGCCCGTACAGAACAGTCCGTTACCCACACGCCTACGCAGCACCACAGTTCGAATGACGTATCCTCTTCCCGACAACGAAGACGAGCGGCTGGACGCGCTTCACCAACTCCAGGTTCTGGATACGGCCCCGGAAGACGCGTTCACGCGCCTTGCCGATATTGCCAAGGCAGTGTTTGATGTAGAGTTTGCCGGGATTAGCCTGCTGGCAGAGGAGCGGCAGTGGTTTAAGGCGGCCTGTGGGTGGGCGATCACCGAGACCGATCGGGAAGAAGCCTTCTGCGCGCACGTCGTAGCGGATGGAGAGGTTCTGGTAATAGAAGATGCTCGTGCTGAGCGTCAGTTTGCCGATCTTGCGCGTCGTGCAGGGGAGGGAGAAGACGCTGCGGAAGAAGAGGCCCTCCAGTTTTACGCGGGGGCTCCGCTTACGATCGAGGACTCCTTGCACGTGGGCACGCTCTGCCTCGCAGATGATGCCCCCCGTTCCTTCGGAGCATCGGAGCGGGCAGTGCTGGTCGCGCTCGCGAACGTCGCTGCTGACCTGTTGAAAGCGCGTCGGCGCAACTACGAGGCCCGGTATTTAAGCTCCGCGTTGGAGCAAGTCGACGAGGCGGTCGTCATCACCGAGGCAGAGCCGCTTGAAGCACCGGGACCGGAAATTCGATGGGTCAACCAGGCATTTGCGGGGATGACCGGGTATTCGCCCGACGAGCTTCGGGAAAGCACGCCTCGACTCCTTTACGGAGCGGATACGGATTACGAAACCCTGGAACGGGTGCGCGATGCCCTGAAGGAAGGAGAGTCCGTTCGGGCGGAATCGGTGTACTATCGAAAAGATGGTACGCCGTACCTTGTGGAGTGGGGAGTGGCGCCCGTGCGCGATGCGGAGGGACGTCTTACGCATCTAGTGTCCGTCCAGCGGGACATCACTGAGGAGCGAGAACAGCAAAGCGAACTCGAATTTCAGGCCACACACGATACACTGACAGGACTGCTCGGGCGGGCCGCCCTGGAAACGGCCGTGCAGGACCTTCTCGATTCGGCCGACGGCGAGACCGGTGCCCTTCTGTACCTGGACCTCGACCGGTTCAAGCAGGTCAACGATACGCTCGGGCATGCCGCTGGAGACAAGCTCCTGAAAGAAGTAGCCGATCGATTGCGAGGAGCCGTTCGAGAAGAAGACCGGGTGGCGCGGCTCGGCGGTGATGAGTTTGCGATTCTGCTACCGTCGGTGCAGGCCCCGGAGTCCGCCACACAAGTGGCGGAGCGTCTCGTAGAGGCTCTACGAGCCCCGGTGGAGGTAGAGGGGCGGGACGTTTTTGTGGAGGCGAGCATCGGAATTGTGTTCGGGGCCGGGCCCTACAGCTCGGCCGCGTCCTTCATTCGAGACGCCGACGTGGCGATGTACCGGGCCAAGAACGTGGCGACCCGCTCCATCATGCGACACGAGCAGGCAATGACGGAGGAGTTGGGGGCTCGATTTCGACTTGATGCGGACCTCCACCGCGGAGTCGAACAGAGCGAATTCGAGCCCTTCTTCCATCCCATTGTAAATCTGGAGGAAGGCACGCTTCACGGGTTTGAAGTCCTGGCACGGTGGCGGCGCAACACGGGAGAAATCGTTACACCGGGAAACTTTCTCGGGGTCGCCGAAGAAACCGGCCTCATTGTGCCCATTGGGCACCAGGTCATCGAAGGGGCCTGTCAGGTGCTCAACCGCTTGCAGGCAGCACACGATGGGGACTGGACGGTGAGCCTGAGCGGAAATTTTTCCCGCTACGAGTTTTTTCGCCCCGAAACTCGCACCTTCGTTGACGACGTGCTTACGCACTATGACATTGCGCCGGAGCAATTTACGATGGAGGTAACCGAGCGGGCGATTGAAGGGAATGGGGCCGAAAACTGGGAGGAGGTGGAGGCCCTCCGTGATCTGGGCATTCGAATGGAGATTGACGACTTTGGCACGGGGTTTTCATCTCTGCACTCCCTCCTCGAATTTCCCATTGATGGCTTAAAGGTGGACAAGGCCCTCATGGATGAACTGGAGCGAGGCGAGAACGGCCGAGAGCTGGTCCGGTGCGTCGTGAAGATGGGACGCACGCTCGACCTTACTGTTACTGCTGAGGGCATAGAAACAACTGAGCAGCTGAAGGCCCTTCGAGAATTCGGATGTCCATTGGGACAGGGCTATCTCTTTTCGAAGCCGCTCCCGGCCGGGGCGCTTGAGGCCCTTCTGAAGGAGACGCCCTGGCAGGTCCATTGGACGCCGGCGATTGAATGACCGAGACTCAGGAGGAACGCCTCATCCCCAATGTATTGATGGAGGCAGAGATGCAGAACGTGCTCCTTGCCATTGAACACGTCCCCACTGCCGAGCTGCTGGCCGATCGGCTAGAACGCCACGACGTCACTGCCGTGCGGGTGGCAGAGGGAGAGGCAGCGCAGCGACAGGTGGCGGACCATGACGTGCTGGTAGCGGAGGCTCGGTTGCCGGGACGAACCGGCCTCGAACTGTTGCGGCGCCGGCCGCCTCTGGATCCTCCCGTTATTCTGATCGGACGGCCAGGGAACGATGAAGAGGTGGTGCGTGCCTTCGAGCTGGGAGCTGCCGATTATCTCACGCGCCCGTTTGCGCCGCGGGTGGCAGCAGCCCGCATCCTGCGGTTTTTGACGTTTCGGGAGCAGTTGTCATCCGTTGCTTAGGTCCTATTGCAGAGAGGACACGTCATGGTCTCCGATTTTCCCGTGGAGCTTCCGCCTGTTCTGGACGGACTTTTGCAGAACACCTCTGGTACACTGGCGCTAGTGATGGCGAGTGCTGCCGTCCTGACGATACTCTCTGTCCTTTTCGCGGGAGGGGCAGTGGTGCTTCGCCTTGCGACGGCATATCAGAAGCGAAGGAAGCGCCGCGAGGAGGCGCAGTGGAAGCCGATGCTATTTGATGTGATGGCGGGTCGTCAGCCGCCTGAGGTGCTGGCGCAGGCGGTGCGGCAGAGACAGCGAGAGCGCTTCTTGACCTTTCTGATGCCCTACGCAACGACGGTGAAGGGGCAGGCGCTGGAACGAATTCGGGCAGTGTCCACTCCTCTGCTGGCCCCGGTCCGGCGAGAGCTTCAGTCCCGACGGCCCACACTACGGGCCCGTGCGGTCCAGCGGATTGGGCTGCTTGGAGGGGCCCGCTTTGCCGACGCTCTGCGTGATGTTCTCGACGATCCGTCGGACGATGTTGCGGGAAGGGCCTTGCGACGGCTGGCGACGCTCGGCGATCCGGAAGACGCCTCCTTGTTGTTAGAGCATCTGGACCGTCTTGTCCACATGGATCGGCGGCAGATCACCTCCGCTCTTGTCGAACTCGGGGAAGAGGCGGCGCCCGTGTTCCGAACAGCTCTCGCGGAATCGGAACGGACGGCATTTGTGCGCATGCTTTGTGCCGAAACGCTCCGGTGGCTCGGGGATGTGGAGGCCGTGCCGGTGGCGGTACGAGTCTTGGAGGGGGAAACAGGGGAGAATCCTGAGCTAGTGGCGAGCCTCCTCCGGCTCCTCCGCCGGCTAGGACGACCCGAGCAGGCCAGGGTTGTGCGCTCGTACTGCACGTCGGACGTATCATTCGTTCGCATTCATGCCGCGCGAGCCCTGGGCCAACTTGGGAGGGAGGAGGATGCTTCTCTTCTTGCTCGTCTTCTGCGCGACGACGACAACCGGTGGGTTGCCCTTACGGCCGCGCGAAGCCTGATTGAGCTCAATTGTACGGAGCCCCTCCGCCGATTGGGCAACTCTACCCATGCCCGCTCTTCACTCGCCCTGGATCTCGTGCCGTCCGTCGCATGATTGACACTACGCTGCAGTGGGCCAACTATCTGATGCTCGGGTATTTTATCCTGCTCAATTCAGGATACCTGTGCCTCTGTTTAGTGACCATAGGGGCGATGCTGCGATACCGGCGGGTGTTGGAGGCCTTTCAGCCGGAAGAAGCCCTGGCGTCCGAAGCCCTCCCCCCCGTCACCCTTATTGCACCAGCGTACAATGAAGAGGCGACCTGTATCGAATCGACGCGGGCCTTTTTGAGCATCGATTATCCCAACTTTGAGGTCATTGTGGTGAATGACGGGTCGACCGATCAAACCCTCGCGCGGCTCAAAGAGAACTTCGACTTACAATCCGCTGATCGTCCCCCGACGTCCCAACTTTCGACCGCCGAAGTGCGCGACGTATACCGAAGTCAGATCCACCCCAATCTGTGGGTGGTCGATAAGCAGAATGGAGGGAAGGCCGACTCGTTAAATGCTGGCATCAACTACTGCAATACGCCCTTCTTCTGTGCTATGGATGCGGATACGCTGGTAGAGGGAGAAGGACTCGTGCGGATGGTGCGGCCGTTTCTTGAGGATCAGACGACGGTGGCTGTGGGAGGCATCGTACGGGTGGCGAACGGGTGCACTGTGCAGGCTGGTCGCGTGCGGGAGGTGTCGATGCCGAAGGAGTGGCTTCCGCGGTTGCAGGTGCTTGAATATCTCCGCGCGTTTTTCTTCGGACGCGTAGGGTGGGATGCGCTCGGGGGAATGCTCATCATCTCTGGTGCCTTCGGTCTCTTTCGGCGAGAGACCGTGGTGGGGGTCGGAGGGTATCGCACCGATACAGTCGGCGAAGACATGGAGCTCGTCGTGCGGATGCATCGTCGGCTCCGAGAAGACGACGAGGACTATCGGGTGCGCTTTGTCCCTGACCCTGTAGCTTGGACCGAAGTGCCCTCCACTCTTCGTATCTTGGGCAGTCAGCGCGATCGGTGGCAGCGAGGTCTTGCAGAAACGATGGTTCGCCATCAGCGCATGTTGCTCAATCCGCGCTACGGTCGTGTGGGGATGCTCGCGTACCCCTTCTTTTATTTTCTGGAGACCTTTGGGCCGGTCCTTGAGCTTCTTGGGTACATCCTCTTCGTCGTGGCACTGCTGAAGGGGGCGATCTCCGGGCCGTTTGCCATTGCCTTTTTCCTGGTGGCATTTGTGCTCGGCTTTGCACTATCCCTCAGTGCAGTTGCTATCGAGGAAGTATCATTTCGCCGGTATGAGCGCACGGGTGATTTCCTGCAGCTCCTACTACTGCCGCTGGTTGAGACCTTTGGGTACCGACAGTTGAATTCGTGGTGGCGGATGAAAGGACTCTGGTCCTACCTTCGATCCAAGGAGGGATGGGGGGCGATGGAGCGCAGCGGATTCGGGTGAAAGAAGGGGAAGGGAAAAAGACCTGGACCGATGCGCGGGGGCCGGGCGAAGGGGGCTCCTTGCATCGTCTGGTTGTTGGTACGACCTAGCACGTCGAATGGAAGAGGCCGCCCACTGGCACGCCCGATTCCCGGAGTTCATTGTAGCGCTCCACGGCGTCCTCGGTTTGAAGCACGTATGTCTCTACGCCCACTTCTTCGAGCATCTGAAGGGTTTCGGGCTGAACCTGCAGGCGCTCATTCATTCCTTGTGACAGAACAACAGCCTGCGCCCCATGCTCCAGAAGCTCCTCGACGTCGGCGGGTTGGATGCCGGGCGTGTGAGAGGTGCCGGTTTCGTTCCAGTCCCACGCCCGTCCGCCGCCGGGATACAGCTTGGCGTCTTTGAACGTCGCAGACGGATCAGCAGTCTCAAGACGACCCCATGAAACGTCCGTGATGCGGGGCGACCCGTCGGTCGTGTTCGTCATGGCGGGGATAGTGGGTTGTGAAAGTGAACGTGGCATCTAAACGTGCACTTCGTCAGGAGGATTCCGGCCGGGACCGATGCATCCGCCTCCCCTGTTCTGGCCACGAGCAGCTACGCTTTGATCGCGCACTCTCCCGTCTCGTAGGCCTCGAGAAGGGCTTCCGTTGCATCCCCTCGCAACTCCTCGGGGGTATGGCGAGCATCCCGCACGGCCACCCCGATACTCACGCCTCCTTCGAGCTCCCCTGTCTCCCGAGCCATGGCGTCCTGCAGGTCCAGGGCCCAGACCTCGACGGCCTCCATCTCGCGTCGCAGAAAGATGCCGTATGTAAGCTCCCCAAAGCGTTCGACCCGTTGGCCAGGGGCAAGATTTTCCAGCCGGGTGCGAAAGTGATGTTCGGCGCGCTCCACGGCCGCTTCGCCTTCGCGGGCGATCGACTCGTACCGGTTCAGGAGGACGAGGACCAACGCCAGGGGATCGGACGCCACGTCTGCGGCTTCCATCTCTTCGGCGATGATTTCACGGCGTGGCCGAGGCGTTCCGTCCCGCTCCGGTGGTTCCGTTCCGTTTGCCGGATCAATCGCGCCCTCCTCAGCTTGTCCTTGCGGCGTCGGCTCCGGCTCCATTTCTGCTGCCTCTACCTCTTGAGACGACGCAGAAGTCTCTTCGGCTTCTTTAGCGTCCAATACGCTTCCCACCGTTTCTGCATAACGTTTAAGCAGGGAATGGACCTCAGAGGTATCGAGCTCCGTCTCGGCCGTGGCGTCGGCCAGCAGAAAGACGGACGCCGAGGTGTCCGGACGCGACAAGGGAGCAATGGCAACCTGTGTGATGTCCGGAGCCGTTTCGTAGTAACGGAGATTGTCACGATCCCCCTCATCCAGGGTTCGGATCGTTACCGGCCGTCGCGACATTGAGGCCGACAGAAGTGGGGACTGTGTTTCGAAAGAGCCGTCCTTCTGTACATTGGATTGCAGGCTTGCGAGGGCTGCGATCTGATAGTCGAGAACGACTTCTTCCTGGACGAGCAGGCAGACCGTCTGCGCCCCCACGGCGGCCCGAAGCGACTCTAGAAGCGGGCCGAGCACCGGTCGATCGTCGGACTGGACGCTCTCATTGTTTTCCGACGGGGACTCGGGGGGCGTGCCTCTCCGTTCGGCCCGGCGCTGATCGAGGCGTTCTTCTTGTGGGGCTTGTGAGTTCTCCGGGGCGGAATCATCGGCGTCCGTGGAAGAGGCGGGGGAGGGATTCTCGGCGCCGTCCTCGTGCGACGGCCCCGAGGTGCCGTTGGCGCCTCCTTCTCGGTCCTGCGGACGCACGTCCATGATGCCAAGGTCTTCGAGTGAATCGTCCGGGGGATCCATAGATTCGGCCTGCGAGGACGAGTGCTGAGATGCGATCCAGAAGTACCGTCCCAACAGCCCCAGTGCCCCGAGGAGGGGTACTGCAGCGGCGGCGTAAAGCCAGGGCTGATCAAAGACGAATGCGAGGACCGCAGCCAGTACGGCGACAAGGACGAGAAGAACGCGAAGCATGCGACGTGCAAGGGTCGGAGCACCCCAGTCGGTCGAGGATAGGAATCAAACTTGAAGGTATCCCGACCTGTGATTAATGTCAACAGATCCGTGGCTTTTTCCGCAATAGTCCCGTGAAACGAGCGCACATATCCCGTTCATGCCCTGTGTTCGGGTTTTTCGGGATGGGAGGGCGCTCCGGGTTGGGCGTGGACGGCCGGTTCTCGGAGGGGAATCGTGTCCACGTCGTCTGGTAGCGACACGGAAGGCAGCTGAAGCGGAAGCTCGTCTGCACGCGCCACGGGATTGGGTTCGGCCCACAACGTGCCATCGTACGTTTCCATGAGCACATGGTCGTCCGCGCGTCCCTTTACGTAGCTGCGGTTGAGGGGCACTTTGCCGTGGGGCGTGTCGAGGACGTAGGTGGGAATAGCAAAACCGGAAGTGCGGCCCCGCAGGCGCCGCATGATGTGCATTCCGACCTCAATGGGGACGCGCAGGTGCCGGGTTCCCCCGATGATTTGTGCCTGGTACAGGTAGTAGGGGCGTACGCGCATCCGAACGAGCCCTTCGTTCAGGGCCTTCATGGTTTCCGGGTCATCATTGATCCCGCGCAAAAGAACCGTCTGGTTGCCTACCGGCACGCCCGCCTGTTTCAGTCGATGAATTGCCCCGGCGGCTTCTTCCGTTAGTTCTTTTGGGTGGTTAAAGTGGGTGTTCACCCAGATGGGATGGTACTGCTCCAAGAGATTGCACAAATCGTCGGTGATGCGGTAGGGCAGCTTCACCGGCATGCGCGAACCGAAGCGGATGAGTTCGACGTGGTCGATGGCTCGTAGCCGGCTCAGCAGCCACTCCAGATTTGCCTCGTTGAAGGTGAGTGGATCGCCGCCGGTGAGGAGCACGTCGCGAATTTCATCGTGCTCGGCAATGTAGTTGAGGGCCGCCCGGTGTTCGTCGGTACGCATGAAGAAGTTGGCATCGCCGACCATCCGCTTGCGCAGGCAGTAGCGGCAGTAGACGGCACACTCGGCCGTGACGCAGAACGCCACCCGATCCTCATAGTTGTGGATCAGATTCTTGACCGGGGAGTGCCCCGTTTCGTCCAGTGGATCCAGCTCCTCAACGATGTCAGTTGCCAACTCGTCCATCGTAGGCACCACCTGGCGCCGAATGGGGCAGGCTGGATCCGCTTCATCCATCAGCTGAGCGTAGTACGGTGTGATATTCCACCGAAAGACCTCGCTCGTCTTTTCAATGGCTTCCCGCTCCTCGGCCGTCGGTTCAATCCATTCGTTCAGTGCCTCAACACTGTGGATGCGGTTCTGCATCTGCCACCGCCAATTCGTCCACTTTGGGTGCTCGGGCGTGATCTGTGCAGCGGACTCATCCATCTGAAGTAAATGTGTCTGACCAATTCACAGGGGAGATGCAACTCGCCGTTTCCGTCGTTTGCTCTTCCTTCTCTCATCGAACCTTTTTTCAGGTTGGATGTTGGGTTCCGGTACGCTGCTCTCTCGACAATCGCTCTGCCGCCATGCGTTCCGCTCGTGGGTGTATTTTCATCCTTGCGCTCTGCTTTCTTGCTGTTCCGGCGCTCGCCCAGGAGGCCAACTACGGCCAAACCGAATTTGCGAACTCTGGTGCGTCCGAGGCACAGGAGCCGTTCCTTCGGGGCCTTCTCCTGTTGCACAGCTTCGAATATTCCGAGGCTCGGGCAGCGTTCCAGAAGGCGCAAGAGATCGATCCGGACTTTGCGATGGCCCATTGGGGCGAAGCAATGACCCACAACCATCCGATTTGGATGGAGCAGGATCGCGACGCCGCCCTTCGGGCCCTCCGGGAATACGCTTCGTCTCCAGAGGCACGCGTGCAAAAGGCGTCGACCGAGCGTGAGGCCGCCTACCTGCGGACCCTCCACGTTTTGTATGGAGCTGGCACGGACGACCCGATGTCCAAGGAAGCACGAGATGACGCCTATGAACAGGCGCTGCGCACCCTTGCCGATCAATACCCGGAGGACCTCGACGCTCAAGCCTTCCATGCCCTCTCGATTCTTGGCACGGCGCACGAGGGCCGCGACTTTTCCACCTACATGCGCGCCGCCGCCATCGTCGAAGAGGTGTTCGACGAGAATCCGCAGCATCCCGGTGCTGCCCATTACCTGATCCACGCCTACGACGATCCGGTGCACGCGCCGCTCGGTCTGCGCCCGGCCCGAGTGTATGATGACATCGCCCCCGCAGCACCACACGCTCTCCACATGCCCTCGCACATCTTCTTCTCGCTTGGCATGTGGGACAAGGGGGCCGCGTCGAATGTTGATTCCTACGAGGCTGCACAGGCGAAAGCAAATGAGGCGAATGATGGGCTCAGCGGCGGAGGGTTTCATGCCTTGCACTGGCTGCACTACGCGCGCCTCCAACAAGGCCGCTACGAGGAGGCCCGGACCGTCTTTAACACGACGAAGGCCCACGCCCTGAATGCAAAGGTGAACACCGGTTATGCTGCCTATATGCAATGGTATCTGCCGGTCGCCTATGTCGTAGAAACACAGCAGTGGGACCGGTTCGGGGCCCTACTCGACGACATGAAACTGAACGTCGACTCGCTCGATACTCGCGGGGCGGTCACCGTGCACGTGGGACGGGGCCTTGCCGCTGCGAAGCAGGACAATCTCGATGCTGCGACGGCGGCTCTGGAGGAGGCCCGAGACGCCGCAGGTCAATCGGATGACGATGACCTTCGGATCCAGATCCGTGCGCTGGAGGGAATCATCGCCCTACAATCTGGCAACTCCGAAAAGGGCCTCACGCACCTGAAGAAAGCAGCGGCCCTTGAGGCGAAGAAGCCGCTAGACTTTGGTCCGCCCTTCCCCATCAAACCGGCGCATGAAATGTATGGGGAGGCGCTTCTATCCCTCGATCGTCCGGCGGAGGCGCTGTCCCAATTCCAGGCGACGTTGGAGCGCTATCCCGATCGCGCGCTCGCCCTGAAAGGAACGGCACAAGCCGCAGCTCGGGCCGGTCGGTCCGAGGTGGCGCAGCAGGCACGGGCCCGCCTGTCGTCTCAATGGGACAGTGCTGACGCCTCGGTTCGCGACCAATTGTCGTCGCTGTCTGTCAGTGAAGCCGGGAAATGACTCCGGTTGTGGGCCTTCCGGGACTTCGAACTGAAGCGGCTTCGGCCCCAACCCGACTCCGAATGAGGGCAAAATAGAAAAGCCCATCCCGGCGAGGGATGGGCTTTTCACCTCAATGCTGGTAACCGGAAGACGGTCGGTTATCCAACAGGCGAGGCATTGATGGCGCTGAGGCCCTTCGGGGTGCGCTCGGTCTCGAAGGCCACGTCCTGTCCGTCTCGCAGATCCTCGCCCATTGTGCCGCCGGTAATGTTGTTTGCGTGGAGGAAAACGTCTTCGCCTCCGTCGTCGGGCTCGATAAAGCCATATCCCTTCTCGCTATCGAACCACTTAATCGTTCCCTGTTGCATACTGGTGTACCTTTGTTGTCGTGTAGAAGCTCCCGCTCGGTCGTCGTCGGTTCACGTGAGACAGGTCCCGTCTAGACAACGTAGCCTGACAGAGTGGGAGTACAGTGTGTGATTGTTGCTAGCGTCGCACGCCCCCGGGAACCCACAGTTCCTCCCGTGTCTACATTCCTGTCCCTTCTTCACTTATTCGCCGTTTCCGACCCAAAAACGTTGCTCGTCGTCCTGAATTCCTGCATGTTCTCCCTCTCGGACGAGCGACGGGCCCAGACGTGGGTCTCGGTCTCAAGAACCGTTTTGATGGATAGCTGGTCTGACAATTGGAGAAGGGGGGCGGACGGGGCGTGTACTTCATGATGGACCTCAGCGATCTGTGGAATCGGTCTTTTCCTTTGGGGTCTTCTAACGTTCGTGTATTATACGTGTACCATAAAGGGGGCATTCCTTTGCCGTCCGTGCTACCCGATATTCGTGTTCACACTAATTTCGCCTATGCGTCTGTCCGACCATCGCATTGCTGTTCTCCTCGACAGGTCCTTCGAAGATTTAGAATTCTGGGTTCCCGTGATGCGATTGCGGGAGGAAGGGGCCGATCTCGTCATCGCGGGACGCGAGGCCGAGACCGCATTCACGGGCAAGCACGGCCTCAGCGCGACAACAGATGTTGCGGCCGAAACCCTGGACGCCGAAACTCTGGACGCTGTCGTAGTGCCCGGCGGTTGGGCGCCAGACAAGCTCCGTCGGGACGAAGGGGTGATCTCTCTCGTGCGCACCATGGATGCGCAGGGGAAGATTGTGGCTCAGATCTGTCACGCAGGACTGGTGGGCATCTCGGCTGGAATTGTTGAGGGGCGTCGGGCTACAGGCAGCCAGGGCATCAAGGACGACCTAGTCAACGCCGGGGCGACGTGGGTGGATGAGCCTGCCTTCCAGGACGAAAATCTGGTGTGGGGACGCGTGGTACAGGATATCCCGGCCTTTTGCCGGACCCTCATATCGGCTCTGGTCTAAATTGAGGCCTACGAGAGCAACGCGTCGGGGTCCGTGCGGAGGGCTACCGGGCCTGTTCTCCAGTTTCAATGATCCGATCGACTGCCTCCCATCCTTCGACCTCGTCCTCGTCGTCCGCATTGTCGGACTCAACGTCGAAGTCGAGGGTGTGGAGCAGGTCGAGACGGGTCTGGTACTTCTGAATCAGGGTGTCGGATGACAGGTCGTCCTCTTCGATCAGCCCAATTTCCTCGCAGATCATGTCGATGGCACGGGAGGCCACCATTGAGGGGGAGAGTCCCAGGTGCAGTGACACCTCCATCAACTGATGGGCAAGGTCTTCCGGAAGTGTCAGTTGCAACTCTTCTTCAGCGGCTTCGTCTTCAATGGCCTCCGTCTTCTCCTCGGAGGGGTCATAGAGCGTTGGGTCTTCAGACGTTGTGTTGGAGGCGGAAGTGCTCATAACCTCAAGGGGAATCGTCAACGGAAAAGCGTGAGAGCACGCAAACATCATTTCTACCGTATGCGCCCGACGATGAGAGAAGATCGGGCTCTGTACAGGGAAAGGCCGCTCTGGGCACGGGTCTTTTTCACGTACGACGGGGCTCTTCAGGAAGTCAATCTTGCGCCTCAACGTAACCGTAGGATCTGGAAATGAGCCCAACTACCGTCGAGGCAAGCATCGTCGGAACTGGGTACAGAGTAAAGCACAACTTCCATACCGAGTATTGCCACGGATACATTACGGAGGCCGTCCGAAAGTCGCCACCCAATTCACATCATTCTTCCTTCTCACAAGGGGACAATTGTCGACGGAGGGTAGGGTTGTCGGATGGACGTCGATTCGAGCCCTCTCGTTTGGAAATTGACGGGGCTCAGGTCTTCGATCCGAGTGCGCGACGGAGACAGGTGCTTTGTATTTGGCGGGCCTGTGGCTTGGATGCCGATCGCAGTGTGCACGCCCCACTACAACCGCTGATCGGTGTGCAATCACCCGTAGTAGTCCGCAGCATTGAGCGTCATTAGGTGAGATCGGGGATAACCTGTTTTCATGTGCGCTCTTCTGCACAGCCGATGCCGATATCTTCGCAGAGAAACCGCAGGTCAGAGCGTGTACGTCTGCCACCCGCGGTAAGGACCCGGTTCACCGTCGTTGCGGCCCCGCGAAGCTCACGTCGTGTGACATGAAGACAGCTTCCGAGGGAACTGTTGCAGTT
This sequence comes from Salinibacter sp. 10B, assembly GCF_002954405.1. NCBI lineage: Bacteria > Pseudomonadati > Rhodothermota > Rhodothermia > Rhodothermales > Salinibacteraceae > Salinibacter > Salinibacter sp. 10B. Next base: position 957,599 of record NZ_MQWC01000004.1, on the reverse strand, counting down.
CTAAAGGGCGAGGGGCGCTTCAGCCTGACCAAAGCGCGAGGCGGGAGATCTGGGGGCAGGGGGCGCTAGGCCAAATCGATTCGTGAAGGGCTGCTTCGGCGCTTTAAGAAAGCATTTATTTCTGTGACCCTCTTGATAACCTTTATTTATGCATTATATTTGAGTGTTATGTTCTACAGCATAGTATAAGGTTTGGGTTCGTTGCAACACTGCGCTCAAAACCGAAGACGGGTATGGCTTTGCGGCTCTCTGTGTCTATGGAGGAAGGAGAGCACGTCCCTTCGCAGGAATATGTATTTCGGAAGGATCGAATTAGCATTGGCCGTGGACGGAAACGTCATCTCATGCTGCCAGCACCTTGGGTACGGTCCACGCATGCCATTGTGGATCGGGCGTGGGGAGGGTACCGGCTACTCGTGAGCGGATGGGATGAAATTACGTTCTTGAATGGCGAACGCATTGTAGACGAGCAGCCCTGTCCATTGCGGGAAGGAGATGTACTCCGTATTGGTCCTTTTTGCATTGAAGTCCAGTTTCCGGATCGTCAGAGAAAGGGAAATAGCAAAGAGCGAAAAAATGAGAACCCATTCGATGAATCCGTAGACGAGCTTCTCAAGGCCCTTACGTCCGTATCGGAAGCGTACGTACGGACGTCGGCTCTCGTGCGCGATGACGCTCTCAAGGAGGCCTTGAGTTCAGTCCCCGAAAGGATTCTCGCACATCCGGGGGTACAGAAAACGCTGGAGGGACTACAGGAAAAGAGGACGCCGCCTAATGGCAACGCATCGTCCGAGACAACGCGTCCTCGGTCGGAAGAAGAGCATGCTCCGTCCATCGGGCATCATACTCAGGCCGGAAACGACGTACGAGTACGGTCTGATGTGTTTAGGGTACTCACAGAGGCGCTGGCGACGATGTTGGAGCTCCCGGCCCGCTTTCGGTATGAGTTCATCGGTCATCCCCTCACGCATCCCCCGAGGACGAGATTTCTATACGAAGGAAGTGGCCTGAAAATCAGACAACGTCTGACGGATGCGACGATGTCGGTGCGCGAGCGAACCAGGCATTTGTGCTATGTGGAGGAGGCAGCCGACGCGGTCGCTCGTCATCACGTGGCCGTTATTCGAGGGTACAAGACAAGTATCATGACCGGGATGAAGGAGGTGCTTCAGCAAATCGATCCGGACGTGCATGAGCAGCCGGGGGGCGACGGACATCCGATTCTTGATCGTCTGCCCATGCTGTCCAGTGCCAGAGTTCTTGAGCGGGTACGCGAGGCCTGCCATGATCTATTGCAGGACGACTGGTCGGTGGCAGAGCAACAGGTATTCCGTCCTGCGTTCGCGAGGGCATATTTGGCACACATGACGTCCCCCCACACGCCGAATGATGGCGCAGGGCGACTCAATGCTGAATCTTGATTCCCCTCGTTCAGCAGCGGTTCAGATCTGCGTTTCAGTTTCTCAGCTCGTTTCGTGATGAGATATTTCCTCATTGTTCTACTTGCAGCGGCGTGCGTTTGCGTCGGGTGTTCGGAGCGTCTAACCGTTGCTATGACCGGGGCGTCCGCCATGAATAATGGAGGCAACGCGGCGGTCGTGAAGGTCTATCAGCTCAAAGGAAACACCAACTTCAAGAGGGTGCCCGTCTCGGCCTTCTGGCGAGATGACAGGAAAGCCCTTGGGGGAGAACTTCTGGGCTCGCCCCGGAAAGTGACACTTTATCCCTCCGACTCCACGACGATAGAGTTTGAGCTCGTCAAGAAGGCGCAGTACATCGGGGTAGCTGCTAATCTCCGCAATCCCGATCGGGAGGATTGGCGATCGATTCATCCGCTGGAGGGAATGGGGGACCGCGTCTCAGTGACAGTGGAAGAGCGGCGCGTGGCGGTCAACGTGGAAGAAATTGGGTTCTTCGGTAAGGCGCTGAGTCTGATCTCGGAGGGAAAGTAGGGGCCGGGGGAGGCATGCTGGACTGAGCACGTTGCGTGGCATGGGCCTTCCGAAGAGTCCGTAGCAGCGTGCCCAGTCATTCTTCGTATTTGGAATAAGTAGCAGCGAGACTGCACCTATGGCGCAGGATCGAAAACGAGTCGTTTGGTTCGAGGGAATGACCCTCGATCCACATCATTTCCAGCAGTGGGACCGGCACCACCAGGAGGTGCTCAATACTCGTCTCCAGGAGATTGCGCCCGACGGGTGGGGCATGTCTCATTGTCAGATTGATCGGGAGCGGCTGGCCAACGGAGAATTCTCGCTCCAGGAGTTTTCAGGCATCATGCCGGACGGATTGGTCTTGGACGTTCCGGGCACTAGTCCCGTCCCGCAGTCGCGAAGTGTGCAGGAGCATTTTCCAAGTACGGAAGAGCGAATGCGGGTACTGGTTGCCGTTCCTGCGCATCGAACGGGGGGGCGAAACGTACAGTTGCGGGGCAACAATGGGGTTCGAGATCCCCGGTACATTGCCGAGAGTTCAAGCATTGAGGACGAAAACAGTGGGGAAAACCCGCGGCCCGTTGAGGTCGCCCACACGAACGTCCAGGTTCGATTCGAAAGTGAATCGCAGCGGGGATACAGTACGATGCCGATTGCTGAGGTCGAGCGGTCGGGAAGTGGGTTTGCGCTAAACCGCACATTCGTTCCGCCCTGCCTCTCGATTGCTGCCTCCGAGCAACTCAGTGAGATTGCTCGGCAGATGCTGGAGTTGCTCGTAGCGCGGAGTGCGGATCTCCGAGAGTACAAAGAGGACGCCTTTGCACAGCGAGAGCTGGCGCCCTCGGACATCCTCTCGTTGAATTTGTTGGGGACGCTGAATGCGTACATCCCCGAGATCCGTCATTATCACCTCCATAATCAGACCCATCCTCGTCGGCTATTTCAGACGCTGGCAACGCTTGCGGGTAAGCTATGCACCTACCTCGACGATGCGCCGGTAGAGCCTCGGGGAATACCAACGTACGACCATGCGAGTCCAGGCAGGGCATTCAATAAGATCGAGGAGATTCTGCGAGAAATGCTTGGGGAGGCAACGCCGTCGGCTGACTACGAGCACATCGATCTCCAGCAGGCACGAGAGAACGTATACACCGGCTCAGTGAAGCAGGCTGTCATTGAGAAAGCACAGTTATTCTTAGTGACTCGGAGTGAGCAGCATTCGGAGAGCGAGTTGACCGAAGCGATGCCCCGGATGCTCCGCGTGGCGTCGCCCGATACCATTGATGACGTTCTGCAAAGTTACACGCAGGCTTTAAGCGTGGAAGCGACCCGGCGTCTTCCGGCCAATATGCCGGTTGACAATCAGGCGACCTACTTTCGGCTCGAAAAGCGGGGGCCCTTCTGGGATTCAATTCAAACGGAAGGAGGCATTGCCATCTTTGTGCCCTCTGACTTTCAAGACGTGGATGTGCGACTCATCGCGGCTCGTTGATCTATCTGTTCACGCTTCATTTCTCCCTTTTCCTCATGACCGCAGTTCAATCTTCCGCTCGTCCATTGGCGTCGAACGTGTTGTCGACAGACGTGACCGAGGAGCGGTTGGCGGAGTGTTTGGCTCCATGTTTTACGTACGCCTTAAAAATACAAACGAGTACCGCCTTGGGGGCACCAGACGAACTTCGACGCGACATTAAAGAGGTATTGAGTCAGTGCGAGAGTGATGCGCAGCACGTAGGGTTCAATACGGAGACGATTGCGGAGGCGAAGTTTGCTGTGGTAGCGCTCATCGACGAGACCATCTTGTCGTCCAGCTGGTCCGGAACAAGTCAATGGATGAAAACTCCGCTTCAACTTGAATTCTACGACCAGTTCGACGCCGGAGAGGTCTTTTTTGAGCGGCTGCACGAGCTAGCCGAGCGACCGACGGAAAACGCTCAGATTCTTGAGGTCTACTATCTCTGCATGGTACTCGGCTTCAAGGGGAAATATCAGCTTCAAGACCAGGAGCAGCTCCGGGAATTGGTTGAGTCGACCGCACAACTGCTCAGTGAAACTCCAGAAACGCGGACCGACGAGCTCGCTCCCCACGGTCAACCTCGAGATCCGACAGCCACAGAAGTCCGGCGTACAATTCCAAGTTGGGTAATTGCCGCTGCTGCGATCCTTCTAGGGGTGTTGCTCTACGGGGGAATGTATCTCTACGTCACCACATCCGCACACGAAACGGCCCGGGTGATTAGCCAGATGAGCGCAGGGTAACCGGGGCTCTCTGTCGTTTCCGTCGTGTGCTGTATCTGCAGATCCGAACCAAGCTGATGTTGAGTATACTCAAGAGTCGATATTTCTGGACTGGAGTTGGGCTCTTCCTGGTTGGCGCGCTGGCCCTTGTGGTCGGGGCGTGGCTGGACTGGTCCATGGTCGTTCAGTTGTCGATTGTGATCGGGGTTCTTTTCATTGGCCTCGTGTTCGTGATCGTTGAATTTGTGCGGGCCAACCGCAACGCACAGAAGATTGAGCAGTCGATCACGATGCAGACCGATGGGCAGCGGCAGGAGGCAGGGAGCCAAAAGCAGGCTGAGATCGACGAGCTGGAGAGTCGGCTCGAAGAGGCGATTGCGACGCTGAAAGATTCGAAGCTCGGTCGGGGACGACGAGGAGAAAATGCGCTTCATGCGCTGCCCTGGTATATGTTTGTCGGGCCACCGGGCGTAGGGAAGACGACTGCCATCAAAAATTCGGGGCTCAACTTCCCGATGGGGTTTGAGGGCGTGCGGGGAGTGGGGGGCACCCGAAACTGCGACTGGTTTTTCAGCGATCAGGCCATTCTTCTTGATACGGCCGGGCGCTATATGACCGAAAAGGAGGACGAAGAGGAATGGCATGCCTTCTTAGAAATGTTGAAGGATCGGCGGAAAAAGCGGCCCATCAACGGGGTAGTCGTCGGGATTAGCATGGAAAAATTGGTGGGGGCGGACCCGGAAGAGATCGAGTGGCATGCCGACAACGTCCGCCGTCGCCTCGGTGAGCTTGTAGAACGGTTGGAGGTGCGGTTTCCCGTGTATCTCGTTTTTACGAAGTGCGATCTGCTCCAAGGGTTCGTCGACTTTTTTGGGGGGCGGCCACGCTCGGAGCGGGAGAAGATTTGGGGGGCTACGTTGACGTCAGAGCAGCGGCGGGAGCGAACGCCCCGCTCGATATTTGAGCGCGAGTTCGACCGGTTGTACGAATCACTAATCGGCGAGCGAGACGTTCGGTTAAGCCGGTCCCTCACACCGGATGAGCGCCGACGGGTGTATGTCTTTCCTTTAGAGTTTGCTGCGGCGAAGGAAAACCTCGCGCTGTTTGTCGATCAGTTGTTTCAGGAAAATCCTTATCAGGAAAACCCAGAGTTTCGCGGGTTCTACTTTACGAGCGGGACTCAGGAGGGGGCTCCTATCGATCGAGTGCTTCAATCGATGGCCGGAGAGGAGGCGGCTGAACCGGTAGTCGCGGCTGAAGGGGAGGAAAACTCGGAGACGAAGAGCTACTTCATCAAGAACCTGTTCACAGAAGCCATTATCCCCGATCAGTATCGGGTGCAGCAAACCTCGCGCTCTGCGCGGCGGGGACGCCTCCTGCGTTGGGGCGTTGGGGTGATGTCGGCAATTCTGTTAGGGGTTTTCGTCCTCTTTGCCGGGCAGGCTGTGGTGCGAAGTCAGGTTGGGTTTGGACGGATTGAGAAGGCGGCTCGCGATGCGGCAGCAGTGGATTGGGAGCATCAATCAAGTGTATCGGGCCTAGAGTCCGTCGATCACCTCCGGTCTTCAATCGTGCGTCTGGAGCGGTACGAGGAGGATCCTCCGTTGCTACGGTGGGGGTTTTACCGCGGAGGAGTTCTTCTGGAACCGGCCCGAGAGTTGTTTGCAGAAACGATGCGTCCGCTCGTTCGAAAGCAGTTCCAGAGGCTTGAGCGACAGCTTCGACAGTCGAAGACCATCTCGGGATCGCTTCAGCAGGAGAGACGGCTGGAGTTGCGGGAAGCGCTTCGCGCCTACCTGCTGCTGTCGGAAGAAGTCCAACGACTGACGGATGAACAAGAGCGGGTCTTTCTGACGAGCTACCTCACGTCCGTGGCAACCACCGATTCCGGGGACGTGGCCACGGCCCAATTCCGACAGCGAAGTGGGCAGGTTGAGGCCCAGATCGGGCGATATATTCAGCAGATGAGTCAGGAGAGTGACCCCTTCCAGGCTGAATCAGCACTCATCCGTGACGTCCGTCGCATGATCTATCGAAAGCCAACGGTTGGCAACCTCTACGCCGAAATCAAACAGGAGGGCAAAAACAGCCTGCGTCCCGTTCGATTGTCCGACGTCTTGCGAGAAGGAGGAGGTGCCGTCTTCTTTGCTACGTCCCCGAGCGTCTCGGGCTTCTTCACGAAAAGGGGGTGGAATAGTTATGTGAAGGAGCGGATCGAAAAAGAGGCAAAACATCCAGGGAAGGGAGACTGGGTTCTCGGCAATCAGCCCGATAACGTGTCGGGGGAGTTGAAGAACGAGGAGAAGATTGTTCAGCAGCTTCGCGCGCGGTACTTTCGAGATTATGCCTCGGCCTGGAAGAGTTTTCTACGCAGCGCCGAGTACCGGTCCTTTGAACGGGTGGGGGAGACGGCACGAGCGCTTCATAAGCTGGGAGATCCGTTCAACTCTCCGTTGCTCTACTTACTGGCTCGGGCCTCTACGGAAACTCAGTTTGCAGCATCTATGGCCGGAAAGGCCAAAGGACAGCTGAAGAAGGAGCTGAAAGCGCGTGGACAGGCGAAGATCCGGCGTCGGACGCGATCGACAGGAGGGCTCGGCAGTCCGACGAATGAGGAGGGAAAGCCGATTCATCCGGTTACCCGGCAGTTCATGGGGCTCCATCGGTTGCAAGCAGAACAGGCTGCAAACGGGGAGGCGTCGGCCGAGCTTACGCGCGCACTGAAGGCCATTGGGCGAGCTGGCCGGACGCTCGACAAGGTCGCAGATTCTCAGGGACGCGCCACCGAAATTGCGGTTCGCGTTCTGAGTGGCGACAGCGAGCTACGGTCGGGCCTCACCGCAATGCGGAATGGACTTGCACAGCTCGATTCGCGGGCTCGGCAGAACCTCTTCGATCAGGCGATTTTGGAGGCTTGGGAAACGATACTCCAGACTGCACAGCAGCGTCTTGAGGAGCAGTGGCGTCGGAAGGTGTATCGTCCCTATCAGCGGGACCTGAAAGGACGGTATCCTTTTGCGGTGAGTTCTCAGGATGTCTCTTTGGCTGACTTCGAGCGTTTTTTTCATCCGCAGAATGGGCGAGTAGAACTGTTTGAAAAGAAGGAACTGAGCCCCTTTCTGGAGGAGGGGGGACGCGAGCCGAAAACCTGGGAGGGCCGGGGCCTTCAGTTGTCGTCGTCCGTCAAGCAGTTTCTTACGGACTCCGAGCAGATCGGGACTCATCTCTTTTCGGGGGGGAGCCTTCAGGTTCGCTTTGAGCTTGTACCGGAGCTTCCGAAAGAACAAGGAGAGGCCCCTGCGGCGAGTCAGGTATACATCCGAATTCACGGTACTTCCCAGACGTACCAGATGGGATACCAGCCGACGACCACGTTTGTATGGCCGGGTGATCGTGGAGCGCGGATTGTTCTGAATACCCGAGCAGGATCTCTTCCGCCCAAGCAAAAATCCGGGGTATGGGCGTGGTTTCGTCTCCTCGATGATGCCTCTGTTGACCCGCGGTCCTCAAATGAGTACTGGCTTCGGTGGGTGTTTGAGAGGGGCGACCAATATTCAATTGTAACCCGATACACTCTTCGCTCAGAAAAGCCCCAGCGCCTTTTCTCAGACCCGATGGGCTTTTTTCATCTCACGGTTCCCAAGCGACTCTGACGGTCGCGATTTCGGGGCACTCCTTTGTCTTGTGGATTGCTACTCCATGCACGTAAACACCGTCGCCTGTCTTGGCAAAATGCCTACTCACGGAGACTTTGTTCAGCATCGAGCGAGTACTCCTACGATGCGCACCCTGGACCGCTGGGTACGCAAGGGCCTTCATCATGCGCGGAAGCACCGTTCGTCGCGGTGGGAGGCGGCGTATGATGAGGCCTCGCCCAGGCGGTTTCTGCTCTGGGGGGTAGGGACGAAAGTGCCGAATGCATTGCTCGGTGTGCTCGCGTCGAGTCGAGACGAGGATGGGCGGACCTATCCGTTCATCGTTGCCTGTGAGATCCCGAAGCATGCTCTTAGGCCCCGTTACTTTGCGTATCTTCCTCCGCGAGCGACCTCTTTTTTTCAACGAGCCGGTGAAGTAGTAGATCGTGCAGTCACGGGAGAATTATCTCGGAGCCGGCTGAAGACCCGGATTGAAGCGTTAGAGGCCGGTATTCCCGTCAAGTCGAAAGTGCCTCCCGACCATAAGAAGTATCTTCAGCAGAAGACCTTGGGGGCATTTCTAGAAGAGCTCTTTGGACACTTCGGAAGCAGCGGGAAATATCAGCTGTTCAGCACGCTCCTCGACGTCGTGCCCCCCCTTCAGAATTGTTCGACGTCGCGGCTGGATCGCGGGCTTCGCTTCCCAATCTCGGTTCCGACTGAGGTTCGGCCGAGTGTGATCGCGTTCTGGATGGGAGTGGTGCTGCACTTGCTCAACTATACTTCCCTTTCGTTATCCGTCTTCTGGACCGCTCCGTCCGCCCGGCCGACACCGAATGATCTTCACCTGTATCTAGGAGATCCACACCCACGTGCGTTCTTCGACGTGCTTGCTCCCAGTCCCTCGGACCCGGGGGGCGTGCTTGCGGATGCACCAGAGAAAACGACTGCTGAAGCTGCCCTCTCCATCCCGGACAAGTATGGAAATATGTTGGAGAGCGAAAGCGTGCGGTTGTGGGAGTTTCTCCATCAGCTTTGACTTAAGACTAGTGGACCGTTACAGATGAACATGCGAATTGAGGCCGCGATCTCAAAATTTCCAAATTACGGCACGTCATTTCGAGCAAGGATATCTCAGATGTCCATCGTCGAGAAATATCCCTACCGAAGTCAATGGCTTTTGAGAGGCTCCTCGGCTTTGGCAATCTCAGATTGCCACGCTCGGAGCGACCTGCCAGGGGAATTTTGAGATTGCTTAGAACAGATAAATGACGTGTAACAGTTCACTAGATTCCGAATCGATCATTACGAATGGTATGGGGAATTTGGATACGGCTGCTGTTGAGGAGGGCGCCTCCGATGATTCAAATCCGGAGGACTCTGCATCTGTGCTTGAAGCGAACGTAGACGTGTCGTCTTCGCCGTTCCTCACGGCGTTGCGCAGCCCCATCCGTGAGGACGCACCTGCGGGCGAGGACGTGCTCTATGGGGAGGACTTTCAGCAGCTGAAGACGGAGATCAACAAAATTAGCTCAGCGGCCGGGACGGCAGACTACGATCAAATTGTTGAGCTCGCACGGACGGTGCTCACGGAGCAGTCGAAGGACCTACGCGCGGCAGGATACCTCGTAGTTGGAGAAGCACGGGTGAATGGGGTTGAGGGGGCCGCCGAAGCGGTGCAGGCCCTTCATCTTCTCATTGACGAGTACTGGGAGAGCCTCTATCCCGAGAAATCGCGAATGCGGAGTCGAGGCAATGCCCTACAGTTTGTAGCGGACCGATTGCCGGACTGGATACAGGCTGTGTCTATCGAAGCGTCCGACCGCGAAGCATTGGTACGCATCTCGGATGTGCTTGAGGACATTCAGGCCTTCAGCATGGAGGAGATGGGAGAACATGCACCGTCTCTGAGTGGGCTTCTGAATGATCTCGAAGACGAAATTGATGAGCTGCCCGCTCCCGAGCCGTCGCCAGACGATGCCTCAGATGAGGAGCCCGCGGCATCCGAAGGAAACGAGGCCGACACAGAGCAGGCGCGATCGACGGAGGGGGCTCCGGAGCCCGAGACTATTGCATCGGAGACTGATGCGACGCAGACGATTCGACGAACCGCGACGTACTATCGAGGCGAGAGTCTCAAAAGCACGATCTCGTATCGTCTCATTCGCGCGGTCCGATGGGGGACCATGCAATCGCTTCCTCCGAATGAGGGAGGGACGACCCGTTTTTCGCCGCCCCGTGATCAGCGCCGGAAGTATCTTAAGGGTCTCTTGGAGAAGGAAGCGTACGAAACGTTGGTGGAAGAAGCGGAGTCATCGTTTCAGGGGGGGACCTTTCACGTCTGGCTTGATCTACAGCGGCTCGTGGCCGCCGCCCTGAAAGCATTGGGCCCCCAGTACGAGGAGGCACACACAGCAGTTTTAATTGAGCTTGCCGTTTTCGTGGAACGGTTGCCCGAAATGGTGTCCCTCACGTTTAAGGACGGGACCCCGTTTGCGAGTGGTCTCACGCGGGACTGGATTGAAACTGAGGTTCACCCGCTTTTAGAGGGAGAACCTCAGGCGGGAACGCAGAACGAGGAGACTGAGGGTGGGGCCGTCGACGCAGACTATGAAGAGGCTCGGAGAGCTCTCGGGGGCGGGGCGCTTGAGGACGCACTGGTCATTCTTGAGGAAGGATCAAGTCAGGACGCATCGAAACAAGAGGCCTTCCGCCGACGGCTGTACGTCGCAAGTCTCTGTGTAAAGGGAGACAGACCAAGGATTGCACGAGCGCTGCTCGATGAGTTGGTCGCCGATGTTCAAGAGCATAATCTCAGTGTATGGAATCCTGCACTGGCGATAAAAGTGTGGTCGAACCGCTATCAGTGCTACGATCAACTTGCGGAGTCCGCTCCAGACGACACGGCACAGTCGTTTCGTAGAGAAGCAAATGCCTCCTTCGAGAAAATTTGCCAGCTAGAACCGACGAAGGCGGTGTCGATCACTGCTCACCCTACGTCCTAATGTGTCCTCGGCGGAGCGCCTCCATTTCTCGACGACGAAAGAAGGACGGAGGGCGTTGCGTACACGGATTACAAATAATGTTAACATTCATTAGGGTAAATCAAACTTGAATTTGTATAAAGTAAAATATTACTTACGGTTAGGAAATGATCGGGGCGCCCTTCTCGGCATCCACGCGCCTCTCAGTGGTCGGTGATACTGCGAAGGCATTGACATCAGAGCCCTGCACTTCAGGGGGGCGTTCGTCTCCTGCGTATGGGAGATGGCTTGCGGGTCCCGAGTGCTCCCGTCTCTGAATATTTTCCGGACGCAATCCCATTCTCACTCATCCGAGACCATGTCTAAGAGCTTCCAGCATCAGAAGCCACCTTCACGTGTCGATTTGACTCTCGACGTTGACACTGGCGATGCCAGTGAAGAGGTGGAATTGCCGCTCCGCCTCCTCGTAACGAGCGATCTGACGGGAAAGAAGGAGGACGTTCCGATCGACGAGCGAGAAATTGTCAGTGTGACCGACAGTAATTTCGAGGAGGTTATGGAGTCGTATGACCTCAGTCTTGAATACAGCGTCCCGGATCGGTTGACGGGGGACGGGGAGTTGGCTGTAGACCTTGAGTTCGACACGCTGGACTCTTTCGAGCCAGAGGCCGTGGCACAGCAGATTCCAGAATTGAGTCGACTGCTGGCGGCCCGCAACTTGCTCAAAGATCTGCGAAACCGGCTCATCAGCATGGGAGAGTTTCGGGAGCAGTTGGAGGATGTGATTCAAGACGAAACCATGAAGGAGGAATTGCTGAACGAACTTCAAAATATCGTTCCAGAGGAAGGAGGAGGGGCCACGGAGAAGGCTCAAGGCGAAGGGGGATCGTGACGTCACGCTGGGGCCGAGACCGACTCTCATCTACTTGAACTGATCCAACAGTCACATGCCGACGGAGCAAGCACAAGACGCATCGCCCGACGGAGCGACCACAACGGCGGAAGAGAAGAGTGTCCTCGACAGCATCTTTGAGCAAGTAGAGGTAGACGCGCCGGGAGACGAAGTGGAGGTCGAAGAGTTTAAGGATCCCGATGCGGTTGCTCAAAAGGATCGGGGGGCAATGGTGTCGGCTGCCCTCCGCGTGTTCATGGAAGCTGTAAGCGATCATGAGCGCCCGGTTGACCAGATCGACAAGTATCTCTTCGATCGGCTGATTGCTTCGGTGGACGAGAAGATCAGTGCTCAGCTCGATGCCATCATGCATCACGAAGACTTTCAAGATCTAGAGTCTTCGTGGCGGGAGTTGAAGTTTTTGGTCGACCGCACCGATTTCCGGCAGAACATCGAAATCGAGGTGCTTAACGCGTCAAAAGAGACGCTTCGGGAGTCGTTTGAGGATTCCCCTGAGCTCATTCAGTCGCCACTGTACGAGCACATTTACACAAACGCCTTCGACCAACCTGGGGCGGATCCATACGGCGCTATCATTTCAGGCTACGAGTTCGACAATTCGCCGGCGGATATCGCGCTCATGCGTAATGCGTCGAAAGTGGCTGCTTCGGCCCATTGTCCCTTCATTGGGTCCGTTGGACCGCAGTTTTTTGGAAAGGAGTCGATGGAAGAGTGGAAAAAGATCCCCGATCTTACCGCGTACATGGAGACGGCGGACTACAACAGTTGGAATTCATTCCGCCAGTCGGAAGACGCTCGATATCTTGGGCTAACGTTTCCTCGATTCATGCTCCGGCTGCCATACGGAGAGGACACAGCGCCGGTGGAGAACTTCAATTATGAGGAGGATGTCAAGGGAACGGATCACGGAAAATATTTATGGGGTAACTCAGCCTTCTCGTTTGCCTCCAATATGGTCCAATCGTTTATGGAGGACGGCTGGTGTGTGCAAATACGGGGTCCGCAATCGGGAGGAAAGGTCGAAGGTCTCCCCGTTCACATTTATGATGAAGGGCGGGGGGACGAGATGAAAATTCCCACGGAAGTGCCCATTAGCGAAACCCTTGAATTTGAGTGCTCAAAGCTGGGCTTCATGCCCCTTAGTCACTACCAGGGAGAAGACTATGCGGTGTTCTTTTCCGCCAACTCGGCCCAGCAGCCCACGAAATACGATGATCAGCAGGCAACCGCCAACAGCCGAATTAACGCTCGTTTGCCCTATATCTTTCTCGCCTCGCGCATCTCGCACTATCTGAAAGTGCTTCAGCGCGAAAACATTGGGTCTACGAAGAACCGGAAGCTGATTGAAGAGGAGCTTAACGAGTGGCTGAGTAAACACGTTACGGAGATGCCGAATCCATCTCCCGAGCAGATTGCAAAATATCCGCTGCGCAAAGGAGAAGTCGATGTAGAGGAGGTGCCCGACAATCCGGGCTTTTTCAAGGTTGATACTAAGATCATGCCGCACTTCCAGATTGAGGGTATGGACATCAGTCTCAGCCTCGTTAGCAAAATGCCCAAGGAAGAATAGCAGAGTCTGGAATGCCGAGACGAGGGATGTTTCGGCATTCCCAACTCGGCTACAGTTCCTTTCCTTCACTTCAGAAGGAGATGTGCCGTAGCCAGCCGTTCGTCGCACTCCGTTTCTAGTCCTGCGACGACGCGACTTCACTTCTCTCTCGAACGAAGACAACCCTTTATTATGCCAGTTCCTGGCTATGCCGAAATTAAGGACAGCGAAGGAAACGCCATTGATGGATCCGTCAAGGTCGCTGGGCGGGAAGGAATGTGCGAGGTTATGGAGTTTGACCATAACGTCCGCATTCCAACGGACCAGCAAAGCGGGGACCTGACCGGCGTGCGCCAGCACCAGCCGGCCACACTCGTGAAGCCCTACGACAAGGCGTCCCCACTTCTTTTTGACGCTCTCTGTAATGGAGAGACGTTGCAAGAGGTGAAGATCCACTGGTATAAGATTGATAAGACCGGGAGCGAGGTCGAGTACTTCACCCATACCCTGGAGGAGGCGAAGATTGCCGATATGCAGTCCTTCATGCCGAATACGAAGGATCCCAGGAAGGAGCAATTCACTCACATGGAAAAGGTGTCTATCCTGTACGGGAAGATCACGTGGCTATACCAGGATGGAAACATTGAGTACACCGACGCCTGGACTGGCGAGCGGTAGTGATGTGAGCGCAGTGGCCGGACCGGCCTGCAGCCGTGAGTGCGTTTTCGAACGCGGGCGTTTTGAGGTACGATGGAAGCAAGTATCTTCGACGTTCTCAGCGGAGGTTTCGCTAACGGCCGACCGGTCCGGTCGGTGCGTACTGATCGCCGACTGCTCTGGAGCGTGGTGAGCAATCTGAACCGGTTGTTCAACACTCGACGAGGGTCGGTGAAGCACCTTCCGAACTACGGGCTTCCCGATTTGACAACGGTCTATCGGGATGCCCCGCGGTCGGGAGACAAACTGCGTCGGGCCATTAAGGAATCCATCGAAACGTATGAACCCCGCTTGCGCCGCGTCCATGTGGAGCGGCGGAATACAGACGAATTCTCGATGCGGCTCGTGTTTATTGTGAGTGCTGTTCTGAAAAACGGAGAACGAGTGCGCTTCGAGACGACCTTTGAATCACAGCGATCGACCAAAGTTGAGCCCGTCGGGTCGTATCGGTGAAAAGAGACGGGGCGGGCCCTTCACAGTCTACGAACACGTATCTTCATGAGTCGTCGGCACTTCGAGGAAGAAATGCGATACCTGGCCGAAGCGGGAAAAGTCTTCGCCGAAGAGCATCCCGAGCAGGCAGCGTTTCTGGATGTCGACAGTGTCTCGGACCGAGACCCATACGTGGAGCGGCTATTCGAGGGGTTTGCGTTTTTGTCGGGTCGCATCCACGAGCGGCTCGACGACGAGATGCCGGAATACACGGAGAGTCTCATCCAGCTTCTCCAGCCCCATTTTCTAAAGCCCATTCCCGCCCTCAGTATTGTCGAGTTTGAACCTGAACCGGGCCTGGTTCAAGAAACCACGGTGCTGGAGCGAGGGCTCGAAGTTCGCTCTGAGCCGGTAGGGGACGATGAGGTGTCGTGCCGGTTTACAACCACGCAAGATGTTCGGCTCCAGCCCATTCGCCTCTCCAACGTTTCGCTTCACTCTTCAAGCCCGAACCGAAGCAGCGTCCGTTTTCAGTTTGATGTTGATCGCGGCATTGCCCTTCAGAACTTGACGCTGAGTCCGCTTCGATTATACTTCCAGGCCGATGCCTCTACGGCATCGACAATGCACCTTTTCTTTACCCGGCACGTCTCGCGTGTGGAGATTGGATCTCCGTCCGGTCATTCCACGTCGCTCAGGGGCCAAAAATGGGTGCAGCCGGCCGGACTGGAGGAAGAACAAGGCTTGTTTCCCTATCAGGAGGGCACTCTCTCAAGTCTGCGGGTGCTGCAGGAATATCTCTGCTTTCGACGAAAGTTTTGGTTTGTGGACCTTCAGGGGCTTGACCGCGGCACGACGAACGAGGAGATGGACGCATTGGAGGTGGAGGTCGTTTTCGACAGGCCGTATCCGGAGGAGCGACAATTCAAAACCGATCACGTGCGGTTGCACTGCACGCCGGTCGTCAATCTCTTCGAAGACGACGCGGAACCGATTCACATTGACGGAGAGGTAGGCGAGCACCGTGTGGTGGCGGATGCATCCTCCACCGAGGGCGTGCAGACCTACGACGTGCAGTCGGTGGTGGGGGTGGAGGACGAGACGGGCATTGAGCACGAGTATAGTCGATTCTTCGCGTTTGAGCATGACACCGAGAATCGACAGGACGACCGGTACTACACGACAAGTCGTCGGCTCGGGCCGGCAGATCGCCCGGCGGTTTATCTCTCGCTCGGAGACGCTCACCTTCGGGCCTTACGAGACGTTTCGTCCGAAACGTTAACTCTGGAGGTGCGCTGTACGAACGGGACGCTTCCCCGTGAGGAGATTAGAGAGGGGATGATCAATCGGCTCCCCCCCGACGTGCCGGCTGTTGCAGACCCTCGAAATCTCACTCGCCCGACGCTTCTCCATCCCCCTCCCCATCAGGAGGAAGCCGACTTCTTCTGGAAGTTGATCTCCCACTGGTCGTTCAACTATCAGTCGGTGGCGAGCACGGAGGCGATCGTTGGGTTGCTGGAGCTCTACGATTGGCGGAACGACGAGCCCAACCGACGTCGCCTGGCGGGACTGCGGGAGGTGACCTGGGAAGCGAAAGATATTCTTGAAAATGGAGCGGTTTTGCGGGGCGTTGAGGTGACGCTGGAGGTGGAGGAGGGGCACTTTGCCGATGAAGGAGATCTTTGTCTCTTCGGGCTCGTGCTGAGTCGTTTCCTCTCGTCGTACGCCACGCTGAACTCGTTTGTCCACCTCACGATCATAACGAATCCTTCAGAGCAGCGGTACGAATGGACACCTCATCGCGGCAATCGACCAACGTTGTAGCTCCACAGCAGGCCGACTCGGCGGGATTGGGGCACGAGGACGGGGCGATGCCCGACGCGCTCGATCGGTTGCGACGAGAGGGACATCGGTTCCAGTTTGCGCAGGTGATGCGGCTTCTGGAGCAGGCGTTTCCGGAGATGCCCCCTCCAGGAGAGACAAGTGCAGTGTTGCATCCGCCCGTTCGTCTCCGTCCGAGTATCGACCTCGTCTTTCCGCCCACGGACGTGAATCGCGTCGAGCAGGTAGAGCAGAGACCCGAGCAGGTGGAGGTGGTGCTAAACTTTCTCGGGCTATATGGCATCGATTCTCCGTTGCCCTACTACTTTTACGAGGAGCTGGCTCACGGCACCCGGGAGACGATTCCACATCGCGACTTCCTCGATATCTTCAACCATCGCTTCTATGCCTTCTTCTATCGCGCCTGGAAGAAGTATCGGCCGCACCTCCACTACCGGTCTGGAGGACAGGATCGGCATTCGAAGCGATTCGTCGCCCTCGCGGGCCTTGGAACGCCGTCAGCAACCAACGATACGTCCGCGGCTCCGATGCGGTTGGCCGCACAGGCCGGGACGCTCGGGCCTCGTGTCCGCAACGCGAAGGGACTGAAAGCCCTCATCCGGGCTGTTTTCAATGATGTGGAGGTCTCGATTATCGAAAATGTGCCCCGATGGGTCCCGATTCCTTCTCGCTCCGGTCTCGGGGAAGGGGGCCTCCAATTGGGAGGCAATGCTACGATTGGAGAGCAGGTGTACGATCGTTCCGGCAAGTTTCGGATTCAACTCGGACCGCTGGAACTGGAGGAGTATCGTTCGCTGCTCCCCGGCGGGCCACGGGCCGATGAACTCCGGTCTCTCGTCCGACTCTACGCCCCCGACCATCTCAAGTACGATGTCGAGCTGCACGTTCCCTCCGATGACCTGCCGACCACCGAACTCGGCAGTGAGGGGGGGCGGCTCGGATTGACGACGAGCCTCGGCACGCCGGACGAATCGGTGGTGAGCCGCGTCGTGGAGTATGAGTGACACACCTCCCGTTGAGGATTGCCTCTTCCAGTGGGCAGGCGATTTCTTTGCACATCTTGACTTTCTAGACCATGGTTACCGACGACGTAAAACAACTTCTTCAAACGCTGAACGACTGCCTTGCACATAGCCTGGAGGCTGCGGCCGGATTCGCCGTGAAGCGCGGACACCCGGAGGTGACCCCGGAGCATCTCGTGCTCAAGGTGTTGGAGCAGGAGGATTCTGATTATGTACGCGCCCTACGCCACTTCGATGTGGACCCAGGCCGGCTCGAAACAGCACTCGTGCACTACGTCGAAGAGTTTCGAACCGGCAACGCGGGACGTCCGTCGTTCGCGCCGGCCCTGCTTCAGCTCGTCGAGTCGGCCTGGCTCCTCGGGTCGGTGCATCACGGCCTGTCGTCGGTGCGCACCGGGACGCTCCTCGCCGCCATGGTGCGGAGCGACACTCTGACCACGCGCGGCTACATGGACGTACTCTCGGCGGTCTATCCCGAAGAGCTCCGGGCGCAGTTGCCCAACCTGATGGCGGAGTCGGGGGAGGGGGCCGCACCGTCGTCGGACGATACGGGGACGGGGGCAGCGGCGCCGGAGGGGGAGCAGACCGTCCTCGACCGTTACACCCTGAGCTTTACGCAGCAGGCCCGGGACGGGGAGATTGACCCGATCTCGTGCCGCAATGAGGAAATCCGGCAGATCACCGACATCCTCAGCCGTCGCCGCAAGAACAACCCGATTCTCGTGGGCGACGCGGGGGTGGGCAAAACCGCGATTGTTGAAGGACTGGCGCGTCGCGTCGCCGACGGGGACGTGCCGGACCGGCTGGCCGACATTGAGATCCGGTCGCTCGATCTGGGGGCCCTCAAGGCGGGGGCAAGCATGCAGGGGGAGTTCGAGGAGCGGCTCAAGTCCGTGATGACGGAAGTGAAAGAGGCGCCCACGCCCACCATCCTGTTCATCGACGAGGCACACACCCTCATCGGAGCGGGCGGCAACGAGGGCACCGGCGACGCCGCGAATCTGCTCAAGCCCGCCCTCGCCCGGGGAGAGCTCCGGGCCATCGCGGCCACCACCTGGTCGGAGTACAAGAAGTACATCGAAAAGGACCCGGCCCTGGAGCGTCGGTTTCAGCGCATCAAGGTGGAGGAGCCGTCGGTGGAGGAGGCCACGACCATGCTCCGCGGCATCCGGTCGGCCTACGAGGCGCACCACGACGTTCCGGTGACGGAGGCGGCCGTGGAGGCGACGGCCGAGCTGGCGGGGCGGTACATCTCCGGGCGTCAGCTGCCGGACAAGGCCGTCGACGTGCTCGACACCGCCGCGGCGCGCGTCAAGATGTCGCGATCGGCGCGGCCCGGTCGCCTCGACGACCTGGACCGCCGCCTCGACACGCTGAAAACGGAGATTGAGGGGCTGGAGCGGGACCTTGCGTCCGGCCTCCGTGACGAGGCGGACGACCTGGAGGCCCTCAAGGACGAGTACGAGGCCGTGCGGGCCGAGCGGGACGAGCTCGAGGAGCAGTGGAAGGAGGAGCGGGCGCTCGTCGGGGAGATCTCGGACGTACGATCCGAGCTGTCGACTGCCACCAATGGGACCGCCGAGGCCGTGCCAGAGGCGACGACAGCCCCCGCAGACTTAGGCGATCTTCAGGAGAAGCTGAACGACACCGAGGGCGAGCAGCCCCTCGTCCACGGGGCGGTGACCGAGCAGGTCGTCGCCGAGGTGGTGTCCGACTGGACCGGCATTCCGGTGGGCAGCATGCTCGAAGACGAGGCTGCCCGATTATTGTCGCTGGAGGACCGGTTGGGGAGTGCCATTCTCGGGCAGGCGTCCGCCGTCCGCGAAGTGTCGAAGGCCGTGCGCACGTCCAAGGCCGGGCTCAACGCACCGGACTCGCCCCTCGGCGTCTTTCTCTTCACGGGACCGAGCGGGGTGGGGAAGACGGAGACGGCCCGGCGCCTGGCCGACTTCTTATTCGGCGGCGAGCGCTTCCTCACCACGATCAACATGTCGGAATACCAGGAGAAGCACACGGCCGCCCAGCTGAAGGGCTCTCCACCGGGGTACGTGGGATACGGAGAGGGCGGCGTGCTCACCGAAGCGGTGCGCCGACAGCCGTACTCGGTGGTGCTGCTCGACGAAATCGAGAAGGCCCACCGCGACGTCATGAACCTGTTCTATCAGGTGTTCGACAAGGGCTTCATGCGCGACGGGGAGGGGCGCGAGATCGACTTCCGCAACACCATCATCATCATGACCTCGAACCTGGCGTCCGACACCATCACGCAGCTGGTGCGCGGGACCGACGAGGCAGACGAGGGGGAGGACCCCGAAGAGGCCGAGGCCGAGCCGAATCGCGACGACCGGCCTTCCGTCGAGCAGGTGCGCGAGGCCATCCATCCGACGCTCGTGGAGCACTTTCAGCCGGCCCTTCTCGGGCGCATGCGCGTCGTGCCGTACGTTCCGCTCGACACCGAGACCATGCGTGGCATCACGGAAATCAAACTGGGCGACGTGGCCGACCGGCTGCAGGAGGTGCACGGCATCGACTTCGTCTACGCCCCCGAAGTGGTCGACACCATTGCGGCCCGCTGCACGCAGGTCGACGCCGGGGCGCGCAACATTGACACCATCATTCATAGAACCCTGCTGCCCGAGACCGCCGAGGCACTCATCCCGCGCATGGCCGAGGACGACCTTCCGTCAACCCTTACGCTGGGCCTCGACAGTGACGGCGACTTCACGTACACCTTCGACTGAGCGCAGAGACGGCCACTTCACCGATCATACCGCTTCTCTTCCTCTCTCGTCCTGTCCCACAACTCTTGACCTTCGGACATGCCGCAGACGCAGACGCCTCCCTCCAACGTTGCCCGCTATTCATTCGAACCCGCCGAGCTGGACCCGAGCACCTTCCAGGTTCTTCGCTTCGAGGGCACGGAGGGCATCTCCCAGCTCTTTGAGTTCAACCTGCAGCTCGTGTCGGAGAACCCGGACGTGGACTTCGCGAAGGTCGTCAATAAGCCGGCCACCTTCACCATGAAGCGGGGAGACACGGACGTGCCGGTCAACGGCATCGTCACGGATTTCTCGCTCCGCGGACAGACGTCCGATTACGTCACCTACCGGGCCACCATTCAGCCCCGGCTCCAGCGGCTCGCCCTCAGCCATCGGAGCCGCATTTTCCAGGAGATGACGGTGAAGGACATTCTCAAGAAGGTGTTCGAAGAGGACGGGCTCTCGTCGAGCGACGTGCGGTTTGCCCTGCAGGAATCCTACTCTCCGCGCGAGTACTGCGTCCAATATCAGGAGTCGGACCTTAACTTTGTGAACCGACTCATGGAGTTCGAGGGCATGTACTACTTCTTCGAGCACGCGGACGGAACAGACACCCTCGTGATTACGGACGCGAAGAGCGAGCACGAGACGATCGAGTCACCGTCCACCCTGAAGTACCACGAGGGGGCGGGGGGAATGGTGGGCGAAGATCTGGAGACCGTCAAGCAGTTTGCGTGCGAGGAGCAGGTCGTGACCGGCACGGTGAAGCTGGCGGACTATAACTACCGCACGCCGGAGACGATGACGACCGAGTCGGAGATGAATGGCGACATGCCGGGCACGCAGTACGAGTACGGCGAACACTTCCGGGAGGCGGATCGCGGGAAGCGGCTGGCCGAGGTGCGAAACGAGGCGATTGAGGCACAGCGCCGCGTCATGAGCGGGACCAGCGACAGCGTGGGGCTGCAGAGTGGGTTTCTCTTTACGCTGGAGAAGCACTTCCGCGACAGCTTCAACGCCGACTACCTGGTGACCCAGATCAGGCACGAGGGCTCGCAGCGGGCGGGCCTAAACCTGGATTCGGTCCAGCCCTCGGAGAACGGGCAGCAGGAGCCCGCGTACCGCAACGAGTTTACCTGCATTCCGGCGTCGGTCCAGTACCGCGCCCCCCGCACGACCCCGAAGCCGGAGGCCCCGGGCGTGGTGACGGCCACCGTCGAGAGTGCGGGCGGCGACTATGCCTACATCGACGACCAAGGCCGGTATCGGGCCAAGATGCACTTCGATCAGCGGGGGGATCGGTCCGACGGCACGAAGACGCTCCCCCTGCGCATGAACCAGCCCTACTCCGGATCGGACTACGGGATGCACTTCCCCAACCACGCCGACACGGAGCTGCTGGTGGCCTTCGAAAACGGCGACATCGACCGGCCCGTCGCCCTGGGCACCACGCCCAATCCATCCAACAAGTCGCCGGCGGTGTCGCAGAACAAGATGGAAAACATCCTGCGCACGTTCGGCGGCAACGAGTTGCTGATGGACGACACGCAGGACGAGACGCGGGTGAAGCTGAAGTCCTCCGACGCCCACACGCTCCTCTTCGACGACAAGAACGACAAGATTGAACTCCTCTCGACGGACAGCCACCGCGTGCTGCTCGACGACAAAAATAAGCGCATCGAGGTGCAGTCGAAGAAGGGGCGGAAGATCCTGCTCGACGACAAGAACGAAGTGATGAGTGTCGTCAGCGAGAAGGGACACTACCTGCAGGTGTCCGACAAGAACGACAATGTCACGGTGAGTGACGCCGACGAGAAGCACGTGCTCACGCTCGACTACAAAAATGAGAAGATGAGCCTCACAACCGAAGGGGACATCGGGCTGGAGGCTAAGGGCGCCATCGAGATGAAGTCGGAGTCGCTGTCAATTGAGACCAAGAAGGGCGCGGAGATGATGGTGGGGGGCGACCTCACGCAGGAGGCCGACGGAAATGCGACCCTTGAAGCGAGCGGAAACACCACGGTGACCGCGGGGCAGACCCTGACGGGGGAAGGGGGTACACAGCTTGAGTTGAGTGCTCAGAAGATTGCGCAGTCGGCTCAAGCCCAGTTGACCATTGACGGCAACATAGTGGACATTGCGGCGAAGGCCCAGCTCAAGACCTCCGGGAAGGGCATGCACATGATTAAGGGAGGAATGGTGCAGGTCTCGCAATGACGCCATCCGGTACGGAGGAGTCAGGCGGCCACTCCACCTCGCATTTTTCGAATGTAGCGAATTAGTACGATGAGTACAGGTCCAGTAGCACGACAGGGAGACCCGACAGCTCACGGCGGGACGATTGTTCAGGGCGTTCCGACAGTACTCGTGGACGGGATGCCGATTGCGACGCAGGGGTCGATGCACGTGTGTCCGATGTGCAACCCGGGGCCGAGCCCGCACGTCGGCGGGCCGGTGTCCAACGGCGTGCCGTGGTTTACGGTCAACGGGATGCCGGTCGCGACACTGGGATGCATATGCACGTGCAACGGCCCGCCGGACTCGATTGTGATGGGGTCCACGACACTGATCGTCTCGTCGGGGGG
>NZ_MQWC01000004.1:862669-934946 GCF_002954405.1 Salinibacter sp. 10B | reverse complement strand
GAGGCGGGGGCGGTGGAGGCGGAGGCAGCGGGGCGGGCGTGCAAGGCGCGGTGGCGACGGCCGCGGCGGCCGAGGGCGGCTCGCCGGAGGCGACCGAGCTCGTGGAGCACTGGATCGACTTTGCGTTTGAGGACGCGGCGGGGAATGCTATGGCCGGAGTGCCCTACGCGCTGGAGGATCCGGAAGGGGAAACCTCCGAGCACTGGCTGCAGGGAGACGGGCGGGTGCGGCGCTCGCTGCTGCCGGAGGGAGACGGCACGGCCACAGTCAAGAGCGTGAAGGGCGCGGAGTGGTCCACCACGGAGGCAAAAGTTGGGGAGGAGATCACCGTAACCGCCACGGCGAAGGGAATCGAGGACGGGACGCCCGTCACCGTGCAGGTAAAGGAAGTGCCGGAGGACGGCGGGCCGGCGGCCGTCATTGCTGAGATTGAGACCGAGGTGAGCGGAGAAGAGGTGGAGGCGACGTGGACGAAGGAGTACGATTCCGAGGGCCAGACGAACGGGGCTGGGGACTCGACGGGAATTCCGGTTTACGTGGCGGAGGTGCAGGTGACCGGCTATCCGTTGGCGCCGAGCACCGGACCGCTTCGATGCACGGACGCCCTGCGCGCTCAGGTATTGGACGACGCAGAGCGGCCGCTGGCAAAGTGTCCGTACAAGGTTATTCTGCAGAGCGGGAGGGTCCTTTCAGGGGAGACCGACGGGGAAGGAAAACTCGAGCACACCGAGCTGCCGGCCGGCGTGCACACGGTCGTGCCGACGGGAATCGGCGAGGAGCCGGAGGGGGAGGGATCGCCCGCGGAGCAAGCGGACGGGAGCGTGACGCAGCGGATTCCGTCGGTGGGGGAGGCGGACGCGCGAACGGGGCGCATCACCCGGATCGTCCTTTCGTACCCGTGGGTGCAAATTCACATGCATCGACGGACGGAGTACGACGCGGACGACCGATACATTCTCCGGTCAACCGATGGAGAAAAGAAAAGCTCGGCCAGCTACTGGCAAGAACGGGCCCCGAAAGACCATTCCTTGGAGGACGACAATCGCCTCCGTCTCTTCTTTACCCGAAGTGGAAATGAAGGGACCGGCGAGGCCAATCTTCGGTCTCTTGCGTACACGCTCTCGTTTGAGCCGGCTGACGGACCGACGGAGACAGTATTTCAAAACGTCCCCCACGACGTCATTACGAATGGCTAAAAAGCGTCCCTTTCTTTTCCGGAGCACACTTCTTCGAAACGATCATATCTTTTCACGATGCCTGGTTCAGCAACGACAACGGTCCGAGAGCAAACGGCAGTAGAAGAGACCGCGGTTCGCTTTGCGGAATGTACCGAAGCGGAGATTGACGAGACCTTTGGGCACGGCACGCCGGATCCGGAGACGGCAGAGCCGCTTCAAGCGTTCGACGAGACCATCGAGCGCGTGGACGGCTCAGAGGAGGAGGTTCACCGAGAGCGGTGGCTGTACTGTTTTCGCCTGGAGGATGCGGTCAACGAAGATGGAGAGAGCGATCCGGATGCCCACGTTTCGGAGTACAAGGTGTACGAGAACGAAAAATACCACCTAGTAGACGAAACGGGGAGCGATCGGGAACCGAAGGGAAAGAAGAAAGATGTCGTTCAACTAGAAACGAAGCGTCCATACGATGACAATCCGACGCACTTTTTCTGGCTGTCCCGTCACAAGCTTCCTGCGGGGCGGAAGGAGGAGATCCGGCGGCAGATTCAAGAGGTAGGAACCAGCTCGTTTATGAAGGGCGTCTCGGTTTGGGCGGCCGCCAATGACACCGAAAATGAGACAGTTACGGAGACGGACGAGGGGACGGCTGTGCTGGAGATACGCGTCGCGGAGTATGGGAGGATTGCAGAGAAGCGGCACCGAGCGTTCGCCGAGAAGATCGACGACTTCTCGCAGTGGCATCACGCGATGGCACCAGCAAAGATGCTGAACGACGTCGTCGATTCGCTTGTGGAAGCGGCGCCGGGGACCTTTCAGGGTGCGCTCAAACAGATTGAGACCGGCACGAAATCCGGAATGAGGAGCTGGGTGCCGACTGAGGAGCCGGCGTACAAGCTGTGGCGAGAGGAGTACAAGGGAATTAAAACGGAAATGCAGAGCGCGATCGAGGAGCGGGCGAAGGCGCTCATAGCGTGTTTGTCGTCAACTGCGTTTTTGGCGACGCTGCATCACTTTGCCCTGGGAGACGAGGAGCTGTGGGCGGAGGGGGAAGCGTTGTACGCGCGAGTGATCGAAGATCTCACGTTTGCGGAGGCCGGCCGGGAGTACCTGCAAGACCAGTATGCAGCCTCGGATCTCGGTACTGACGGAATGGAGGCCCTCAAGCGCGATCGGTCGGAGGTAGCCGTGCCGGATCAGGTCAAGAAATTCAACCCGCTGAGCTTGACCTTCACGGCCGGCAGCAAGATTACGAAGGGGGCGCTCGGGATGCTCAACGAGTATGCGGGCGTCGTGCAGGAGATGCATACCAAGATTGAGACCAAGCGTGTGTTGGCAGGCATGCTCACGGTCTGTCACGGGTACGAGCCGGACATTGTGATGAAAAACGGGGTTCCGGTGGACCGGGGTGGGCACTTTGTGTTCGAAGAGCGGCCGGTCTTCGAGGAGAAGAAAGTGACGGTGGTCGAAGCGGAGGCAAAGGAGAACGCGTTGAAGAAGGTAGAGGATGCGTTGGGCGGGAAGCGAGGGCGGCTGCGCGCCCTGGGGGCGCTGGAGGGGGCAAACGTCGCTATGGCCGGGATCGGGCTGGTCAAGAAGCAGAGCGTGAAAAACGTGGTGTCGTTTGCGTCGGCCTCGGCAGGGGTGGTGCAGTGGTTGGCCGATGAGGGCCTTCTCGCGCGGAAACAAACGCTGATGTCGCTTGCGGGAAAGCAAGTCACGCAGCGGATGGTGGCGCGGTGGCTGCTGAAGCGAATCATCGTCCTGGAGCTGATTTTGGGCACGTGGGACGTGATGGCCGAGGTACAAGAGGGAGACTACATCGACGCCGTCGGGGCGGGAATGATGACGGGGGGGAGTGTTGCAGCGACTATCGGGTTCGGAACCTCGGGAGGAATGATTCTGGGACTTTCAACACTCGGACTTGCGGGACTGGTACTCCTGGTTACCGGAGCAATTCTCATGTATATCCAAGAGGAGGATACCATACCGAATTGGCTCGAAAACGACAGTTTCTGGGGGAAGGAGGGCCCGGAGGGACACGATAAACTCATGCGTCTCGTACGGAAGCGAGGAGACGCGAGTCAGGACGAGACACTCGCTTCTCTTTACGAGAGGATTGAGGGGCAACTCCAATCCTTCCAGGAGACGGCCTATGGGTTTACGATTCAGGCCACACGGCAATATCGAGAGCATCCCTACATCGTGGACGACGTATTGGCCGTGAAGGTTACCCCGAATCTCTTGAGTGAAGAAAGCCGAATCGAGATTGATCTTGGCAACTTGACATCGCTTTTCGATCGGGGAGGGAAAGGGGAAGCTTCGCAAGAATGGTCATACACCTTCAGTCCAGAGGCTTCAGTTCAGGAGGGCCATTTCTGGATCGGTTTTTATGAGGAGTCGGATATCGAGGTGAAAGAGAAGCTCAGTCTATTGGACATCGAGTCCGTTCCGGTATCCGGATTTGAGCGAATTGTTGATGAGATCGACGGTGAAAGGGTGCGAGTGTCGGTGTATCCCCTGGGGGAGGGAATGGAGTACCTTGAAGAGACGACCCGAATAGAATAAGTACGGACCCATTATGCGGAAAGAGCTAAATATTATTCGCGAACCGACGGAGAAGGAAGAGAAGTATATTAGGCTTTTTAAGATATTTAGATCACTTACATTCGTATTTGCAAGAGTCGTGTCGGTATTTGTGTTTGTATCTATGTTTTTTATAGAAAAAGAGGTTCAGAAGATAGGTTTATTTGTTACGTCATCTATTATAGCATATTGTTTCAGTTACTTTGTGGGAACGACATCGAATATATCATATGAGGGTAAGGGGCTAGTTTCTTTGGAGGGGGAGCTAAGTTGGTATGCGCCTGCTATAGCGGCAGATGCAGAGATTGATAATATTCCCATCATTTTACCAGCAGGTCTGGGGTCCCAAGTCATTCCCGGACAGAATAAAATAGAGGGGTATATGGATGATGCCGGTGTGCTGTACGCCGTGAAGATCGAGAGGCCTCCACTGTCTGTGGAGGAGGATCTACCGTCATTCGTGGATTTTCTACTGCGGTTTATGTAACCGAGGAATAATGCAGTTACTTGAGTCGCGGCAGAAGCTTGCGGGTCTGCAGCAACAATTCCCGGTTTTCCAGTACTCGGAATTGTCGGGTTGGTGCTTCTGGTCACTGGATACCTTCTCATGCTCATTCAAGAAGAGGATACCATCCCGAATTGGCTCGAAAACGACAGTTTCTGGGGGGAGGACGGCCCGGAGGGACACGACCGGCTCATGCGTCTGGTCGAGAAAGGAGGAGAGGCGGCCGAATACGAGAAGCTCGAACGTCTCCATCAGCAGATTGACCGGCAGCTCCGTTCGTTCTACGAGACGGCGTATCGGTTTACGATCGCCGCCACGAGTGAATATCGGGAGCATCCGTTCATCGTAGAGGACGCGCTGGCGGTGAAGGTGAGCCCGAATCTGTTGAGCGAAAACAGCAGAATTGAGATCGACCTAAGCAGTCTGACGTCGCTTTTTGAAGGCGCCCGGAATGGGGAGTCGCAGAGAGAGTGGTCGTATGCCTTCAGCCCGGAGTCTTCAGTTCAGGAGGGGCACTTTTGGGTTGCTTTTTATGATGAGGAAAATGGGGGCGCAAAAGAGAAGCTCGACCGGTTGGACGCTCACTCGGTCCCGGTGTCGGGAATCGATCAGATTGTGAACGACGTGAGGGGAGAGAAGGTCAGCGTGTCGGTCTATCCGCTGGGAGAGGGGAACGGGGCAATTGAAGAGACGACCACGATAAAATAAGTGCAGACTCTTATGCGAAAAGAGCTTGACGTTATCCGCGAGCCGACGGATAAAGAGGAGAGGTATGTTAGATTGATTAAGATATATAGATCGTTCGTGTTTTGGTTAGGGCGGACTACATCTATATTTTTATTTGTAGGTATATTTTTTATAGAGCCAGAAATACAAAAAATAGGGTTAATTGCTACTTCTTCTGTTATTGCATATGCTGCTAGTGCCGTCCTGGGGAGAAGGGTAAATATATCATATAAGAGTAAAGATATTATTGAGATAAAAGGTGAGATAAAAGGATATTATCCTCCTCTTGAAGCAGACTCGAAAATAGATGATATTCCTATAATATTTCCGACGAGTTGGAAGTCTCAAATAGTTGGAGGGGAAAATAGGGTGGAGGGTTATATGGATGATGCCGGCGTGATTTACGCCGTGAAGATCGATAAACCTCCACTAAGCGTGGAGAATGATATACCGTCATCTGCGGAGTTTTTATTGCGGTTTATGTAGATGGATTTTGCTTCTGATTGGTCAGCGGCCTGCCCGCCGCCCGTCAGGGCGACATGCACGTGTGCCCGATGTGCAACCCGGGCCCGAGCCCGCACGTGGGCGGCCCGATTTCGATGGGCGCGCCGACGGTGATGATCAATGGAATGCCGGCGGCGCGGATGGGGGACGTGTGCACGTGCAGCGGCCCGCCGGACTCGATCGTCGGCGGAGAGCCGACCGTTATGATCAACAGCGGGGGCAACCCGGTGATGATCGGGGGCTCGGGCATGGTGATGATCGGGGGCTCCGGCCCCGTCATCATTGGTGGAGGTGCCGGGGGCAGTGGAGGAGGCGGAGGCGGCAGCGCGGGTGTGCAGGGCGCAGTCGCGACGGCCGCGGCGGCGGAGGGCGGCTCGCCGGAGGCGACCGAGCTGGTGGAGCACTGGATCGACTTTGCGTTTGAGGATGCGGCGGGAAATGCTATGGCCGGGGTGCCCTACGCGCTGGAGGACCCGGCGGGTGAGTTGTCTGAGCACTGGCTACAGGGAGACGGGCGGGTGCGGCGGTCCTTGCTGCCGGAGGGAAACGGCACCGCCACGGTCAAGAGCGTAAAGGGCGCGGAGTGGTCCAAGACGGAGGCCACCGTGGGCGAGGAAGTGACCGTAACCGCGACGGCGAAGGGGATCGAGGACGGCACGCCGGCGACGGTCCAGATCGAGCAGCTTCCGATGGACGGGGGCAGTTCCGCGGCGATCGTGGGCGAGATTGAGACGGAGGTGAGCGGGGAGGAGGTGGAGGCGGCGTGGACGTACGAGCACGGGGAGGAGGACCAGTACGATTCCCAAACGCCAGAAGAG
Organism: Salinibacter sp. 10B; assembly: GCF_002954405.1. Taxonomy (NCBI): domain Bacteria; kingdom Pseudomonadati; phylum Rhodothermota; class Rhodothermia; order Rhodothermales; family Salinibacteraceae; genus Salinibacter; species Salinibacter sp. 10B. The sequence continues at coordinate 928,632 of NZ_MQWC01000004.1, read as the reverse complement.
GATCCGCCGGTATCCACGGGAAGCACGGGGCAGCAGCTTCCGGCGTACGTGGCGGTGGTCGACGTAGAGGGGTATCCACTACCGGCGATGTCGGGCCTATTGACTCTCAGAAGTACTGTCACAATTCAGCTGAAGGGGCCCGATGGGGAGGGCGTCGCGGACGAGCCCTACGTCGTCACCTTTGCCAACGGAGAAGTCCGAAAGGGAACCTTGGACGGAAGTGGAAAAGCCGAACTGCAAGAGGCCCCACCCTGCACCCACGAGGTTGCGTGGCCAAGGCGCAGCGGAACGCAGAGAAAAGAGAAGCAGAAATAGCCTGCTCGCCGGTTCTTCGTCACGAATAGTGTGAGACCTAATGTCTGATTCCGCCAACCAGAGCCATCTGCCCGTTCCGAAGGAAACCTTCGCTGTATTTCCGGACGATGCGGAGGCAAACACCTTTGCCACAGTTCGGACCTCCCTCTACTGCAGTCACACCGTCCACGAGGACCGCCGTGGATTTGGTGGGCCTGGCGAAGAAAAGCCGACAGAGCTCCACGTGGTACCGGGAGGAGGCGTCGGGGCAAGTGATACTATGGACGACGTCGAGTCGGAAGGGGGGAATGTACTGACCGATACCATCGAGGTCTTTTCCAGCAAGAAGTTCGAAGAGGTTGAGGTAGAGGACTCGGGAGGCGATCAACCGGAGGTCCAGGTCGACCAGGAGGTACCACCAAATCAGGAAGGGGCCGCGATGTACCGGTATTCCTTCGAGGTGGAACGACCGAATCCGGATTTGTCGGCCGCAGAGATGGGACTCGTGATGTTGTTCAAGCCGCAGTACTGGAAGGAGAAGATTCAAGAGACGCGGACTTACAAGGTGAAGGGGCTTGACCAGGAGTTGAAAGTGATCACGCACTACCCCGATCAGTGGCGGGTCGGGTTTCAATTTCCCGCCGCTCGGGGGTTTAGCGTAAAGCAGAGCAACCGAACCGAGGCAAGCGCTGCCCTTTTTGGCAAGACGATCAAGGACGACGAACAGCTCGACTCCTCGACGGTCAAGGAGGAAATCCGGAAAGGCTCAACAGACAGCAAAGAGGTAACCGAGAAGGTCCAGTTCAAGGAATGGGGGGAGAAGACCGATCGGGCGCCGGGGTCGATGGCCTCGGAGGGGTTGGACGGAACGACCGAGTTTTTTCAAAGCCTCAAGGGCGGAAGTCCATCCGGTTCGGTAAATGTAGTAGTGAAGTGCAATGGCTCACAGGTGTCTGCCAAGCCGGTCGAGCTCGCCAGGAGCATCCTTGAGCTGGGGTATCGGCTTCAGGCGATCATTAACACGCTGAAGGAGGCCCCCAAGCTGGGCTGGTACGCCGAGATGTCGGTACAGCTCGCTCAGGGGACGGTGGCCCTCACGTGGGGATGGCAGGAGTGGAAGGATGAGAAGGCCTATCTGCAGGCGGGGGTGGGGCTCAGTCTGAAGTTGTTTGACGTCAAGGCGGAAGTAGGAATCGGGTTGGAAATACCGGCCGTTGCGACGGCGCAGGCATTCGCCTTTATCCAGGGCACGCTTGCTCTGAAGCTCGGTCCGGTGCAGCGGTCGGGGCCGGGGATGAAGGCGAAGGTGAGCAGCGGTGTAGGGAGTACGCTCAAGGGAGCGATTGGGGTACGCGTTGAGGCGCCACACGTAGGCAACGTGGTCGTGAACGGGGAGTCTGCCATCAAGCTGAAAAACACGGAGGCGGGCTTTGATACAGCGCCGGAGGGCGAGGGCGGAGGGTTCTACCTGGAGGGCACGATCCGCTGGACCGGCTTCAAAGCGAGAGCGAAGGGGTCTGCAGGTACGAATGTTAAGGGTGGAGGGGATGAGTCCACTGACGAGGGGGGAGGAACATCCGGAATGATTGGCGGGCAGAAGGAGTGGACAATCGTGGAGGGGAGGGATCTCGCCACCTGGCAGTGGCCGCCGAGCCGGGAGCACGTCTCGAATCAGCTGCATCCGGACGAGATCCGGTCGATTCTCACCAAGGTATTTTACGGTGGAGATCCGGACCCGAGTGGGATCGGGCGGGTGACCAGCGTGATTCAACAGAAGGCGTGGCCGTTCGACAACGTAGAGGTGCGAAAGCGAGGAGAGCGCCGGACCGAGATGCCCCCGGAAAAGGTGGCCGACTACACAGCCGAGGCCATATTGAAGCGTGCAGATGTCCGGCGAGACCGGGAGGCGGTCGAAGAGATGGCCAAGGACATCCGGAAGGGGCTGGATAAGTATTCCGACACGCTGAGCCGCCGCGTGCTTAAGACCGACTTTATGGCGTTTCTCCACCACGGGGAGCTCGACGCCATTCTCGACAATTACACGTATTAAGTGAGAGCTCAAAACAACTACTCATGTTGACTGCACGAGCCGATGAGCAGAGCGAAGACGATTGGATTGTATCTGTGCTTGCCCTACCAGCCATTATCGTTTTACTAAGCATATTGAATCCACACCCTGTCATGGAATCGTCGTCAACGGCCCCGCCCGCTGATGCGGATACAACCGAGGAGAAGCTTTACTACTATTTAGAGCTTTCGACTGGAGGCGGATCATTTAACATAGCGCTCAACGGACGGCCCTATCTGCGGGCTACGTCTGCCGGTGGGGAAGCCAAGTCGACTCCGGCCAACGTTGATCTGGTGGGTGGGAACAACGAGCTGCACATTGTCGCAGGCCCTACGATGAAATCGGATTCGAGCGGACTGACGACCCCGGAGGACGCCCGCCTGACCGGCGCGGTCACGCTTTACCGGGAGGGGCAGCTTACCGGCACGCAGGCCGGAAAGGAAATTATGACGTTCAATCTCCAAGACACGATTGAGGCCCGGCGGGAGGAAAAGCGGCAGGCGTTTCTGGAGCGGATGGAGTCGGCGCCGCCGGAGAAGAAGCGGGAATTGGCCGACCGAGAGGAGGAGCTCACCAGCGTGAGCTTTCCGATCGAGATGACCGTGCGGTTCGACAGCCCAAAGACGCCGAGCTTCGCGGAGCACCTGACCGAGGCGCCGGTGATCGAGGACACCGCGGCGCTGAAGGACTACGCCGTCAAACTGCGAAACCTGATGCGACGACAGGACAGCCGGGGGCTGTACGAGGAGCTGAAGGTTAAGAATCGGGATTACAACGAGGCATATTACAATTCTGATGGATACGAGTGGTGGCAGAAACGTTTCCAGGACTTTTACGAGAGTGGACTGCGGACGGACTTTGAGCGAGAGGACATTGGGCTGCGGCCGCAGTTGGGCGGCCGGCTATGGGAGGTGTACGTCGAGAACGGAGAGCCGGACGAGCCCTGGGATCCGACCGGTCGAAAATTTTTCAAGACGCGGGGGGAGAACGGAACGATTTCCTCGATGCGAGTGATCGTCGGCCGGGTCGATGGGGAGCTCTGCATTGTTCGGTAGAAGAGACTCCCGAAAATGCGTGATGTCCACAGATACAGTGCCAGCCGTGATTCGAATTGGCAAAGGATTGGGGCGCACAATCGTTGTCGTCGTGGCGCTTCTGCACCTGGGGATTGGCCCAACCGGTCCACCTGTCGTTATAGAGTCGCCGCCAACCGCCTCATCTGCTGATACTGATTCCACCGAGGAGAAAATTTACTGCTACGTGGAGCTCTCAACCGGCGGGGCCTCTTTCTACGTGACGATCAACGACACGCCTTTCATGCAGGCGACCTCCGCCGGGGGAGAGGCGATGTCGAGCCCGGTTAACGTTCGACTGGTCGGTGAGAATAATGAGCTACGCGTCGTGGCCGGTCCGACCATGAAATCGGATTCGAGCGGGCTGACGACGCCGGAGGATGCCCGCCTGAGCGGGTCGGTGTCGCTGTACCGGAAGGGGCAGCTCACCGGCACGCAGGCCGGAGAAGAGATCACGACGTTCAGCCTGCAGGACACGATCGAGGCCCGGCGGGAGGAAAAGCGACAGTCGTTTCTGAATCGAATGGAGGAGGCGCCACCGGAGGAGAAAAAAGAGCTAGCGGACCGGGAGGAGGAGCTCACCAGCGTGAGCTTTCCGATTGAGATGACCGTGCGGTTTGATAGCCCAAAGACTCCGAGCTTTGCGGGGCACCTGACCAAGGCGCCGGTGATCGAGGACACTACGGCCCTGAAGGACTACGCGGTCAAGCTGCGCAATCTGATGCGGCGACAGGATACTCGCGAAATTTATGAGGAAATGAAGGTGAAGAATAGAGATTACAACCTGGCGTATTATGAATCGGACGGATACGAGTGGTGGAAGAAGCACCTAGAAGGAAAATACTTCGAGAGTGGTCTTCGGACGGATTTTAATCGGGAGGACATCGGATTGCGGCCGCTGCTAGACGGTCGGCTGTGGGAGGTGTATGTCGAGAACGGGGAGCCGGACGAGCCCTGGGATCCGACGGGGCGAAAGTTCTTCAAAACGCGGGGAGAAGACGGGACGATCTGGTCGATGCGAGTGATCGTCGGCCGGGTCGACGGGGAACTCTGTATTGTTCGTTGAGGGAGCCGCTCAAACCCGTGACGGCACAGAGACAAGGCCAACTGTGACTTGAATGAGAAGTAGTCCGTGGACACCGTTCGGTTTTGTCGGCGTGCTTTTGATCTTAGGGATCGGCCTCTTCAATCCACAGGGTGCCATGGAACCAGATACATCTGTCCCTGCTGCCGATGCGGACACCACCGAGGAGAAGCTGTACTACTACGTGGAGCTTTCGACAGGCGGAGGCTCCTTCTACGTGACGATTAACGACACGCCTTACATGGAGGCGTCTTCCGCTGGAGGAGAAGCAATGTCGGGCCCGGTCAACGTCCGTCTGGTCGGAGAGAACAACGAGCTACACGTCGTGGCGGGCCCGACCATGAAGTCGGATTCGAGCGGGCTGACGACGCCGGAGGATGCCCGCCTGAGCGGGTCGGTGTCGCTGTACCGGAAGGGGCAGCTCACCGGCACGCAGGCCGGAGAAGAGATCACGACCTTCAATCTGCAGGATACGATTGAGGCCCGGCAGGAAGAGAAGCGGCAGGCGTTTCAGGAGCGGCTGCAGTCGGCCTCGCCGGAGGAAAAGCGGGAGCTGGCGGGCCGGGAGGAGGAGCTCACCAGCGTGAGCTTTCCGATCGAGATGACCGTGCGGTTCGACAGCCCGAAGACCCCGAGCTTCGCGGGGCACCTGACCGAGGCGCCGGTGATCGAGGACACGGCGGCGCTGAAGGACTACGCCGTGAAGCTGCGAAACCTGATGCGGCGGCAGGACAGCCGCGGGCTCTACGAGGAGTTGAAGGTGAAGAATCAGGACTACAACGAGGCTTATTACGAGTCGGACGGATATGAATGGTGGAGAGATCGCTTCCAGGATTTTTACGAGAGTGGGCTCCGGACCGATTTTGGGCGAGAGGACATAGGGCTGCGGCCGCTTTTGGGGGGGCGGCTGTGGGAGATCTACGTCGAGAACGGGGAGCCGGACGAGCCCTGGGATCCGACCGGTCGAAAATTTTTCAAGACGCGGGGGGAGAACGGAACGATTTCCCGAATGCACGTGATTGTCGGCCGGGTGGACGGGGAGCTCTGCATTGTTCGTTGAAGCAGCCGCTCAAACCTGTGGCGGCACAGAGACAAGGCCAACTGTGACTTGAATGAGAAGTAGTTCGTGGACACCGTTCGGTTTTGTCGTCGTCCTTTTGATCTTGGGGGTCGGCCTCTTCAATCCACAGGGTGCCATGGAACCAGATACATCTGTCCCGGCCGCCGATGCCGACACGTCCGAGGAGAAGCTGCATTACTACCTGGAGCTTTCGACCGGGGGAGGGTCGTTTTACGTGAGGCTCAACGGTCGGCCCTACCTACAAGCCACGTCTGCGGGCGGACGGGCGAAGTCGGCCCCAGTCAACGTCGATCTCATTGGGGAAAACAACGAGATTCGCGTTGTGGCGGGCCCGACGATGAAGTCGGACTCAAGCGGCCTGACGACGGTCGAGGACGCGCGGCTAAGCGGGTCGGTGTCGCTATATCGGGAGGGGCAGCTCACCGGCACGCAGGCCGGGGAAGAGATCACGACCTTCAACCTACAGGACACGATCAAGGCCCGGTGGGAAGAGAAGCGGCAGACGTTTCAGGAGCGGATGCAGTCGGCGCCGCCGGAGGAAAAGCAGAAGCTGGCGGGCCGGGAGGAGGAGCTCACCAGCGTGGAGTTTCCAATCGAGATGACCGTGCGGTTTGATAGCCCGAAGACCCCGAGCTTCGCGGAGCACCTGACCGAGGCGCCGGTGATCGAGGACACGGCGGCGGTGAAGGATTACGCCGTCAAGCTCCGCGACCTGATGCGGCGGCAGGATAGCCGCGAAATTTACGAGGAGCTGACTATTAAAACGGAGGATTACAACGAGGCGTACTACGAGTCAAATGGCTACGAGTGGTGGAAAAAAACTCTAAAGAGATACTATGCGAACGGGCTCCGGACCGATTTTGAGCGAGAGGACATCGGGCTGCGGCCGCTGTTGGGCGGCCGATTGTGGGAGGTGTACGTCGAGAACGGGGAGCCGGACGAGCCTTGGGATCCGACGGGGCGGACGTTTTTCAAGACGCGAGGGGAGAACGGATCGATTCTCTCGATGCGAGTGATTGTCGGTCGGGTCGACGGGGAGCTCTGCATTGTTCGGTAGAGGAGACTCCCGAAAATTCGTCACGTTCACAGGTGCAGTACCAGCCCCGCAAGGGGCATTTCGGCTTTGCGGGCAAGGCCCGCGCCGACGTGGCCCTTGCGGAAAGCTCGTTTACCGGAACCTTTTACCTACCACATACCGAAGGCCAGGAGGTGCACGTCGGCGTCCCGATTGTACCGTTTCCCGCGATTTGGAGAGACGGATTCACTCTTGCGGAGAAGAAACGGACGGAGGACTCCTTTCCGCGGTCCAAGGTTGAAGACAAGATCCGGGAGGCGTTGATGGAGCGCCAGGTCCACGCGTGCCGCTACGGGGAGGAATCCACTATTCTTCTGGAGGTAGACGAGGGGGGGCTTCACCGACGTTCTCGACGAGTACGAACACCTCCCGCCCGAGGTCCTCGTCGACCCGATCGTCGACCGCATCCGGGAGCGCAACGCGGAGGACACGGAGAAGAAGCCCGTGCGAATGGACGAGGAGTCGCTCCGGCAGCTTGGAGAAGGGATTGCCCGGTACCTCGCGTCGCAGCAGCAGACCTACCAGGGCGAGGTGCCGTCGGGGATCGAGCTGCGGGAAGATGGGGTGGACTGGGAGCGGATGGAGCACGCCGTTTGGGAGTCTGCCGAGGCCGGAGCAGAAGCAACGGCGGGACTCGTGGGGACCCTAAAGAGCTCCGTCGAGGACAGCTTGACGTTTGTGAGCAAGGAGGTGGGACTGGGCACGACCATGCCCAATCTGTTGGGGATGAACGGGGTCCCCGACGACGTGAAAAGCGACTGGAAGGAGACGCTATCACAGATGTCTGATGCCAAAAAGGCGTGGCATGGGATCTATCTCGATATTCGCACGACCCCCAACATTACGAAACAGCGCTTCGACGACTTCCGCGAGCAGGAGCTCGGACTTATTCTTGACCAGTACACTGCCTCGCCGGACAAAGAGGACGATCCACCCCCGGCCATTGTCCCGGACGCGGACGCGTACGACGTGGAGCCGATCACCTTTGGGAAGGTGCGGGGCAGGCTCGAAACCAGTCTGTATACGTGGCTGGGGGGCAGTGCCTCGATTCAGGGGTACCTCGGGTTCTTTAAAATGGGCGAGTCAAGCAACGGGGCGGAGAACGAGATGGCGGCCGTGCCGGCCCGGGCGGTTCGGTCCTACGGAGGCGACACGTCCGGGACTGCAGCCGGCCTGGACACGGGCATCAGCGCATTTGCGGGGCTGGAGGCCGGCGGGGCCATCACCGGGGCACTGGAATGGTTTAATCCCGACGAGGAGCAGCAGCTCCGGAAACAGGGAAAGCCAACGGACCAGGCGTGGGTCGCCGTTGCAGAGGTGAAGGGCAAGGTGGCCGGCAACCTGGGGCTGGGATTCTCGGCCAACCTGGCAGTGGGGGTCGTGGAGGGCCAGTTGCGGGTGGTAGCCGCCGCCCGGCTGGTGTACGGCAAAGGCGCCACCGGAAAGGTGGAGCTGAAGGTCAACGCCAAAACGATTACGAACTTTGTGGGCTACGTCTACCACAGCCTTCGGGATGTAGGCTACAGCAACCTGACATTCGTTGAGCCGGAGGCGTTTAAAATATTGACATCCGTACTTGTCAGAAGTTTACAGGAGGGGGTTGACCTGACCAAAATGGCGAGCAAAGAAGCTATAGACAAAACAGAAGATTGGTGGCAGAGACAGAAGCACCGTCTTGCTGAAAAGTCAAAACGTACTGAAGCTGCTAAAGGACTGGCAAGGAAGATTTTGAAGGATCCGAGGCAATTTTCTTTAAGAACAACCACGCCTGAAGCGAAGGGGCGTTTGCTGGCAATTCTCAGTGACTCAAGGTCCCTGTTGGAGCGAGACGTACTGTCTATTCTCAAGGAAGGGGGAGAGGAGGTTTTTGGACTTCTTCCCTTTGGGGTATTCATGGGCGATATTCTCGAAGAAGCTTATGAGGAATTAGAAGATGGAGCGGGAGACCGTGAAGAGGCAATTTTACATGTGCTCCGGTGGGTTCAGAGTCCGCGCGAGCTATGGGAGGTCTGTGAGAGCATGGTATTGGAAGATGTTTTTGACGAGGGAGAGGATGGATCTCACGACGAAGATGATGGCAGACCGCCGATGACCGATGGCGGAGTGGATGTACAGATAGGAGGTGCTGCTGGCGCACATCCGGGGGGACCTGCACGTCCGCCAGGTGGACCCACGGCTGGAAGCGGGAAAATGGGTGCGGGCGGGGGGATGGGCGGACGAAGATTCCGGCCTGGCTAGGCTTCACGATTGTCTGTTTTCGACTGGATGGAGATGAGTGGACCGGCGCTTTGCGGCACTTGATTTCTCTGTACTGGGGCTCCAACTCGCTTGAGTACAGTCCCGGAGATCCGATCCGAGACCGAATTGAGCACACCGACTACCGAATCTAATTTGTCTTAGTTGCCCGTTCGTTTGCCTATGCATTTTCAAAGAGTGGGCCTAGTGGTCCTGGGCGTGCTTTTCCTTTTCGGGTGTGGCGAGGAGGGAAATGGGCAGCCCGAGAGCTATCAGATGCCGACGCCGACGGAGGAGAATCTAGAGTGGTTCCGCGAATGGACGCGAAAGAGTCTGGTATTCGTCGAGGGCGGGACGTTCATGATGGGAGACGTGGGGATGCCCGATTCCCTGGGCGGAGGGGCGTGGACGTCGAGCGCCGACACGGAGCCAGCTCACAAGGTTACGTTGAGCAGCTACTCGATCCAGAAGTACGAGGTCACCTACTGGGAGTACGACCTGTTCACGAACGCGACGGGACGCGACACAGTGAAGAAGAAAGCGCTCGGACACAGAGAGCGATCAGGTCGGTATCCGGTCTCGGTGCCGATATGGGAAAATGCGCGGGCATACTGCGAATGGGCAGGCAAGCAGATCGGGGTGGAAATGGATTTGCCGACGGAGGCACAGTGGGAATACGCCGCACGGAGCCGTGGCAAGAATGTGGCGGTGGCAACCAACGACGGGATGCCTCGGCCCGGAGAAAATATGATCGAACGCATGGACGTGCAGCCGATCGGGACGTATCCGCCGAATCCGTTGGGACTGCACAACATGAGCGACAACGTACGGGAGTGGACCCGAGACTGGTACGACGAGAACTACTACGAGGTGTCGCCCCGGAAAAATCCTACGGGACCAGATAGGGAAAAAAACGAGTCATGCGGGGGGGGGCAAGTCCTATGGATACGCCTCAGTGGACGCGCCTATATAACCGCATGCCGAGGAAATCCGAGGACATGAAGTATCATGATCTCTACGGTTTTCGCTGTGTGGCAAATCATTCGGATCCCATTCAGCCGAAGGAGTAGGGGTGGTTCCGATTAGGTTTTTTAGAAACCCCTCTCTTTTACTTCTTACATCGCTGCTGCTTCTCCTTCTGATTTGAGAAAAGTATACGATTGTTCGGGAGGGGTTGAGTCCCTAATCTTGTGTAATTGAGCAGGCAGATAGAAAAAGATGCTGTGTTGCTAAACGTCAAGTTCCAGGGTGAAGCGACGGGTCGAACGAGGACTGGTTCTTCAGCACGCCGTAGCAAATGTGGAGGAGCTTCCGCATCGCAGCACCGATGATCACCATCTTTTCTTTCCCCCGCTCGGCGAGCCGGTCTCCGAGCGCTTCGACGGCGGCGTTGCACCGAAGGGCTGCAATTGCTGGGAAGTACAGTGCTCTTCGGAGCCGAGAACTCCCAACTTTTGAAAGCCGAGGTTTTCGATGAACCGAGCTGCCCGATTCGTGATGCGAGGGCGTCAGGCCGGCATATGCAGCCGCCTGGCGGGCGCACTCAAAGCGCTCGTGATCCCCGAGCTCCGCAAGCACGAGCGCAGCGGTTGTCGATCCAACCCCCGGGATCGTTTCCAGCAAGTCTCGGTTGCGGGCGAGGGTATCGGTGCTCTCGACGTGCTCGTCGATCTGATCTTCAAGCCGGTCGATCTGCTCGTTTATGCTTTCGAGCACCGACTCAAGCGAGCCGGTAACCGTCGGGTTTTCCGACTGGCGGATCTGGTTTTTCAGACGGTCGTGCTCTTTTTTGAGTTGCTCAAGACCGCGGGTCATCTCCTTCAAGCTTTTTTGCTCCGAAGGTGTTGGTTCCCATAGACTTGGTTCCTCACGCTGGCAAAAGCGCGCGAGGAGACGAGCGTCCACCTTGTCGGTTTTCGACCGGTTGAGCTGGCTCTCAGCGTAGGCGCTTGTGCGTAGTGGGTTGACGATCGAGACGGTCAACCCGCGCTCGTACAAAAAGCGTGCAGCCGGGCGCTGGTAGTCGCCGGAGGCTTCGAGGCAGACGTGAATCTGCTCCGGACTTTCCTCCAGCCGGACATCGGCCTGTGTCTCGATCCAGCTGAGGAACTCATCGAATCCGTCTTTGGTGTTCGACACAGTTTTGGAAGCAAAGACGTCCTCCTCAGATCCAATCAGGGCGATTTCAAGGGACGCCTTGCTCACGTCAATGCCCACGTGATGTGCCGTCGGAGGAACGGAATCAGACGAACTCGAACGATCAGGAGCGGTCATTGCGAGATCCAGACTAATGAATGCAGGCTCGACGATGAGAGCATCGCAGGCGCTCAGATGCTGTTCGGATTCGAACGCAATGAAGAGAGGGCAGGGACTGCTCTTTTTCTCGGGCTCATGGGAAAATTCCCAGGCCGGAACCATCGCACAGGTGGCCCTGCCCTCCAGCTCCGAGCGTCCTCGGAGCAAGTTATAAACCATCAATTTCAAACTACACCAAACATATTAGCCATCGCGTTCTGTCAGGTTTGAAAACGCGACCAAACGAACCAACCCTGACCTACTGACGATGGCCACCTTTGAGATTACGATCGATGACGAGAAGATCCAAGAGTTGCTCCACGGGGACCGAGGCATGGCCGCCTTGTTGGAGCCGATCCTGAACCAGATTCTCCAAGCCGAGATGACTGATCACCTTGGTGCTGGCCCCGAAGAACGGACCAACGATCGGCAGGGCTACCGCAACGGAAGCTACCAGCGCCAGCTGACGACGCGTGTCGGCAGGATTGAGTTGGAGGTGCCCCGAGACCGAGAAGGGGAGTTTCAGACGGCGCTTTTCCAGCGATATCAGCGTTCGGAGAAGGCCCTGGTTCTGGCTCTGATGCAGATGGTCGTGCAGGGCGTCTCCACTCGCCGCGTGAAGGAGATCACCACCGAGCTTTGCGGGCGAGAGTTCAGTAAGTCGACAGTTTCTCGGCTCACCGGCGAGCTAGACGAGCAGGTCGAGGCCTGGTCGTCTCGCTCTCTGGAGGAGCAGAGCTACCCGTTTCTGGTGCTGGACGCAATGCACCTGAAGGTTCGGCGTCGAGGAGCCAGGCCATCTAGATGGCCACGATCAACGACCGTAATGCTGGCGGTAGGCATCAACGAGGCGGGTCAGCGGGAGATTCTCGGCCTTGAGACGGCCTTCGGAGAGACAAACGAGGGATGGTCCCGGTTCATTGGGCAGCTCAAGCGCCGAGGCCTCTCCGGCGTTGAGGTCGCCACTAGCGACGCCCACGAGGGACTTGTCCAAGCGCTCCGCGAAGCCTTCCCTGGTCTTATCTGGCAGCGGTGCCAGGCGCACTTCCGGAGGAACGTGATTGACCAGACGCCTTCCGACTACCGGGATCGAATGCACCAGATCCTGGACCAGCTTCTGGAGGCCTCTTCCCAAAGCGACATGCAGCGACGGTTTGAGGAAGTCTCCGGAGAGATCGAGGAGAAAGCGCCGGCTGCGCTTGAGGTGCTTACGAGCGGCCTCTTCGACGCCACTGCGGTGCTGGCCCTACCCGGAAAGTATCGACGCCGTCTTCGGACAACGAACATGCTGGAGCGCTTTATCGAGGAGATCCGCAGGCGGGAAAAGGTCATCCGAATCTTTCCGAATATCGACTCTGTCGAGAGGCTCGTTGGCGCATTATGTGCTGAAACTCACGAAGAGTGGTCGACGGGTCGGCGGTACCTGACCATGGACGCGTTCTTCGAGTGGAGGGAGCTACACCAGACCCAAGATCCGAAGGCTGAAGAGACTACTGAGACCGTCCCTGTGGCGGTTTAACCTTGCATCCTGACAGAACGCCAATTACACAATGATCGGGACTTGATCCCCGAGTATCCCGACCTCCTGAGCTGTAGGGTACCGTAGGCCGACATCATGAAAAGCCCCACGGAGACCTTTCCAGCTTCGAATTCCACATGCCGCAACAGCGGACCGCGACGGACGTTAGGAAATCCCTCTACTTTATCATGAGTTTGTTCATCCACACCCACTCCACCCTGTGAAACTGCGCACCCTTGGAGAGAGCGATCTCACCGTTTCGGCTCTTGGGCTCGGCTGCATGGGCATGTCCGAGTTTTATGGCACGCCGGACGAAAACCGGGCCATCAAGACGCTTCAGCGGGCCATCGACCGCGGCATCACGTTCTTCGACACCGCCGATATGTACGGCCCGTTTACGAACGAGAAGCTCGTGGGGCGTGTCCTTGGCCCACACCGCCACGAGGTGACGATTGCCACGAAGTTCGGCATTGTGCGCGACGAGAATGGCAATCATCATGGCCTCAATGGGCGGCCGAGCTATGTCAAGAAGGCCTGCAACCGGTCTCTTCAGCGCCTCGACACCGATCACATTGACCTTTATTACCTGCATCGCGTGGACCCGGAGGTCCCCATCGAACACACGGTGGGAGCGATGGGCCGACTCGTGGAGGCAGGGAAAGTCCGTTTCCTTGGACTTTCGGAGGCCGCGGCCGACACGATTCGCCGCGCCAATGAGGAGCATTCCATCACGGCCCTCCAAACGGAGTACTCCCTGTGGACCCGGCAGGTGGAAGGCGAGATTTTTGACACGTGTCGCGACCTTGGGATCAGCCTCGTGCCGTACAGTCCGCTCGGGCGCGGCTTCCTCACGGGCCGGTTTCAGTCTCCCGACGACCTACCCGAGGACGATTGGCGTCGCCACAATCCTCGATTCCAGGGGGAGAACTTCCAGAAGAACTTGAACCTGGTCGAGGAGGTGAAGCGACTGGCCGAAGAGAAAACGGTGACGCCAGCTCAACTGGCCCTGGCCTGGGTGCTGCATCAGGGCGAGGACGTGGTCCCGATTCCTGGAACGACGAATCCGGAGCATCTGGACGAGAACATTGGGGCCCTCAACGTGAGCCTAACGGACAATGAACTCGACCGGCTTGATGAGATTGCCCCCGAAGGCGTGGCGGCGGGCGATCGCTATCCAGACATGAGCTCGGTGAACCGGTAGACGGAATTGTGTGATCGGGGGGCGGGAGCGTTCCCCTGCTGGTGTACTCGCGGTTGTGAGGCGCTGTTTGGGCGCATGGGACAAGGGGGGCGGAGGCGTCCTCCGGATCGTGGCTCAGTATGCAGTTTTTAAGGTTCATACAGCACCCTTCCGGCTATGTCGGAGCCCTCGACTGTTCATCGCATCCACGCGGTGCCCCGTGCAGGAGGAGAGGCGGGTGACTACGAGGATGCGGTTACCCTTCAGGTTGACGAGTGGCCGGTCTGTGCCGCCGTGGCCGACGGGGCAACGGAGTCGGTCTTTGCTCGACAGTGGGCGAAAACGCTCGTCGACATTCTCGTGGACACGAATGCGACTCGGGCAGAGGATTTCCCCGCTGTGGTTGCGGAGGGCCAACGCCAGTGGCAGACGTCCATCGGAGAGAGGGAGGACGAACGTCCGTGGTACGTGACAGCAAAGGCAGCGGAGGGCGCGTACGCGACTTTACTGGGTGTGTCGGTACATTCGGATGGGACGTGGCGGGCCGTGTCGGTGGGGGACTGCTGTCTGTTTCACGTACACGGGGAGCAGGTGCGCCAGACTTGGCCCTTGGACCATCCGGAGGCCTTCACCAATCGTCCAGCACTGCTTTCGAGCCAGCAAGGTGCGTCTATGCCGTCGCCTCGTACGGCGTCCGGCTCCTGGACGGCGGGCGGCGCGCTCTTCCTGGCGACGGACGCCGTAGCGGCGTGGCTCTTGCGGCGTCGGGCGTCGGGAAAATCGATTGCCGAGATGGTACAGTGGGATTCGGACACCTTTCGGGACTGTGTTGCGGCAGCTCGAGAGCGGGGCACGTTGCGCAACGACGATTCCACACTCCTTGTGCTGGACCTACCCTCTTCACCCAAAAAGAACGGCCCTTCCCCTGAATAGAAGACCATCATCCCCACGCTCTTCTGGGCCGAATCGTGCATCCAATCTTGAAGCGCTCTCGACGCGATCATGCCGGACTATCCCACCCCGAGCGACTACCAGGAGGCCGTGCAAATGCCCGGCTCGGCCTTCCGGGACCCGGAGCTTCAGGCCGCGACGCCGCGGACCAACGTCCTCGGATTGCCGCAACCCATCACCGGGGCATTTGCTGCTGTCTTTCCGATGACGACCGAGCCTGGGAAGACGTACGCAGCCAAGTGCTTCTTGAAGGCGCGGCCCCAGCAGCAGACCCGATACGAGGCGGTGTCGGCACACCTGGATGAGGAGGCCCTTGATGCTCTCGTGGGATTTGATTACCAGCCGGAAGGCATTCGAGTAGACGGAGCAGACTATCCGCTGTTGAAGATGGAGTGGGTGGACGGAACGGTGCTCAACCGTTTCGTCGAGAATCACCTCGATGCGCCCGACACGTTGGCCCGTCTCGCGGAGACGTGGGCCGACGTGATGGCGAATCTAGAGGAACAGGAGATTGCCCACGGGGATCTCCAACACGGCAATATTCTCGTTCAGAATGAAGACGATGCCCTTCAGCTTCGCCTCGTCGACTACGACACCATGTACGTTCCGGCGCTGGAGGGGTGGAAGAGTGCGGAGGTCGGCCACCGAAACTACCAACACCCCGACCGCACCGACGCTGATTTTGGTCCCTCCCTCGACCGATTTCCCGGGCTCGTTCTTTACACGGCCCTCCGTGCCACTGCGGTGCGTCCCAGCCTATGGGAACGGTACGACAACGGAGAGAATGTCCTCTTCCGCGATGCAGACTTTTATGATCCGGATGCGTCCCCGCTCTTTGACGAGCTGGCAGCGATCGAAGAAGTCGCGGATCTTGTGGAAGCGTTGCGGACGGCGTGCTACGTGGAGCTTGCCGACGTGCCCCCGTTGGCCGACGTGCGGGCGGGGCGGCTCGACCCGGCGGAGGTGTCGGTCTCGCGTGCTCGTCGACAGCAGAACCGCCGGAACGAGGCACGGCGGCCGTTTGCGCGGTTCTTTTTGCCCGTCGTTCTGGGAGGGGGGCTCCTTGCTGCGGGACTGGCAACGGCCGGAGCGCTGCTCGTGGCCGGAGCCCTGGTGGGGGGCGGGGGCGTCGTGGGCGCAGTGTGGACCGGACGACGATACCGGCGACTCTCCCTCGTACGCCGACGTCGGCGGCTAGAGCAGGAGGCGGCCCGCTTTACCGAGGCCATTCATGGGCTGGAACGAGAGGTGGAGAGTCTGGAGGAGAAGCGGACGGAACTGCTCGATTCGATTGACGAACGTCGGGCCGAGCGGCTGGCCGAGGTTCAGGACGAGGTCTTGCGCGATCATCTCAAGCATCACTTCATTGGAGAGGTGCGGGAGGTAGAGGGCATTATCCACAAGCACGTGGTGCGCTTAAAGGCGGCCAACGTGCGCACGGCCTACGAAGCAACGCCGGAGGCCGTGGAGAAGGTGCGCCGCATCAGTGATGAGGCGCGCGCCCGGATCAACATGTGGCGCGCGGCCCTCGTGCGAAAGTATGAGGAGGAGGTGCCGGAGAAGCTTTCGCCCGCCGAAGAACGACGCCTGCGGCGCTACATCGATCACCGCGTGGAGGACGTGGACGAGACCATTTCTCGGACGAAGGAAAAGATCCAGGTACAGATGGCTGAACGGGAGCGCGTCCAGGATCGGCTCGACGACATGCCCGAGCTTTCCTTCGGACACTACCTGCTCTACCTTGTTCGTCTTGCCTCCCTACCGGAGCAAAACGAGGGCCCACCGACGCCGGCTCCACGCCCCTCAGAGTCCTCTGAGTCTAAGCCCATTCCCGAACCAGCCTCTGCCGACGATGCCGAATGGTGGCAGCGGGGCTAGCAGAGGCCGAGCGGAAAAGTCTCCATTGCCTCCACGCTTTCAATCGTCCACGCCGTCGGGGGGGACGTCAAGATTGGAAGCATCGGGGGCCACATCCCCAAACGATAAGCACGACCCAGACCGATGATTGAGCAGTGGTGGACCCTTGCCGTCGAATATGTCACTGGCCCGCAGGCTGCGAACCTCCTGCGGGCCGCCGTCAAAATCACGATTGGGCTCGTACTGGGGCGCGTGGCCGGAAACGCACTGGCACGTACCTTTGGGGGCGACGATGCACAGCGAACGATGATCCTCCGCCGGCTCACCTTCTACAGTATCGCCGGGTTGTTCATCGCCTCCGCGCTCATGGAGCTTGGGTTTGACCTCAGCGTGCTGCTCGGGGCCGCCGGAATCTTGACGGTCGCCCTTGGCTTCGCGTCTCAGACCTCCGCGTCCAACGTCATCAGCGGGCTGTTTCTTCTCGGAGAACGCCCTTTTTCTGTCGGCGATGTCATTCGGGTGAACGGCACCACCGGCGAGGTGCTGTCCGTGGACCTCCTCTCCGTCAAGCTTCGCACCTTTGATAACCTCTTTGTCCGCATTCCAAATGAGACGATGATCAAATCGGAGGTGACGAACCTGCGGCGCTTTCCCATTCGGCGGGTGGATCTCCAGGTCGGGGTAGCGTACAAAGAAGACCTACGCAAGGTGCGGGATGTACTCATGGAGGTGGCCGACCGTAATCCGTTGTGTCTGGAGGAACCGACCCCTCTGATCATTTTCCAGGGGTATGGCGAGTCGTCCATTAACCATCAGTTTTCTGTCTGGGCACAGACGGACAACTTTTTGGAGGTGCGCAACAGCATCCCAATGGAGATCAAGGAGGCCTTTGATGAGCACAACATCGAAATTCCGTTTCCGCACCGAACGCTTTACACGGGAGCGGAGACCGATCCCTTTCCTGTTCGAATGGTAGGGGAAGCCGGCACCTCTGAGCACGAGTAGCCTGGGGGCGTACGCTTGATCCGTTCGGTCAACTGACGACTCGCCCGGGTGCTCGTCCGGCATTATTCGAGAATGGACGGCACGTCCACAGCCGATGCCTCATGTACGCGCCCTTGAAGGAAAATGAGGGCTGCACGACTCCACAATCACGCAATCGAATCAGTATGGATTTCGCTCTTGACGATCGAGTGGCACTTGTAACCGGCGGCAGCAAAGGCATTGGCTACGGGTGTGCCGAAGCGCTGGCCGAGGAAGGCTGTGCGGTGAGCATCTGCGCGCGGCACGAAGAGGAACTAGACGCCGCTGCGGAGGAGCTGCGGCAGCACGACGTCGAAGTGCTTCCCGTCGTGGCCGACCTGACCGACGACGAAGACATTGGCCGGCTCGTCGACGAGACGATTGAGACCTTCGGCCATATTGATATTCTCGTCAACAACGCCGGTACCGTGGGAGCGCCCGGTGGGCTCGACGACAACACCACGCAAGAGTGGCGCGAGCTCTTTGAGTTGAACCTTTTCGCCGTGGTTACACTCACCCGTATGGTGGTGCCGTACATGCGCGAAGAGAAGTGGGGGCGCATTATCAACATTTCGTCGGAGAATGGCGAGCAGCCCTATCCCGACATGATGGCCTACAGCGCCTCAAAGGGGGCCCTCAACAACTTTGGCAAGGCGCTCTCGAAAGAAGTCGCCGACGACGGGATTCTCGTGAACACCGTGAGTCCGGCGTTTATCGAAACCCCGCTGGTCAACGACATGATGACGCAGATGGCTGACGAGCAGGGGGTTTCTGTGGACACGGTCGTCCGTCAGTTTCTGGAGGAGGAGCGGCCCCACATTGAGCTTGGGCGGCCGGGCACCATCGAAGAGGTGGGGCGCCTCGTGGTGTTTCTGGCGTCGGAGCACGCGTCCTTCGTCACCGGTTCGAACTACCGAGTGGATGGGGGCTCGGTTGCAGCCCTGTAGCCGTTAGAAGCGGACCGAGAGCCCCACGCGCTTGGTTCCGAGGATCGGGGCGTACGTGACCTCATCGGGACCGGAAGAGGAAGAGACGGAGCGGCCGATGAGGTAGCCGAGTGCGCCCCCCACCATCACGTCCGTCATCCAGTGGTCGCCACTGCGGACCCGTTCCAGGGCTACGGAGGTGGCGATGCCGTATGCGGGCACCGATACGTACCACCGGCCGGCCTGATGAGCCAAAACTGAGGCGGCAGCGAAGGCGCGGGCGGTGTGCCCGGACGGCATGGAGAGCTGTTCGTGATCACTGTCGAATGCCCCAGGGGTGGCTGCGAATGGATGCGGTGTTGCAAAGGGACGAGAGCGGTTCAGTACACTTTTCGCGAGGCCGGTGACCAGTTTCGTGTACACGATGGCCTCGACAAGACGAACGGACGTGCGCGTCCAGGCTCGGCGGCGTAGGACGAGGCCACTGGCGGCCAGAAGACCAGCGGTGCCCATGATGACGCGGTCGGGGTCGGCACGATCATACCAGCGCCCCGGGGCAGCGAGGGGGCCGGTCAGGGCGGCGGAACGCCCGGGCTGGGCGTGGAGCTGGTCGTAGACGGGCCGGTCGAGGGTGGAGACCGCACTCAATACCAGGCCCGTGCTCCCTAGTGTAAGGAGAGTCTGGGAGGTGGAGAGCTCGAATGGGGCCTCCGCAATGTCGAGGGCGTTTTGGCCCATGCTGCGGAACGAGGGGACCCAACGTCCCGAGACGCTGGGGGGCTCATTGGGCGAAGGCTGGGAAGAGGGGGCTTGGGCACAGACGGGAGGTGCGCAAACCACCGTTCCCCCCAGGACTGTGAACACAATGCAGCAGATCCATCGATGGAGTATGCACGTCATCGACTGAGCGACTTTTTCTGTAAGGGTGAAGTCCACGTTAATATAGGTCCTACGAATGAGTCCTGCAATATCGATGCCCATTTTCTTGGAAGTGGATCTCGGTTCATTCGCATCCAGCTCTCCAAATACGTGCAGGGCGATGCGTGTCGGGCCGTGAGCCCCAATTGACGTTTCCAGGGCCGTGTGGGTGGGGCGAAGTGGGCTGCGACAGGGCACTTCTTCGGAAAGACGGGGACCCCCTCGACCGGTATTTGGTAGAATCGCCCCAATGTTTGACGGCAGGGAGAGATCGCCTTCATTCCGATCAGGTGACGGTTATTGGGAAGAAGGGCCGTCGGCGCGCCGGCGAATCAGGGAGGGCGCGCACCCGTGCTGACGTACAAACGTCCCACTCGTACTACGGGCAAAGATCAACATACCAGTCTCTTAGATTCTTGCACATGGGACGGCTTTTGGGCTCCATTTTTGGATTGCGGACCGAGGAGCGTACCGTGGCCATCCTGATGGCCCTTTATCATTTTCTGCTTCTCGTCTCGCTTTATCTCCTGAAGCCGGTGCGGGATAGTCTTTTTCTCTCGATGCGAGGAGCTGCGGAGCTTCCCTTCGTTTTTATTCTTACGACGGTGGTGGTGATGCCGGTTGCATTTCTGCACACCCGCGCCGGACGCCGACTGACGATCGGCCCTCTCGTGGATGGCGGTTCGCTTTTGCTGGTGGTCAGCCTGGTCGCTCTTCGTGGGGGTATGGCTGTGGCGGGAGAGTGGGTGGCGTATCTGCTCTACGCCTGGGTCAGCATCTACGGGCTTCTCGTCACCTCGCAGTTTTGGCTGGTGGCCAATGCGATCTTCACAGCCTCACAGGCCAAGCGCATCTTTCCGCTGCTCAGTGCCGGGGCCATCCTCGGGGCCATTGCGGGAGGCGAGTTGACGGGTCTTTTGGTAAATGTGATTGACGTCGCAAGCGAGAATTTGCTTTTGGGCGCGGGGGGCGTTCTGATGGGCGCGACCGGGGTGAGCATTTGGGGCCGGCAGCTCGCCCATGAGCAGGGACGCACGGCGGGAGAGCAACGTACGGCCGACCCCTCCGAGACATCAGCGGAGGCATCCGGGGCCCTCTCGATCATATCAAACTCCCGACATATCCAGTTCATCATCGGGATTCTCACGCTCATGGTTGTGGTGACGACGCTGGTCGACTACCAGTTCAAGACGGTGGCGGCCCGGGCGTTTGCGTCGGAGGAGGCCCTCACGACATTTATGGGGCACTTTTACGGGCGGGTGAGCATTGTGGCACTCGTCGTACAGTTTGCTCTTGTGCCTCGGCTCATGCGCATGGTCGGAATTCAAGGAGCATTGTCCGTACTGCCTGCGATTCTTGCGGTTGGAACGGTGGGGATGCTCGTGATGCCGGGCCTTGTGGCGGGAGTCTTTCTGCGGGGGGCAGGGCAGAGCTTCAAGCATTCGGTCGACAAGACGGGGCGGGAGCTTCTGTTTGTGCCGGTGCCGCTGGAGAAGAAGAAGCGCGTGAAGGTGTTCGTGGATCTTTTCGTCGATCAGGGGGCGCAGGGACTGGGGGGACTCATCCTACTTGTGGGGGCATACGGGGCTGGAATGGGCATCCAAATGCTAAGTATCGGGACGCTGGGACTCATTGCGGTGTGGGGCGTATTGACGTACGGCGTTCAGCAAACCTACGTCGATCAGTTTCGGACAAAGCTCCGTGAGCAAGAGCAGGAGACGGATGACGAATGGGAGGAGCAAGAGACGGATGAGGACGTGCTGGAGGCATTGTGCAGTCAGGCGGAGGGAGAGGTTCGTTGGGCCCTGGACCTCCTGGAGGAGGGGGCAAGGCCCGTTCCCGTCGATGCGTTGCTCTGTCTGCTCGACCATCCCACGCCGGCCGTTCGTGCCCAGACGATTCGAGTCCTCCGGGTACGGGAGGTGGCCGAGGTTAGCGAATCCGTGGCGATGGCCCTTCGGGATCCAGATCCGGACGTGCAGCTGGAAGCGGCGCGATACCTGTACTGCCAGCTCACCGACAACCACCTCGAACGTCTCCAAGAGGCCCTCGACCACGACGATCCTCAAATTCAGGCCGCGGCCGTGGCCCTTATTGCGGAGGAGGGGGGCTTAGAGGAGTACCGACTTGTATCGGAGTCGCTGCTTCGTCGCCTCGTAAACACGGAGGGAGAGCAGGGCCGGGAAATTCGAACACAGGTGGCTCGCATCCTTGGGGTTCTCGACCGCTCCTACCGGGACGAACTCTTGCATCCCCTTCTGCACGACGAGGCGCCCTCCGTGGTTCGAGCGGCAATTCGGGCAGTGGGGCGGGGCCAACGACGCGCATTTGTACCCATGCTGGTTCGGCGCCTTGGAGATGACGCGTTCGCGTCCTCGGCCCAAAAAGCACTCGCGTCTTTCGGGACCCCCATTCTGGGCACGCTCTACGATCACCTGCGGGACGAAACTTTGTCTCTTCGCACGCGCCTGGGCATCCCGCCGATTTTTGCGGCCCGTCCAAGTCAGCTCGGGGGGCGCCTTCTCGTGCGAAGCTTGTCGGGACTCTGCGTTCCCCTTCGACACGCTACGATCCGGGCGCTTAGCACGATGCAGGCCTCCGGAGCCGTTGACGTGGATCCGGATCGAATCGACTCGGTCCTTGAGATTGAGATCGAACGCTTTGCCGCCTTCCAACAAATGCGCCGGCTCGGGACTGCTCCCTCTGAGTCGGGGGGCACGCCCGTGTCCGAGCAGCAACTGGTAGCCTGGCGGGATGAGACGCTGGAGGCCATCTTTCGCCTACTGGGGCTGCGATACGATCAGCGCGATCTTTATGATGCGTATCTCGGACTCACGAGCGAGAATCCTGTGCTCCGCGATAGTGCTGTGGAGTTTGTTGATAATCTCGTCGAGTACCGAGTCCGACGGGCGCTGTTGCCTCTTCTCGATGATTCGAGCGGGCAGGGAGCCGGACAGGTGGGACGGCAACTCTTTAATCTGCACATTCAGAGCTGGGCCCAGGCCCGAGAGTATCTCACGGGCATAGACGATCCTCGGTACGATGGGTCGGAAGGGGAGCCCTCCAGTGAGGGAGCGACTGACGGTTCCGTCTGGGCGGCTGCGAGTCTCTATCCCTGAGATTACGTCAGCGCAGGCCCAAGTGCATCGGGGCAGGGACGACGACCCTGTTGGGGGCGGGGGCAGTTCGGAGAGACGGGGTCCGTCTCATTCGATCGGGGAAGGCATGCCCTCCAGTGTCGAAAGCAGGCGCTCATGGAGGCCGTCGAAGCTGCCGTTGCTCATGAGAAGGGCCACATCGCCGGGTTGGAGGGCATCTGCGAGGGCGGGAAGCATAGCATCCACGTCATCGAACGCTGTGGCAGACGGTCCCCGGTCCTGGATCATCTGAACGACGGTTTCTGGATCGAGCATCTTCGCCTCCGTGTCGTTGTGGCGCACCGGGGGGGTTTTTAGGAAGACCCGGTCTGCGGAATCGAAGGCGTTTCCGTACGCCGTCTCGAAGATCTTGCGTCGGCTGGAGTTGGAGCGTGGCTCGAACGCGGCAACCAGACGCCGCTCCGGATGGGCGGCCCGCACGGCTTCCAGGGTCGCCTGTACGGCGGTAGGGTGGTGGGCAAAGTCGTCGATCACGAGAATGTTGTGGGGGCAGCCCCGCACTTCCTGTCGTCGTTTCATGCCGTCAAACGACGCAAGACCGTCGGTAATTTCGGAAAGGGAGAGGCCCTCTTGATGGGCGAGAAGGGCAGCTGCCAGGGCATTCTGCACGTTGTGACGTCCATGCATCGGCAATGTCACGTCGCGTCGCTTTCCTCCGAGGTGGAGGGCAAATGTCTGGCCCTCCGGGGTGGCCCGAAGGTCCGTTGCACGAATATCGTTGTCTGCATTCAGACCGTAAGTGCGAACCGTCGCGTTTGTATGATGGGCAAGCGCCCGGACCGCCGGGTCGTCGCCACAGAGGGCCAGTAGGCCGTCCGCATCGAGCAACCCGACGAACGACTCAAAAGCACTTCGGTAGTCGTCCTCGTCGGCAAAGATGTCGGCGTGGTCGAACTCGACGGACGTGACAATCGCGTGCCGCGGCCGATAGTGCATGAACTTCGGCCGCTTGTCGAAATAAGCGCTGTCGTACTCGTCCCCCTCCAGGACGAATGGGGCATCGCTGCCCAGGGCGTAGCTGCCCCCTTCGCCTTGTTGTACGCCCCCGACGAGGTATCCAGGGTCAATGCCGGCATGACGGAGCAGGTGGATGAGCAGGCCGGTCGTTGTCGTTTTCCCGTGGGTTCCCGTCACGACGAGCGGATGTCGCCGTTCGGTGAGGAAGCAGTGGGCCAGTGCTTCCGGAAAGGACTGCTGGACGAGTCGATGCTCCCGTGCGTACGCAGCCTCTGGGTGTGTGGGCGTGCAGGCATTGCCCACGACTGTGAGGTCGGGCGGTGGATCGAGGTGGGCGGGGTCGTAGCCATCGAGCACCGGAATATTCTGCTCGGCGAGGTGGGTGCTCATGGGCGGATACACCCCATCGTCGGCTCCGCGCACGTCGTAGCCGGCCTGCTTAAAGAGTCCCGCCAGAGCCCCCATGCCGGTCCCGCAGATTCCGATGAGGTAGACATCTTCGAGGCTATCGGGGGCAGGGACGGAAGGACGATCAAACCGTCGCAAGTGCGCGTCGGGGAGGGCGTCGACCGAAAGGGGCATGCGAGGACCGGACGGGACGAGAAAAGAACAGCCGTGGATTCAAGAGGGGTCGCCGGAGGGACCGGATCGGGACTCCGATGGGGAGGGAGGGGACGACATGGACGCGTCTGATTCTTTGCTGGCGAATTCCTCCTCTCCAGGAAGATCGGCCGGGGCGGGCACTTCTTCGCCCCGAGCGTCCTTCGCGGCAGAGACCCGCTCATAGGCTTCATCCGATACCATCCCAAGCTCACGCGCTCGTTTGAACCACTGCTGCCGGGCCAGTGCCTGCATGTCTTCGACCGAGTCTGCCTCGTCGACAATTTCGAGGCCAAGCAGGGTTTCCACGACATCTTCCATCGTCACGACGCCAGCCACGCCGCCGTACTCGTCTACGACCAGAGCAATGTGCTCCAGCCGGTCGAGAAGCCGTTCCAGCAGATCGGGCAGCGGGAGCGTCTCACGTACAACGAGAATCTCGCGAGCAATTTCTTCGAGGTAAATGTCGTGCTCCTCTTGTGCGGCACGGAGCAGCATTTCGTCCTTCAGAACGTAGCCAGTTACGTCGTCGGGATCGTCCTCGTATACCGGGATGCGGGAGAAGCGAAACTCGTCGTGTTCGTCCACAACCTGCCCGATTGTCTTGTCCTCCGGCAGGTCGAAGACCACCGTGCGGGGCGTCATCACGTCTTTGACCCGCAGCGAGTTGAAGCGGAACAGGTTGCGCAGGATGCGCGACTCCTTCTCCTCGAAAACCCCTTCCTCTTCTCCCAGTTCGGCCATCGCGGTAAACTCTTCCCGACTGAAGGCCGCCTCGTCCTCGTCCTGCGACAGCAGGTACGTCAGGCCCTGCGACAGCTTTACGAGGGGCCACATCGCTATAATCGTGGGCACCAGAAGGCGCACGACAGTAGGGGCGATGGTTCTCCAATACACGGCCCCAAGCGTTTTCGGGATGATTTCCGATACCACCAGGATCAACAGGGTAAGAATGGCCGCAATGATACCCGTGTACGCTTCTCCGAAGACTACAGCCGCCTGCGCCCCGGCTCCGGCTGCTCCCACCGTGTGCGCTATTGTGTTGAGGCTCAGGATGGCGGAGAGGGGGCGATCGATGTCGTCCTTCATTTGGTGGAGTCGTTCGCCCATCGCGTTCCCCTCGCGTTCCAGCGCGGCCACGTACGACGGCGTCACACTCAACAGTACGGCCTCCATGATGGAGCACATGAAGGAGACGCCAAGCGCCAGCGCAACGTAGAGGAGGAGTAAGCCCATTCGGGAAAAAGCAACTGGGCAACAAGCAGTGAACGGGGAGGCCCTGAGGCCTCACATCCGGTCGTCTATCCCTGATGTGAGAAGGTCAGAAAGCGAATGCGCAACCCGGCCTTCAGTTTCGTAACAGAGCCCTTGAATACAAGAAACCGGACCTGTACGTACGGCAGTCTAGGGATTGGGTTTTCCAAATCGTGCGCATATCTTGCCAAGGCGCAAACGGATGTTCAGTGTCGCTCCGTGGGATCGGGCTCCACGAACGATACGATTTGGAGCCCTTCAATCTGTATTTTCTCCCATCGTTCTTTCACACCCATGCCGTTCTTTTCCGTAGACGCTCTTGATCGAACCGAGGAGATGCCGGGGTTCCTCGGTGCGTTTGTACACTCCGAAAATATGACTGTCGTCAATTGGACGGCGGAGGCCGGGGCAACGGTTCCTGAGCACTCTCATCCTCACGAGCAGTTCTCTATGGTCGTCGAGGGGGAATTTGAGCTCACGCTCGATGGAGAGACGGACGTGCTGCGTCCCGGGCGCTTGGCACTTATTCCGTCGGACGTTCCGCACTCAGGTCGAGCCCGAACCGACTGCAAAATCGTCGATGTCTTCAGTCCAATGCGGGAGGCCTATCAGCATGAAGGAGACCCTGTTGTAAGAACATCAAAAGGTTTAGATTAGGGAAAGCGCTTCCATCATGCCGGACTGCTGGACTAATTGTGATCATTCTGTGTAAAGTGTTCGATTTGTTGACATCTACGGTGGCGATACGTACCGTCTGATCAGTCATGAACGCACTCACCCCTACATCTGCCGCGCCGTCTCTGCTCGATGAGTCCATCGAGATCGTAGGGGGACTGTACGCGTTTGCCTTTTCCTATTTTGGCTACGCGTATTTTTATTTTTATCTCCCGGCCGGCGATACGTAGGACGCGTTCAGCACTCACGCTTTTGTTTCTGCGACCCGCCGGCCCGATGCCTCTCGGCTCCGGCGGGTTTTTGCGTATGGGCCGTAGAGGGTTGTTTCCGGCGGACGCTTCTCCACACTCCTTACCCACGAACTGGAGATTCCGCCCATGTCCACTACGACTTCCTCCCCGATCGAAGAGGCGCGAGATCGCATCGACAAGATTGACCGTCGCTTCGTTGAGCTACTGGCCGAACGCTATGCGGTCGTCGATGAGATTTGCGAGATGAAAGCCGAAGACGGGGATAACGTGAAGGATCCGGATCGAGAGGCCGAACTCCTCGACCACGTGGCGGCGATTGCTGAAGAAAATGACCTTTCGCCCCAGCTCGTCCGTCGACTCTACGAGAAGATCCTTTCTCATTCGGTACGGCGCCAGCGGGAGCAGCGCGAGCATTCGGAGGCGGAGAAACGGATGCCCTCTCCCTCCAACGGGGCGGCGTCTTCCAACGGGTGCGACCATGCATGAGGGGCGGTCCCGGGACGAGGGAATCTCTCGCCCCGAGCGTGCATTCAAGCGCCGTCATTCTTTTCAACCAACGACGCCGCTTCATGAGTCCCCCGAGCGAAGACCCCCCGGAATTTATTCCGGAGTACGACAAGCCGAATGCGCCCGGCATCCACATGAACTTCGACAACACCGTGTCCCTGTACCACATCGTGGAGGAGGGAGACGATTTTGAGACGGCGGCCCACGACGTCTTCGAGTTGTTGTCGGAGGCACAGGAGGAATTTCCGGACTGGCCCCGCGTGTTTTATCTCGACATCGAGGGGCACGTCCGCGACGACGGGCGCTTGGAAGAGGACATGATCGAGCTCCAACAGGAGTTTCTCATCGCGGCGATGGGCAAGTTCTTCACCGCCCTCGCCATGCCCCTCGTGTCTGTCGTCAATCCCGACGATCAGGTCAACGACCTACCCGACGAGCTTGTCCTGCAGCCCCCCGACGCCGATCTGCCCCAGGAGAATGCCTGGCCGAAGGAGTGAGCGTGGGAGTGGAGAGCGTAGGGGAGGCAAAACCCCAACTGTAGCGCCGTTGGACTGTGCCTTTGCGAGATTAGCCGCAGGAGCGACACACCCTGGCACTGGATTTACCGTCTTCTGCAAAGGTCAATATTCTCTGTGTAGCGCCGTTGGACTCCAACGACGCTACACAAGGGCATCCATCAGTCCGGTGGACAATCTCGCAATCCTATACCCCAACGGCGCTACGGAGGGCGGGTCGGGGATCAGTTCCCCGAGGGAGCGTTGCCTGAGGGGGCATTTCCCGAAGGGGCGGGCGTGGGACTGCTAGCTCCGGGACCTCCGCCCGGCACTCCCATCGGCATGCCCTGGGGGCCGCCGCCAGACGTGTCGCTCGACAGTCCGTAGGCTCGTCGGATGCGGGCCGGCACGCTGTATGGGGCCTTGGCCAGCTGCGCGTCCAGCTTCTCGTCGAAGGTGTTCAGCGCTTCCTGGTTGTCTGCCTGGACGAAGGCCTTGCGGACGCGCCCGGCATAGAAGAGGGCCTGGCTGAACTGCCGCTGCGAGCTAGCCGTCTGCAACTCGTTGAAGACGACCGGCTGGGCCTCCTGGAGGACACCGGCAAGCTTTTCCGTGTCGCCGATCGCCCGGAAGGCGCGCGCCGTGAACATCAGCGTGTTTACGTCGCCGGGGATGGTCGAGAAGGGCACCTCCTCCGTGAAGTTGGTCATCAACTGGCGGCTTCGTTCGGTGTGGCCCTGCTTGGCGAGCCGTTCGGACGTGTGGGAGAAGTGGAGGCGATAGCCATCCACCATGCGTCGCGCATTCTCGTTGTAGTAGGCCGAGGAGTCGGCGAGGTTAGTGAACCGGAACTCCGACATTCTATCGTCGGTGAGGCCGGGGATGACCCGCCCAAGGGGCTGTTTGTGCTTGATTGGGAACACGCGGTAGGCCTGTCCTTCCAGTTGGAAGTAGTTCGACAGGTTCAACTGCCCCGAGCGCGCCACAGTGACGGCGAAGTAGATGGGCCGCTTCCACTGGTTCTGGGCGTTGGTGCGGAGCATGTTGTAGACCGCGAGGTCGGCGGCCTGCAGCAGGCGCTGTTTTTGGCCGAAGGAGCGCCCTTTCAGTCGCCACGTCATGGGGCTCTCCAGCATTGTGGTGTCGTTTGACGCATCCGGCATGTACTCGGAAAAGCGAGACGAGAGGGCCTGCGTCTGCACCGGGAGGGTCACCTGCCGTGGCTTCCACCGCCGGGGGCGAATGTCTTGAATCTGGTCATTCGACATCGAGATGGGCAGCGCCTCCGACTCGTACGTGTCGTGCTGCTTCAGTTGCCGGATGTACCAGGGGGTGTTGAGGAGCGAGAGATTCACAACGCGCACGTCGGTTCGGAAGCCCTCTACCTCCTGCATGTACCAGAGGGGATAGGTGTCGTTGTCCCCATTCGTAAAGACAATGCCGTCTTCGGCCACGCTACTCAGCATGTTATGAGCGTAGTCCCGCGCCACATAGTTTTCCGAGCGGTCGTGGTCGCCGTAATTTTCCACGGTCATCCAGCCCGGCACCGTCAGGAAGACGAGTAGTCCCGCCCCCAGAAGCGGGCCCAGCTGGGCCATGGACGACATGGTGTCCTTGATAGACTCGTACACCATTTGCAAGAGGCCCCCGGCCCCGATCCCGATCCATAAGCTAAAGGCCAGGAAGCTACCGACGTACGAGTAATCCCGCTCGCGCGGTTGCATCGGCGTCTGGTTGAGGTAGATGATGATGCCGATGCCCGTGACGAAGAACAGAACGAAGACACTGAAGGCCCGTCGCCAGTCGCGGTTGAAGTGATAGAACGCCCCAAAGAGGCCGAGGAGGAGGGGGAGGGCAAAGTACATGTTGCGCGCCTCCTTTTGACTCGGCGTTTGTTTCAGCTGGGTATTGTTGACGTGTTGGTCGAGCATCGGGATGCCCGTCATCCAGGTTGCGCCCTGTACGTCGCTGGCCCGACCGGCAAAGTTCCAGAGGAAGTACCGCACGTACATGTAGCCGACCTGGTAGTCCAGGAAGAAGCCCAGGTCGGAATCGTAGCGGTCGTAGACGCTCCAGTGTTGCGAGTTGGGCGAGTGGCGGCGGGGGAACAGCTTCGATTCGCCGTCGCGCGGCACGCGGCCCGACTGGTCGTTGTAGGAGACCCCGCTCAGGAGCGG
Source organism: Salinibacter sp. 10B (assembly GCF_002954405.1). Classification (NCBI taxonomy): domain Bacteria; kingdom Pseudomonadati; phylum Rhodothermota; class Rhodothermia; order Rhodothermales; family Salinibacteraceae; genus Salinibacter; species Salinibacter sp. 10B. The sequence goes on along the minus strand of NZ_MQWC01000004.1, from coordinate 898,980 downwards.
AGTGGCGCCGTACTGCTCCCGCTCCATGTAGTCGATGAAGCGCTCGATGTTGTCCGGGTCGTTCATGTCGATGGACGGCTCGGTGGCGCTTCGTACGAAGACGAGCGCATAGGACCCGTATCCGATGAGAATGACCGCCAGGCAGAGGAGCGCGAGATTGGCCCGGGGCATCCGCCGCTTGTGGGTCGCATAGACGCCGTAGGTCACGAGGCCGATAATGCCGATGGCCGAGATAAAGGGAGCTCCCGTGGCGTCGAATACCTTCGGCAGGCCCTTTACGATGCCGGGATAGATGGCGAGGAAAATGGCCGACGAGGCCAGGCCTGCCAGCACGAGGCGGCCCCAGAGCTGCTGCTGGGTCCACGAGTCCTTCTCAAACTCGGTAAAGAAGACGATGAGGGCCACGAAGAAGAAGGCGAGGAGGCTCAGCAGGTGGACTCCAATCGCCATTCCGAAGAGGGCGGCGATGAGGACAAGATACCGATTCGCATCGAGTTGGAAGAGGTGGCTGCCTTGGCCCTTTAGCATTTCCTCTTCTCGCCGGGCGGCGCTGCTCCAGCGCAACACGAGCCACACGACGAGAGCGGTGAAGAACGTGGAGAGGGCGTAGACCTCCGCGATGCCTGCATTGAACCAAAACGAATCGGTGGCGGCGTAGGTAAGAGCCCCGATCACGCCACTCACGAGGGCAATGACGTACTGGCCGGTCGTCACGTCCTCAAGGTCGCCCTGCCAGCGTCGCACGAGCCGCACGATAATGAGGTGCGCGAGCATCACCGTTCCGGCACTGGCCAGGACCGAGATCGTGTTTACGGCCAGTGCAACCGTTTCCTCCGACGGGGCCAACATGGAAAAGAGGCGTCCCAGCAGCAGGTAGAACGGAGCCCCCGGAGGGTGCATCACCTGCAGCTTGAAGGCACTCGCAATACGTTCTCCAGGATCCCAGAACGAGACCGTGGGGGCCATCGTCGAGACGTACAGAATCAGGGCCCAGAGAAATACAGCCCCAGCCGTGAGGCGGTCAATCCACTTCCGGTTCATGCTGTGATGTGTTCGTGCGGTTCGTCAGAGAGTGTAAGGGTCCGCCCGTAGTGCTGTGTCGCGGTTCTCATGCCGGGAAGAGCCCGTTGCGCCTCAGATTGCTCCGGCGGGGCTCCCGTAGAGTCCCGAATCGATGACTCGATTACGCGACGACTTGGTTTGACTGAGCACTAGAAACGGACGACGGAACGGTTCCCGTCTGAGCTACCAGTTCTTCCGAGTAGCGTCCAACAGCGACTGAATCGTACGCATTTTCATCTCGCCGTAGTTCATAGCGAACGCGAGCTCCCCATTATTGTGGAAAATCCATGTGGAGGGCACCCAGGTCACGGGATGCGTGAGGAACGACCGGCGCCGATTCGATTCCGTATTGCTGGACCCGAGGTCGGGTTGGGTGACCTCCGTCACCCGGTCGGGCAGATTGTTGTTATCGAGCATGGAGGCACCGCTCTCGCCGTCGTTCCATACCGTGACGAACGTGAAGGTGACGTCTGGGTTATTGGCCACGAGGGAGGCCCAGCCGTTCTTGAGCTCCCGCTTCGAGTTGGAGCACCAGGGCGCCCAGAAGTGCACCACGTGAAGGCCGTCGTTTTGGATGACGTTTTGCACGTAGGCCTCCGCCTCGGTTGTCGGCGACACCGAGACCGCCGGCTTCGGGTTCGTGACCGCCGTCTGTTTCGTGAGCGTGGTGCTTGCGGAGTCCGCGTCAGCGTCGGTATTCAGGCTAAGGGTGGCCGAGGCCTGACAGTTTTCGCTCGATTGCTGGGCATGCGCCGGGAGAACAACGAACAGGCAGAGGCCGAAGAGCAGAGGCCGAAGCAGCTTCACGGAGACGAAGGGCCTGTGAGTGATCCAGTCGGGCGAGCAGATAACGACGACGGGGAGGCGGCGGCATTTTCAGTCCGCGCCGTGGAGAATGACGACGCACTCTCCCCGCAGTTTTTCGTACTCGGCAAAATACGCCCGCACCTCAGTGAGCGTTCCACGCTCGATCTCCTCGTACTTTTTCGTGAGTTCTCGGGCGACCGCTGCGAGACGGTCGGCCCCAAAATGCTCGATGAGGTCATCCAGCGTGCGGAGGAGACGGTGGGGCGACTCGTAGAGCACAATGGTGCGCGGCTCGGAAGCCAGCTCGTCGAGGCGTGTCTGGCGTCCTTTTTTCTTAGGCAAAAATCCTTCGAAGACGAAGCGATCGGAGGGCAGGCCGCTGGCGGTGAGGGCCGGGATGAGAGCGGTGGGGCCGGGAAGGGCTTGCACCTCGATGTCGTTTTCCCAGCAGGCCCGTGTGAGATAGAAGCCGGGATCAGAGATGCCGGGGCTGCCTGCGTCGGTCACCAGCGCGATGTCGTGCCCCGCCCGCAGTCGTTTGATGAGGCGCGGCGTTTTGTCGTGCTCATTGTGCTCGTGGTACGCCGTCGTGGCAGCGTCGATGTCGTAGTGATTCAGCAGAACGCCCGACGTGCGCGTGTCTTCGCAGGCGATCAGGTCGACCTCCCGCAGCACCTGCACGGCGCGGTAGGTCATGTCGTCGAGATTGCCGATGGGGGTGGGAACGAGGTAGAGCACGTGAGAGCGTGAGCGTGTGGGAGAGGAGCGAGGCGGACGACACAGGCTGCTGTTAAGACGGATCCGAGGTGAGCCACTTCCACAGGCGGGTGCGGAGAGGAGGCGTGGCGCCCAGGTCCAAGAGAATGTATACGAGAAGCCAGAACCCGACGCCAGACATGAGAAGGTTGGCGATCCACATCCCGATCCATGGTGGGAAGAATCCGCGTTCAGAGAGCTTTTCTCCCTGCACGAGCGTGATCCAGTAAAACATGAAGATTCCGAGTGCGACGCCCCCGATCGTTGCCAGGCCGCTCCGTTGAAGCGCCAGGCCGAGTGGAGCCCCGATTACCATGAAAATGATGCAGGCAACGGCAATCGAAAATTTCTTATGGATCTCGACTTCGTAGCTTCGAAGCCGCCGATCCTTCCATCTGATTTCCCGTCCGGCGTTTTCAATCCGGGACTGCACCGAGCGAGCTTTTTGAGAGGCAATGGTGACTGCCGTCCTCTGAGAGACGCTATCCAGTGAGGTGAGGGGATGCAGACGGGGGCGGGCGGGAGCATCCGCTAGGAGGGTCGTAGCCGAATCGGGAGGGGCAGACGAGTCGGCCGAAGGCGACGGAAAGAGCGAAGATTCGATCTTCGAGTAGAGATCGTTGTAGTCGGATTCGAGGTTTGCACGTAGCGAGTCGGTGGTTTCAAGGAGGCCCGGAAGGGGCATCGTGCGGGTGGAGCGGGCGGCCTCCTCCTCGGTCGATCGTCGGAAGACGGCATCCGACAGGTTGAAGTGGATGACGTGGCGGTTAAACTCCAGCGTTTCGTAGCGGCGCTCGATGGAGTGAGACGAGGGGGGAAGGGGGCGGTGCATTTCTCCGTCCTTGAGGACGAGGGTGAGCCGGGCACCGCCTTGGCTCGACCGAATACGCCCTCGTTCCGCCTTCATCACGGCCTGCTCCTCGCGCCCTTGGGTGTAGTCGTAGATGGTGACGTCGATCAGCCGGTTGGAGCCGGCGGGACGGTCCCCCACGAGAATGCTGTAGTTTTCCATTTCGTCGTAAAACACGCCGGGCTGAAGCTCAAACCCCGGACGCTTGTTGCGGATGTCGGTCCAGAGCTGGCGGGCGCGGTAGTTGGCCTCCGGGAGCAGAACATTGTTGAAGTAAAGCAGCCCACTGCCGACGAGAAGTGCACACAGCAGGGCCGGCCACACAATTTCGCTGAAGGAGATGCCCGTGCTTTTGATGACGGTGTAGTACTTCGATTCGGCCAGTCCCCCGAATGCCATCAGAGCGGCCAGCAGGACCGACATCGGCACTGCCAGCACCATCATGTACGCCAGGTTGTACGTAATGAGCTCCATGATCACGAGGACCGGGATCCCCTTGCCTGCAATTTCCGGCAGCCACCGGATCAGAAACTGCATCAGCAGCAAAAACATGAGAATGCCCAGCCAGCCAAAGAACGGGCCGGGCAGCCGACGCAGAAGGAGCCAGTGGAGGCGACGGAGCATACCGAGCCTGACGTGTCGATAGGGGAGCGTGAGGGGAAGGGGCGTAGGCCGCTTCGGCAGATCCGTTTTGAAGATCGCAATGCGGACCGGCTGTGGCCTGGGCATCCCCTGGTCTCATCAGAGGATCTGCTTAACGCCGCTCGCAAATCGCATGTTCGTGGATCTTTCCGGTAGAGGGGCGATTGAGTGCACCGTTCCGATCGTTAACTTTACGGACTCATCCCGTAGTGTCCATGCACGTTGAGGCCTTCACGTTCAATTCCTTCATGACGAACTGCTATCTCTGCCACGACAATGGGGAGGCCGTTCTCGTGGATGCCAGTTGTGCGACGGAGGAGGAGCAGCAGGAAGTACTCCGCGTCGTTGAGGAACACGACCTGAACGTCCGTCACCTCTTGCTCACGCACGCCCACGTCGATCACATCTTTGGCTGCCGATTCTTCGAGGAGCACTTCGACGCAACGTTCAAGGCCCACGAGGCCGCCGTGCCGTTCATTGAACGGGCGGACGAGCAGGCGAAGGCCTTCGGTGTGGAGGTGGAGCCCCCGACGGTGCCCACCACGTTTCTCGCGGAGGGCGACACCGTCTCGTTTGGCTCGGTAACGCTCGACGTACTTCATACGCCCGGCCACTCGCCCGATTCCATCTCGTTCATTGATGCGGACAGTCAGCAGGCACTCACAGGCGACGTACTGTTTCAAAACTCGATCGGGCGCACGCAGGGACTGCCAGAGACCTCACGCTCGCAGCTGCTTGACGCCATCACCGAGAAGCTTCTGCCTCTTGGCGACGAGATGACGATCTATCCTGGACACGGGCCCGAGACCACGATCGGACGAGAGCGGCAACAGAATCCGTTCGTCAAGGAAGCACTTGGGGGGACGAGTGAGGACGTCGGGTGGCGCGGATCGATGTCGGGGCGATCGTGATCAGCCACGACGTTCCCCACCGATGTAAAGAGAGACGGGGGAGGGGACGACAGGAGCGGGCAGGCGTCATTCCGCTTGCCGAAGATCATTGTGCAGCTACCGGGGGCGTTCGCACGACGAAGGTGCCTCTTTTTGCTTCCGGACCATCCCGCCTCCGATAACGGGATCGTCCCCGATAGAAAACGCACCTCCGTCAGATACGGAGCCACTCGTACAGTGAGTTGGTATTACTCACTCATCTGCGTCACCTCGGGGTCCTTTTCCTGCACCTGTTTGTAGTAGCGCTCATACATCGGGACCACGCGGTCGATGTCGAACGTCTCGACGGCACGGTCCCGGGCAGCCTCGGCCATACGGCCGTGCAGGTCGTCGTCGCCGAGTAGGGCCTGTACGCGGTCAGTGAACGCCTCCACGTCGTTCACGGGGCAGAGGTAGCCGGTCTCCCCGTCCTCTACGAGCTCGGGGAGGCCGCCCACGTCGCTCACGACCGTGGGCACGTTGCACGCCATCGCTTCCAATGCGGCGAGCCCGAAGGTTTCCGACTCGCTCGGCATGAGAAACACATCGGCAATCGAGAGGATCTCCTCGATGGGGTCCTGCTTGCCCAGAAAACGGATGTCGTCGTAGACTCCTAGGTCGCGCGCCTTACGCTCAGTGGGCACGCGCTCTGGGCCGTCGCCCACGAGCAGAAGCTTTACGTCCGAGTGTTCGTTGCGCACCCGGGCAAAAATTTCGACCACCTGCTTGGTGTTTTTGACCGGTCGGAAGTTGGAGACGTGGACGATGACTTTTTCCCCGTTCGGGCACAACGCCTGCTTAAAGTGCTCTTTGTCTTGCCGGTAGAAGCGGTCGGTGTCGATGAAATTCGGAATCACCTCGATGCCGTTGCTCACCTCGAAGTGGTCATAGGTCTCCTGGCGCAGGTAGTTGGAGACCGCCGTTACGCCGTCGGATTCGTTGATCGACCACGTGACGACGGGAGCAAACGAGGGGTCCTGCCCGATGAGGGTGATGTCGGTTCCGTGCAGGGTGGTGACGATGGGGACCGAGAGCCCCTCCCCGGCGAGAATCTGGCGGGCCATCACGGCGCTGGTCGCATGCGGGATGGCGTAGTGGACGTGCAATACGTCCAGCCCCGCGTGCTTGGCGATGTCCACCATTTTGCTGGTGAGCGACAGCGTGTACGGCGGGTAGTCGAAAAGCGGATAGCTTTGCACGTTCACCTCGTGGAAGAAGATGTTTCCGGCGACGTGCGAGAGACGGAACGGGAGGGAGGACGAGATGAAGTGGATTTCATGGTCGCGCTGGGCCAGGTTTTTTCCAAGCTCCGTGGCGACGACACCGCTCCCGCCGTAGGTGGGATAGCAGGTGATGCCGATTTTCATAGGGAACGGGCAACGAGTGGAGAAGAGCGGACAGGGCGATTCTGAACCGGGGAAAACCATTCAGAACAACTTCTCAAGGGAACGGAGGTTGCAGGACCGACAATCGATTGAAGGGGCTTTGACCTGCAAACAGTAACGACCTCGAAAGGACTCCCGCATGCTTCGGGAACCGGGCGGTCGGGGAGGCCGGATGGAGGCAACGTTACATCCGTGCATTGATGCGGGTAGGGACTCCCGTTACTTTTCGACAGGTGGGTGCGCCCTCCCTACCGTGTCAAATTCCTGAGTTTCGGTCTCGACACGGAAGGCCGTTTCACCGTTTTTCCCTCACCACACTTTACCACGACATGTACTCCAATCAGACGCGTCTCTTTTTGTCAACGCTCTTCGCAGCGGTCCTTTTTCTGGGAACAGCTGCTCCTGCCCAGGCCCAGCTCGGGGTCAGTGGAGGGCTCAACTTTGAGTCGACCGATGATATTCAGGCGACAAATACCGAGGCCACTCTGGATAATTCGACAGGCTACCACGTGGGGCTGGTATATGAGCTCTCGCTAGGACCCTTGAATGTGCGACCGGGCTTCTTCTACCGTCGAGTCGGCGACTTTGAGTTTTCCAACATTTCGGACCAGTTGCGGAATCCGCGGTACACCGTGTCGGCTTGGGAGGTACCGGTGGACCTACGGGTGACTCTGTTGTCTGCCCCGCTCGTGTCGCCGTACATCTTGGGGGGACCGAAGGCGACGATTCCCCGGGGGGAAGACGAGTTTGATGATGTCATGTCCGGAGTCTCCTACACCTTCAACGTGGGAATCGGGGCGCAAATCTCTTTGCCCGGTTCCTCGGTCCGACTCCAGCCCGAGCTTCGGTACGAGTTTGGGGCCACGAGCTTCGTCGACGAGGATAAAGAGGTTGAGCTCGGAGATACCAGTATAACCTTTGATCCACAGGAAAGTCCCAAGTTCAGCACCTTTGCTTTGCGACTGAACCTCCTCTTCTAGGGACTATTACTGCTCACTGCTAGAAAACAGTCGCGCCCGTCGCTCCGATAATGAGCGGCGGGCGTTTTTTTAATTCTACAGAGAGCACGTTCGGTGTGGCTGATCGTCGGTTTCACACACGAGAGGGGGCGTGCCTGAGTGCTCGTCTCCTGTGTGGAGATCCTTTTGCCGATGGGGCCTCAGCGATCTGCGGTCGTTCCGCTCTGCTTGAAATGCCGTCGTGGTAACTCAAGATAGAGTCTTCGGGGGCCGTTTGTACGGACGAGTCTCTCTTCCAGGTCGGGGCGAACCGGAGGGCAAAGGGAAAACAACTGCACCAACTGCTCGCGATGGCGATGTGCCGTCAGGAGATTTCCTTGTAGAACCGGAAGCGACGCTCATTCACTCGGTAGTCCCACCCAGGCGATACGAACTGCTGCCGCTTCACCCAGTAGGGATGCCGGCGTCCTTCCATGGACCGTTCGCTATAGAAGTGGCGCGTTTCAATTGAAAAGGGTCGATATGCGGGATCGGCATGCCGGACGTAATGGGCAATCCACAGGGCCTGTTGCCAGGCGGGCAATTGGACCTCCGGGGTAAGACTGAGAAAAAAGGATCGTTTGGAATCCCCCGGATTAAACGCGCTAAACTGATAGGGGTCTAAGACAACTTCCTTGTAGGTCGTCTGGCCCCGATAGCCAGTTTCGACGCGGTTTCGGATGACCCACGCCACCAACTCCTGCTCGTGCGGGAGCTTCGTTTCCGAGTAAATGGCACGGGCGAGCCAAAGCGTGCTCTCCTCGACGATTGCGGGCATGAGGGTTGGCTCTTCCACCGCGGGAGCAGTCGGGCCGTAGGTTGCACTCAGAAGCCTGAATTGCTGCTCCTGTGAGGAAACCGCCGGGGCTTCTGTGTCGATGTTAAGAGGAGGGGCCTCCGAGGCCTCCGGACGCAGAACCGTTGTGACCCGAGCGGCAGACAAAAGTAAAATCCCAAAACATACCCAAAGAATGAGAGCACGCTTGCTCATGTTGGTTTAGCTGTTATTCGTAGAACAGCGAAAAGGCACAGGAAAGAAGTGAGATTTAGATGTTCAGTGCCATATCGGATGACTGCCCCCGCTCTACTCCCGGTGGCGATGATTAGTTTCCAGATCTCTATTTCGTGTAAAGGCCTGGAAATCAGAGGGTTAACAGCCAATCGTGATTTATTCACGTTGGTTTACTTCTGTATTGACTAATGGTTTATACTCCCTTGATCCCTTCTCTGTACCCTTTTTCGTGTAGATTTTTGTATGGGGGATATGGGAAGCGCTTTTATGATTCATCTGTAACAAATTCGCTGTGCCGGACCTTCACATTGTTGCTGATGCCAATATTCCCTGTGTGGATGCGGCTTTCGGACATCTGGGGACGATCGAGCGATTTCAGGGGCGCGACATCGGTCCCGCGACCGTGGCGACCGCCGACGTGCTCTTGGTGCGGAGTGTAACCCCCGTAGGGCCGTCATTGCTGGGCGACAGTTCCGTTCGCTTCGTTGGTTCTGCCACCATTGGGGTGGATCACGTCGATCGGCCATATCTGGAGGAGCAGGGCATCGCGTTTGCCCATGCTCCGGCCTCCAACGCCGATTCGGTGGCCGATTACGTGACGGCGGCGCTCCTCCGCCTTGCTCGTCAACACGAGGTGCGGCTTGAGGGGCAGACCGTGGGCGTGGTCGGGTGCGGAAATGTGGGGAGTCGGGCCGCTCGTCGGCTTTCGGCCCTCGGGCTTTCCGTGCTTCCCAACGATCCGCCCCTCGCCCGGGCCGCGGAGGCCGACGGCCGCTCGCACGGGTACGTGTCGCTCGATGCCGTGCTTGACGAGTCGGACATCGTTACGACGCACGTGCCCCTTACCACGGATGGCCCGGATCCAACGCATCATCTCATCGACGAGGCGGCGCTTGATCAACTGCAGCCGGGCGCGTGGCTCCTGAACACCGCACGCGGCCCGGTGGTGGACAATGCGGCGTTGCTTCAGGCGATCGAGAGTGGATCTGTGGGCGCTGCGGTGCTGGACGTGTGGGAGAATGAGCCCACGCCCGATCCTGCGCTCGTAGAGGCGGTGGACGTGGCGACGCCCCACATTGCGGGCTATGCGTACGACGGCAAGGTGCGCGGCACGACGATGCTCTACACCGCCCTCTGCGAACACCTGGACATTCACCCTGAATGGGACCCGGCGACGGTGCTCGAACCCGAAGAGCCGGGGACGCTCCGGTGTCAGGCCCCGGACGCCCGTCTCCCGCGCCCGGACTGGCTCCACCATCTCGCCCGGCAGGCGTACGACCTCCGTGCCGACGACGAGCGGATGCGTCAGATTCTGGATCGGCCGCCGTCCGAACAGGGAACCTACTTCAGTCACCTCCGGGCGACCTACCCGATCCGCCGCGAAATGCAGAAGCACACCGTCCCGAAAGCAGCGGTCCCCGAGGATCGTCGGGCACTCGTGGAGGAGGGGCTTACCATGCAGTGGCGGTGAGAGAGGGGCGAAAGGGCGAGTGGAAGAACAATCAACCGTTCTACAGAACCCGGAAGCGGGACGTTAGAACAAAGAATCGTCCTGCACGGGAGGGGCAAGGAGACGAGCTCCCATCAACACAAAACGGCCGGGGCCCGAGAACACGTCTCGGTCGGCCCGGCCGCCCTGTCTGAAATGTGGTACGGAGGAGACGCCTGCCGTACGAGAGTGGAGTTCTGAGTCTTCCGCAGTACCGCTCCTCACGAGCGGTAGCCGTACGAGCGGAGGAGCTGCTCGCGGTCGCGCCAGTCCTCCTTCACCTTCACGTGGAGGTTGAGGTAGACCGGCGTGCGCAGGAAGGACTCGATGTCGTTTCGTGCCTCCATCCCCACCTTCTTGATGGCGCGCCCGCCCTCGCCGATCACGATGCCCTTGTGCGACTCGCTCATCACCACGATCTCGGCGTCGATGTAGTCCTTCTGCGTGCCCTCCCGCTCCTCATACTCCACGATGTTGACCTGGATGGAGTACGGGAGCTCCTGGTGGTAGTGCTGGAACGCCTTTTCCCGCACGATCTCGGCGACGAAGAAGCGCTCCGGGTGCTCGCTGATCATGTCCTTCGGGTAGAAGGGGGGTCCCTCCGGCAGTGTGTCCACCACGAGGTCGACCAGCGTCTCGATGTTTTGTCCGTCGAGGGCGGAGGTGGGCACCACCTCGTCGAACGCCCGCATCTCGGTGTACGACTCCACGAGCGGAATGGCCTGGTCCTGCGGAATCAGGTCCATCTTCGTGAGCACGAGGAAGGCCGGCGTGTCGCCGATCTGCTGGAGGCTTTGCGTGTCGGGCTCCTCCTGCGTGGCCTCGTGGAGGAAGAGCAGCAGGTCGGCGTCCCGGATCGCGCCCTTCACCTGGCCCATCATGGCGTCGTGAAGGCCGTAGCGCGGGTCGATGATGCCGGGCGTGTCGAGGAAGATGACCTGGTGCTCGGGGGCGGAGTGGATGCCGATGACGCGGTGCCGCGTGGTTTGCGGCTTGCGCGTCACGATGGATAGTTTTTCGCCCAGCATTGCATTCATGAGCGTGCTCTTGCCCACGTTGGGCTTGCCCACAATGGCAACGTATCCGCTCTTGTGGTCGTCCGGGACATCTTCGAAAAAGGGAGGTGGTTCTTCCATAGGTTCGTTTAAGCGTTCAGGGTTGAGGGTTTGGGGAATAGGATCATTTTCGAAAAGAACATGCAGCGCGGAGGAAATGAGGAGAGCAGCGGAAGCCGCGCAGGGAACGCTCGACGCTGAACGCCACAACCCTCAACGCACTTAATAGCCTTTCACCGTTGCACGCATGTCACGCACCGCCGGGTCCATGCCCACGAGCATGGCACGGGCCATCACGGCGAAGCCGATCGAGACCTCGGCCACATGAGGGACGCGTTCGCGGAAGAGGGGAACGTTATTATAATCGAGGCCGTGGCCGGCGTGCACGCGAAGACCAGCCTCGTGGGCCACGGAGGCAGCGTGAGCGAGGCGCTCGATTTCTTGCATCCGCGCTTCTTCCGTGGGGGCATCCGCATAGTCCCCCGTGTGAAGTTCCACGCAGTTGGCCTTCGTTTGGGCCGCGGCCTCGATCTGTTCTTGCACCGGGTCCACGAAGAGGCTGACCTGCTCCACGCCGGCGTCGTACAGTTGGGCGATGGCGTTTTTCAGGCGATCGGGATCCGACACCACGTCGAGGCCGCCCTCGGTGGTGACCTCTTCGCGGCGTTCCGGAACCAGGGTTGCAAGGTCCGGCGCCACGTCGCAGCAAATCGACACGACCTCCTCGTCGGTCGAGAGTTCGAAGTCTAACTTGCCCTCTACCGTCTGGTTGAGAAGGTGCACGTCTCGTTCTCGGATGTGACGGCGGTCTTCCCGCAGGTGGAAGACGATGCCATCGGCCCCGGCCTGCTCGCAGCGGGCCGCCGCGCGGACGGGATCCGGAAACGACTCTTCGCGGGCGTTTCGGAGAGTGCCCACGTGATCGACGTTGATCAGCAGGTTCATCATAGAAGGCCGAAGCTGGATTCGTGGCAATGACGTCAAAAGACCGTCGAACTCAACCCTCGAAGGGGGAGCTTTGTTTTTGACAATTCCGCGCAGCGCGAATCCACGTACGATACAGGATCGTCCATTCTACCTATCGGCCTTCGGGTGGGGGCGCCCGAGAAAGTGGGAGCTACTGGTGGAGTACGATCTTCTTTTGTACCGAGCGCTCAATGGACCTCCCATCGAGTGTCCAGTGGAGGGTTGCCCGGACGGTATAGGGACCGGGCGATGCCGGGAGCTCTCCCTCAGACGTGTCGAGCACGGCCTCCAGGTCGAAGCGGCGCTTCACCAGCTCACCTGCTGGAATATGGTGGGTCGTGACGGCGGCGGCACAAAGGAGCATAGAGCCTTTCAGGGGCACCCGTTCGGTTGCGGAGAAGACGCTGGGACGCATGAGACAAGCACTCGGCGTCGTCACAGTACGGTCCCTGTTGCTCGGATTGCTCACGGCCACTTGGACTGCGAACGAGTCGGCGACGGCCACCGTATCGGGGGCGAAGAGATGAATGCCAAGCCCATTGACGGTTGTACTGGTTGCGTTGCTTAGGTCGATCTCTGTACCGTGCTGTTCAACGCCGGGAAAAGAGTCGCATCCGGTCAAGAGACCAAAGACAAGAAGGCAACCCGTGGTGAGGAGGCGGAAGGATCTCATGGTAGAAAACAGGAATCATGAGAAAACGAAAGAAACGATGGCATGCCAGCATGTGTGCTGACCATGCTCATCGAACAAACCCCTCACAGAGACGGAGTAAACAGTCGGTAGAGTTAAAATATATTTATATCAAGTAAAATATATTGTGTAGTTTTATCCGACCCGTGCAAAGCCCAGGCCCTCTGCCGCATACGTTTCCTCGAAGCGCCGCCGGAGCCGCTGGTGCTCCTCGGACCGAAGGTGTGGATCGCGTTCCACCAACGAAAAGGCGGCTTCACGAGCCTCCTCTAGAATGTCAGTGTCCTCCGTGATGTCGGCGATCTTGAGGTCGGGCATGCCGCTCTGGCGCGTCCCGAAAAAATCGCCCGCGCCCCGAATTTTGAGATCGGTCTCGCTGATTTCGAAGCCGTCGTTTGTGCGCACCATCGCCTCCAGTCGCTGCTTGGCCTCGTTGCTGCGCTTGTACCCGGCCATCAGGATGCAGTAGCTCTGTTGGTCGCTCCGGCCCACCCGTCCGCGCAGCTGGTGCAGTTGGCTGAGGCCGAACCGCTCGGCGTGCTCCACGAGCATAATCGTCGCGTTCGGCACGTCGACTCCCACCTCGATGACGGTGGTGGACACTAGGATATCGATGGTGCCGTCCTTGAACCGTGCCATCGCATTTTCCTTCTGGTCGGACTTCATCTGGCCGTGGACGAGGCCGACGGTGTAGTCGGGGAATTGCTTTTTTAGGTTTTCGTAGCCGTTCTCCGCGTCTTTCAGGTCCATTTTCTCGCTCTCCTCCACGAGCGGGTACACGACGTAGGCCTGCTGGCCCTGCTCCAGCTTGTCGCGCAGGAACGCGTACACCTCGCCTCGCCGCTTCTCGGACCGGAGTTGCGTCTCCACCGGCTTGCGTCCCGGCGGCATCTCGTCGATCTTCGACACGTCGAGGTCGCCGTAGAGCGTCATGGCAAGGGAGCGGGGGATGGGAGTGGCCGTCATCAGCAGCATGTGCGGCTGTTGGCCCTTCTCGAACATCTCCGCCCGCTGCGCGACGCCGAACCGGTGCTGCTCGTCGACAACGGCGAGGCCCAGGCTATCGAATTCTACTTCCTCTTGAATGATGGCGTGCGTACCGACGGCGACGGGGCTTTCGCCGCTGCGGAGGGCGCGCAGGGCTTCTTCGCGCTCACGTTTGGTCTGACTGCCGGTCAGCAGGCGCGGCTCCAGGCCCAGGGGCTGCAAGTACTCAAGGAGGTTTTGGTAGTGCTGCTCGGCCAGGAGCTCCGTCGGGGCCATGAAGGCGCTCTGGTAGCCGCTGTCGTAGGCGTGCATCATGGCCGCCACGGCAACCACAGTCTTTCCGCTGCCCACATCGCCCTGAACGAGCCGATTCATCTGCACGCCCGTCTGCGTATCCTCGATGACCTCGCGCAGGGAACGCTTTTGGGCGCCGGTGAGCTCAAAGGGGAGCACGTCATGGACGAACTCCTTCGTGTGTTCGCCCGGCGCATCGAACGCAGGACCGGCCACCTCGTCCTGCTGCTGCCGCATCTGGGCGAGCATGAGCTGGATGAGGAAAAGTTCTTCAAACTTGAGGCGCTGCTCCGCCTGGGCCCGTTCGGACTGACTCTTGGGAAAGTGGATGGCCCGCAGCGCCACGCGCCCCTCCATCAGGTCGCAATGCTCGACGATGCGCTCCGGGAGCGTCTCTTGCAGCTTAAGCCCATGCTCCTTGAAGAGGTTGTACAGGATGCGGCGGATGGACCGGCTCGTAAGGCCGACCTTTTCCATTGCCTCGCCCCCGGGGTAGAGGGGGACGATGCGGCCGGTGTCGAGGATTGCCCCTTCGTCGTTGAGCTTGTCGAAGTCCGGGTGCGTCATCGAAAACCAGCGGCCGTACTGTTCTACTTTGCCGTGTACGGCCAGTTGGTCGCCTTTTTCGAACGCCTTGCGCACCCACCAGATGCCCTGGAACCAGGTGCACTTCATGCGCCCGCCCCGCTCGCCCTGCAAGATGAGTTCAAACCGTTTCTGGCTCTTTCCCGGTACAATGTTCGTCGACTGCACGGTGCCCACCACCGTGACTGGGTCCGGGCTTTCCTGGAGTCGCTCCACCGGGGTGATGGTCGAGCGGTCGAGGTACCGGCGGGGGTAGAAGTGGAGGAGGTCGCGGACGGTGCGCACGCCATGAGCGTCGGCCCACACGTTGGCCCGCTTTTCGCCAACCCCTTTCACATAGCGGACGTCCTGTTCGAGAAAGTCGTCACTCATGCCCGTGTTATGGTTGGAAGTGGGGGTGCATGTGTAGAGGATGTGTGCCTGTTCCCGTCTCTCATCTCACATCAACGGGAGAACAGCGTTCCGCGGTCCTGTGCTTGCGAGTCTCGCGTGGATTCCACAGAGTGCTCGTCCGGAGGAGGGATGAGGCCCGCTTTCCCATGCCCCTCTCTGTCTCTTTCGGCGAGGTCGTTGACCAAAGAGAGCGACTGCTCCGGGCCATTGGCGGGAAGGAGGCATTTCGCTACTGTGGGGACCCCTGTGATCGGCTGGCCCCACTGAGGACTGCTATGCGGATCGCGATCAGGCGTACGAGGACATTGCGATTCGGTGGATGGTAGCGCGCGACATTCCGTATCTTCAGGACGAGGAAAACTGACGGGTAGGGATCATAATCCTGAGGTGATGATGTTCTCCGCCGCGCATTCGCATCTTTCTTTACACCGTTCCCAGCTCGTAGGGTCTGCTCGGGTAGAAAGGAGGTCTGTTGCGTGCCCTTCGAACGTTCAGCCTTTAGGGTGGAATGTTTAGTAGAAACTCATTTTATTCGGAGACAGCATCTTCTGCAGCATACCGACAGTACCGGCTGGGGTCAGTATCACGGCCTGATTCTCATCCTCACCCCTGCGGTCATTGCTTCATTACGAAGGCACCCACTCTGTGGACGAGACGTTGGGGGCGTGCACCCACTCCTCCTTCGCCCATGCTGTAACGAATGTCGCGACAATCAGGGGAGGCCGCCTTCGCTCGAAGAATATTTACAATCAAGTGTTCGACCCGCCATGGCACCCACCCGCCGCGATTTTCTCAAGCACCTCGGCTTTGCCGGCGCCACCGCCACCGCTCTCAGTGTACCCTGGGCTGCGACGGGGACGTCTCCCTCGGCCCATACTTCTCGTTCCGTTCAGGTCACGGGCCGAGTCACGGATTCAGACGGCGGCTTGTCCGGCGTGTCCGTGACCGATGGCGTCACCGTTACGCGGACGGACGATGACGGCCGTTTCCGGTTGGAGGCATCAGCCCGGCAGCCCTTTGTCTACGTGTCGGTGCCCGCCGGCTACCAGCTGCCGACGCACGAGACGGGAACGGCTCGGTTCTATCGCCCGATTAAGGCCGGAAGCGGGACGGCAGAGGTGGAATTTGAGCTCCAATCGCTCCCCCAGAGCGACGAGCGGCACGCATTCACCTTTCTCGCCGATCCGCAGACGCAGACCGCAGCGGAGATGGAAACCTTTCAGGCCGAGACGGTGCCGGATGTACGGCAGACCGTGAAGGCGATGAAGGACCGCCCAGCCTTCGGGGTGGGGGGCGGCGATCTCGTGTTCGACGACCTCTCGCTCTTTTCCGGCTACGAGGAGGCGGTTCGGCAGATGGGGATGCCCTTCGTGCAGGTGGTGGGCAACCACGATCTCAACTTCGACGCGCCAGGGGATCCCGGTTCTACGGCCACCTTCCGACAGCACTTCGGCCCGGAGTACTACTCGTTCGACCGCGGGGCCGTCCACTATGTCGTCCTCGACGATGTGTACTGGCCGGGAAGTGACGGCTTCGGGAATGACACCGACGACTACCTTGGTCACATTGACGCGACCCAGTTGCGGTGGTTGGAGCAGGACCTTGCTATGGTCGAGGACGGGCGTCCGGTCGTGGTTCTCGCACACATCCCTCCACTGAGCACGGCCTACGCCCGGAACGGAGAGTCGAGCCCCTCGGTCCGCGGCATGATCGTGAACCGCGACGCGTTGTACGAACTGCTTGATCCGTTTGAGGCCCACATCATTACCGGGCACGTGCATGAGAATGAGCACCGGTACGAGGCGGGGCCGCACGAGCACGTGGTAGGGACGACCTGTGGGGCGTGGTGGACCGGGCCCATCTGCTACGACGGGACGCCCCGTGGCTATGCTGTCTACGAAGTGAATGGCGAGTCCGTCCGGTGGCGGTACAAGAGTATCGGTCACGATGCCGACCACCAAATGCGGCTCACTCGCGTGCAGGAGGAAGGGGAGGATCGCCTTCTCGCCAACGTGTGGGGCGCCGACGATGAGTGGACGGTGACCTGGTACGAGGACGGGGTACAAACCGGGAGCATGGAGCAGCAGCGAGGCGTCGATCCAAAGGCAACCGCCCTGTATGCTGGAGAGAAGCAGCCGGAGAAGCATCCCTGGGTGGAACCGGTGCCCACAGATCATCTTTTCTCTGCACCATTCAATCCCGACGCGAACCGCGTCCGCGTGGAGGCTACGGACCGCTTCGGTCGTACCTACACTGCAGCACTATAGCCCCCTTCAGGAAGACGGGTCGACGTTGCTTTCTCCGATGTATTCTTCTTCTGTGCTCCTTCGTTTTTCGTCCCTCGTACTGATTCTTGCGGGCCTCAGCGTCGGCTGTGCGAGTTCGGACCGGCCCGTCGAAAGGGGAGCGACGGCGTCCCATTCCGATTCGATCCTTACCCGCATCGCCTTCGGCTCCTGCAACGATCAGTCCGCCGACCAGCCCCTTTGGACGCCCATCCGGGCTTCGAACCCTGATCTCTGGGTTTGGCTTGGCGACAACATCTACGCCGATACCGAACGCATGGCGGCAATGGATTCGATGTATGCTCGGCAGCAGCGTGTGCCGGGCTACCAGGCCCTTCGCCAGGAGGCACGCATTCTTGGGACCTGGGATGACCACGACTACGGGGCGAACGACGTCGGCCGCTCCTATCCGAAACGGGACAGCAGCCAGGCCCTCTTCCTTGACTTTATGGGGGTGCCGGATACCGATCCGCGCCGGCAACGAGAGGGCGTGTACAGTGCTCACACGTTTGGCCCCCCGGGGCAGCAGGTCAAAATTATTCTTCTCGATACCCGGTATCACCGGTCGCCCATCACGCCCGATCCCAATTCCGAGCAGTCGTACTACCCGAACAAGCAGGGCGACATTCTGGGGGAGGAGCAGTGGGCGTGGCTGGAGCGAGAGTTGCGGGCAAGTGAGGCGCAGATTCATTTTATTGCTTCCAGCATTCAGGCCGTTTCCTCTCAGCATCCCTGGGAGAAATGGGCGAATTTTCCCAAGGCGCGCCAGCGTCTCTTCGAGACGATCCGGCAGACCGACGCGCCCGGCGTCGTGCTTTTGAGCGGTGATCGGCATCACGCCGAGCTTTCCCGTCACGACGAGGCGCTCGGGTATCCTCTCTACGACCTAACGTCCAGTGGGCTTACCCACGTTGCCCCGGCCGGGCCGGAACTCAACCGCCACCGCATCGGCGAGAAGGTCAATGTGCTAAATTTTGGCCTCATTACGATTGACTGGGAGGCGGATCCCGTCACGCTCCAACTCCAAATTCGAGGGGAAGAGAATACGTCTCATTTCGACCACACCCTCCAACTGTCGGCCCTATCTGCGAGCGGGGAGCGGTAGAGACCAAACGGCCCTGCGCACAGCATTTGCAGACGACCGCCGGGAACCAGGGCCCCGACCACCGTTTTGGTACGGAGTGCCGACGTTTTCTGTCACGCAACCTTTTCTACGACGGATGAACGATGACCTGCCGAGCTGGATGTCCAATCTGAGTCGTGAGGGCGGCAACTGGGACGATGGGCGCTGGTACGATATTCACCTGGAGCGGCGCATGCCCCAGGCCATTCCGATGTTGGAAGAGCTGGCGATGGCTCTTCCCCCGCTTCCGCCCGGAACGGTCGTGGGCGATCTGGCCTGTGGAACCGGCAACGCCGCCGCGACGGTCCTCGATGCCTACCCTCAAATCCAGTTGGTGCTGCTCGACGAAGATCCGGATCTGTTGTCCATTGCCCACGAAAAGATCCAACGCATGACCCGAGAGGTGGAGCCCCTTCGCGTTTCGGTTCCGACGGACGGGGAGCCGCTTCCCGGTGGGCCGTACGATCTCGTGGTTGCCTCTCTTGCGCTGCACGCCATCGTGGGGCACGATGTGGACGCGGCCGAGGCCGAGTCGCGGTACGAACTGCTCTTCCGCAGCATCAAAGAACCTTTGCGTCCGGGGGGGCACTGCATTATCGGGGACCACGTCGGAACGCTGCCGCTCTTTGCTCAGCTCAAGGCGATGGAGCGCGCAGGCTTTACCGACGTCGATTGTGCCTGGCGGCAGGACGACTTTTTTGTCGCGGGCGGACGTGTAGGAGAGTAGGTTCCCATTGGCGAGACGGAATCGGGGATCGCTTTTTCACGCCGATCCGGTTTCATCCACTGCAGCGTCGGGGGCGCCGTCGGGAAGCGGTAGGGCGAGAATTCCGCACACGTCAAGGATGAGGAGGCGATCCGGCCCCCAGCCTTCGGAGAAGATCACACAATGGCGACCATCGGTTTCCAAGACCCTTCGGAGATGGGACGGCGAAAGGTGGAGGGCAGCGGCAAACTGCTGAAGGGTCCCTATGGCTTCGCCGTCCTCTGTAATGGTGATGAGCGGAAGGGGAGCAGTCACGAGCGGTGGCACTGTATAGGAGGAGGAGAGGTCTCCCTGGAAAGAACCACCGGAGTCTCGGTTCTGCCTGGAGATATGGAGAGAGACAAGGGGGAGGAGGGGCGAAGATCAGTGTGCGGTGCGGATGCGCCTCGGGGGCACACTGGGGCACCGATCCGTTCGGGGGGGGGAGTGCGTCGACGAGAGAGCGTTCGACATCGGAGAAAATGCCGGTATCCGTTCGCTCAGCGGTCCATTGACTCTCTGACTTCGCACCGAGAGCTTCCGAGAGCCGGCATGATCACAGCGCTTCGCACCGTTTGGACACACGGCCCGAGCCGGGCCGTCGCTCTCACCTTTGGGCTGGTGAATGTGTTCGTGGGAAGCTGGTTTGCTCGAATTCCGGAGGTGCAGACGACCCTCGAATTGTCAGAGGCCACTCTCGGGCTCGTACTTCTGGCTATGCCGTTGGGGACGCTTCTGGTGACGCCCGTGTCCGCCTGGATTGTGCCGCGGTGGGGGGCAGGGCCGGTCACATTCGGTACTGGACTCGCGCAGGGACTTCCGTTTCTTCTGTTGCCCTTCACGGACCGCCCCCTCCACTTGGCCGGGATTCTGCTGGGGGTTGGGGCGCTGAACGGTACGCTCAATGTCTCCATGAACGCTCGGGCCAATGCCGTAGAGGAAGGGCGCAACGTCCCCATTATGTCTACGTGCCATGGATTTTACAGCATTGGCGGCATGATTGGGGCGGGGGTTGGGAGTGCGGCGGCAAGCATATCTCTCTCGTTTGCGTGGCACTTCGTCGTGCTCGTAGGCGTGGGCGCTGCGGTCGTTCTTTTCCACCGGGCGGCATTCCTCGGCGGGCCTACGACGCGAGAGGCGGGTCGCATATTTGCCGTTCCGCCACCGGCACTTGCCGGGATTGCGGCTCTGCTCTTCTGTGTCCTTTTTGCGGAAGGGGCCGTGTCGAACTGGAGTGCAGTGTATTTGCGCAAGGGACTGGGGGCCAGTGCCGGGGTGGCCGGGCTCGGCTACGCCGCATTTTCGGGAGCGATGGCCGTAGGCCGGCTGTACGGAGACCGGATTTTGGAGCGATTTGAGACGCGTCGAGTCATGCAGGCGGGCGCTGCACTTGGGGCGATGGGACTTGGCATGGGGGTGCTAATCGCACATCCGGTGTCCGGCATTGCCGGGTTTTTCGTGCAGGGGCTTGGGTTTGCTGTTCTCGTTCCGGTGCTGTACCGTACGGCCGCCCGGACGCCGGGACTGGCACCGGGGGCGAGCCTAGCGGCTGTGGCCAGCGCCGGCTACGTAGGGATTGCCTCTGGCCCTCCCCTGCTTGGCTTGGTGGCGGACACGCTGGGCCTCTCCGCCGCCATGGGCGTCGTGGCGATTCTTGCGGGGATGGTGTCCCTTGCGGCCGGCCCGATTCTCCAGCGGCCCTCCGTGTCGTCATAGGGCGTACCGGACTGTCGTCGCCCGGCGCTACGCCAGTGGGAGGAGCGTCGAAAGCAGCAGTACGACCAGCAGGCCGGTGACGGCCATGACCGTGTTGACGGCCGACCACGTCTTAAGGGTTTCTTCCTGTGTGAGGCCGGCCACCTCATTCACGATCCAGAACCCGCTGTCGTTGTACCAGGAGAAGAGAAGGGCACCTGTTCCCACTGCCATCATCATGTACACCGGGTGGGCGTCGAGGCCGGGCGTGAGCGGGGCCATCATGGACGCGCCCGTCAGCACCGCGACGGTGCCGGAGCCTTGCGCAATGCGAATGACGCCGCCGATGAGCCACCCAGTGATGAGAAGGGGAATGCCCGCCGCCGTGAGGGCGTTTGCGATGTATTCTCCGACGCCGGCTGTACGGAGCAGTGCTCCGAAGGCGCCGCCCGCTGCCGTGATCGCAATGATATTTCCGCCACTCTTGAGGGCATCTGTCAGGGCCTCTCCGAAGGCCGACGCATTCAGGTCGCTTGTTCGATAGAACGTAGCCGCTGCGACGAGGGCGGCAAGTGTCAGGGCGATGGTCGGCGACCCAAGGAAGTCGGTTGCAGACGCCAGTGCGCTGCCGTTTGACGAGACCGCATCCATTACCGTATTGGTCCCGATCAACGCGACGGGGAGCGCGATAGGGAGAAGCGCCTCGCCCAATCCGGGGAGCTTGTTGAGGGAGGTCGACGCGTTGGCTTCGAGCACTTCCGCGGTCGACCCCATTGCTTCCCGGAGGGGGATGGTGAGGCGTTGGTCGATCCAGCGACCATACACAAGGCCGGCCGTCATAGAGACGGGCAAGGCCACAAGCGCGCCCACGAGCATAGCAATCCCCAGGTCTACGTTCAGGGTGTCGGCCATTGCCAAGGGGCCCGGCGTCGGCGGCACCAGCATGTGCGTCGCGAGGGCTCCTGCGGACAGCACCGCGACGTACAGGGGGTATTTGGTGCCAGTTCGGGCGTACATCGACCGGCCCAGGGGGGCCAGAAGGTAGAAGACGTTGTCGACGAAGACCGGAATCGAGAGCACGTAACTGCTGCCCAGTAAGGCCACCTCCGATCGTTCATCGCCGGTCTGAGCCAGGAACGTCCGGACGATGCGTTCCGCCGCGCCACTGTCCATCAGACTTTTTCCGATGATGGCGGCCATAAGAATCGGGATGCCGATGGCTTCCATCACGTCCCCGAACGCGGTGGCCATTTCTGGAGGAACGTTGGCAAAAGAGACTTCTGGGGTAGACAGACCCACAACGATCGTTGCGAGGGTCAGGCCCAGGAAGGCGGGAAGCCGCAGAACGACGAGGAAGACGACTACCGCGACGAGGCCGAAAAGGAACGGAACGAGAGGAGAGCTACCCATGGCGAGGGTCCCCGGGAGGGCCGATAGGAGAGAGGAGAGCAGTCTGCACTCCGAGGGTGCAGGCGGATGGCAGGCTCATTCCAACTCACCGTTTCCTACAGGGGCGGAGTGCAGGCTCTCCAACATCCAAAATTGAGCATCCAAAATCACCCCGACTGACGTTCGCGCTGAATGCGCTGGTACGTTTGGTCGAGATCCACGATCGGGGAAGGATAATCGGCGCCGATGATGCAGTCGGCTGCCTCCTGCTCCTCTTGACTCATCCGGTGGGGCTCGTGAATGTACTCGTCCGGAACCCCACGCAGCTCCGGGAGCCAATAACGCACGTAGTCTCCGTCGCCGTCGTAGCGATTGGCCTGCTTCACGATATTGAAATACCGGTCGCGCGGGTCATGCCCGACCCCACTGTTGTAGGCCCAATTTCCCCAGTTGCTGCACACGTCATAATCCACTAGGCGCGACTCAAAATAGGCAGCACCTTTCCGCCAGTCCTGTTTCAGGCTCATCGAGAGCATGCTGGCCACGTTTTGACGGCCCCGATTGGACATAAAGCCGGTCTCGTTGAGCTCGTGCATGTTGGCATCCACGAATGGAATGCCAGTGGTTCCCTGGGCCCACCGCTCGAAAGCGTCGTCATCGTCGCGCCAGCTGGGGGATTTGCCCGCCGGTCCCCCGGCAGCGAAGAGCTGAGAGCCGGCCTTGCCTGCGGCAAAGGTGTGAAAGTCGCGCCAGATGAGTTCGAACGTCATCCAGTACGTCGACTTGTTGGAGGTGCGTTCCTGCTCGTAGCGTTGCACCTCCTCGTAGATTTGCCGGGGCGTAATGCAGCCGTGGGCGAGCCAGGGGCTGAACTTTGACGAATAGTTGGCCCCCAGGAGGCCGTTGCGGGTCGCCTTGTACTTGCGGAGGCAATCCTCGCGCCAGATGTACTCATCGATCCGGTCGAGACCGCGCGTCTCCCCGCCCTGAAACGGAAGCACACTCCGCTCATCGACGGATCCGTCTCCCTCGACGCCGAGATCTTCGAGGGAGGGAAGGATCCCTGGGTCTAGGTCGTCGGGGAGGGGCGAGAGGGCCTCGGGGGGAGCGATCGTGGAGCGGATCCGACTTTTCTTTTCCACGCCCTTTCGGAAGTTCGTGTAGACGTTCGGGATGTCGGCCGCGCCATCAAACGGAAGGTCGTTGACGTGGTAGAGCGTCTTTCCCCAGAAGTAGCCGGGCTGGGCGTTGGTGTCGGACAGGGCGTCTGCTACGGCCTGCTCCACTGCGTTTTCTTCAGGGCCGACTTCCTGAAAGTGGAACACCGCCGAGGCGTCGGTGCTAGAGACGAGTGACGGGAGCACGTCTTCCGGTCGGCCCTGCCGCACCAGGAGATTCGTCCCGAGTGCCTGAAGCGACCCACGCAGATCCTCTACGCACTCCCGCAAGAAGCGGGCACGGATGGGACCCGTCTTCGGCAGGTCAAACATCGTTTTGCCGAAGTGACGGGGGTCGAAGCAGTAGATGGGAACCACGCGGTCATAGTGCGTGGCGGCGGAGCGGAGCGGCTCGTGATCGCGAATGCGGAGATCGTTGCGAAACCAGACAATTGCAGTAGAGGACACGGGGACGGACGATCTGTGGCTGTGAAGTGAAGGGCAAGAAAGGGGGGGGAAGCGAGGACTTCCGGGCCGGTCGGTGCTCAGTCATCCGTCCTTCTTTGCCCAGGGGACGTGATCGCGATCTTTGTGGCGGCGGCACCGTTCGCTGCAGTACTTCACGTTCTCCCAGTCGCCGGCCCATTTCTTTCGCCACTCGAACTCGCGATTGCAGACCGGGCACGTCTTGGTTGGACGGTTCTGGTGAGACATTGAACGGCTAGGCTCAATTAGAGAGGACGACACTCTGCTGTACGCCGCAGCCAGCCATCCGTGTGCCAATGGGGAAGAAGTTCTTACATCCTCGTCACGCCCGTATCTTTGCAGGGTTCTCACGGGGAGACAGGACCGAGGGCCTTTTTCAACTGGAACAGCGTCTCGAACCGGACCGTTGCAGCCGGTGACTTAACAGAGCACACGCAGGCTCACGGCCTGCACATACCTCCACTGGGGCTATAGCTCAGCTGGTAGAGCGCTGGAATCGCACTCCAGAGGTCCGGGGTTCGAATCCCCGTAGCTCCACTCCGCCTGACAAGGTGGTTTCCCCGCTTTAACACCTGAGAGGGTGACTGAGCGGGGTTTTCTGTTGTGATTGTACCCCTTGAGGGGACGACGAAGCGTCCTACAGCATACGGAGAAGGGCGCTCCAGAGGCCTGCCATTATGAGGCATCCGGCAAGCATCCACTGGTCGGCGTTTTGGTCCCACGCGTCGCGCCGGTACAGGCCGTAAAGCGCGACGGGCCAGAGGAGAAATACGTAGACGATCATATATCCGGTGCGGGTATACCACGGCGGGCCGGACGGCTCCGAGATATGGGGAGCGGGAAACGTTTCCCCGCAGACGGGGCAGTAATCGTCGTCGTCTTCACGATGAGCATCGCAGTTGGGGCAGCGTTTCATAGAGGGGGGGACGTTATGAGCTCCGACCGATTGCCAGCCGAGCTGAGGGGCTGCCTGCAGCATCGGGGCTTCGGTAGAATTGGGAAGAGACGATGAGACGCGAAGGGGAACGGGCAGATCCCCGAACAATTTGGAGGCAGGAGCGTGAATTCCTGCCCGCTGAGGGGACGCCTCAGCCCATTGTACGCTGACGTAGCTCAATTGGTAGAGCAGCGCACTTGTAATGCGCAGGTTGGCGGTTCAAGTCCGCTCGTCAGCTCCGGTTGGAGAGGATGCTCGGACAGGAGTTGTCCGTAACAGCTTGAGGATAAGGGCTCTTCATTTGAAATTCGACCCCTATCCGGGCAACTTTTCCGCACTGTAAGTTTTGAAGAGCAACCGCAAGACAAGTCGGGGGACGGCCGGCGTTGTCTTGGGAGCTTTTCTTGACATTCGGGTCGGTAGCGAAGTGGTCAAACGCACCAGACTGTAAATCTGGCGGCTCTGCCTTCGAAGGTTCAAATCCTTCCCGGCCCACGATCACTGAGTGTGGAATTCGGAATTGGGAACGCGGATTTGGCCCGAGTCAATTCCCCACTTCTCATTCCACATTTCAAACTTGTTATGCGGGAGTAGCTCAGGGGTAGAGCATCACCCTTCCAAGGTGAAAGTCGCGGGTTCGAATCCCGTCTCCCGCTCAGGTACAGTTGCGAATATCGAGTTGGAAAGGCGAGACCGAGAGGGACGCAACTCGATATTCGCAATTCGACATTGCACCTTGCCGCCTTAGCTCAGGGGTAGAGCACTTCCATGGTAAGGAAGGGGTCCCCGGTTCGAATCCGGGAGGCGGCTCCTTTTTCCACGCGTTTCGGACGCCGGGCATCGCGTTCTGGAGACGGCTTTTCTGTCGTGGCCAGCGCCCGCTCCGTTTCGCTACATTTGCTCCACGAACAGATCTATTCTTGATACGCCATGGCGAAAGAAGCCTTTGACCGAGGGAAGCCGCACGTAAATGTCGGAACGATCGGGCACGTTGACCACGGGAAGACGACGCTCACGGCCGCGATCACGAAGGTATTGGCCGAGCGTGTGGGAGGGGCGGCGGCCAAGACGTTCGAGTCGATTGACAACGCGCCGGAGGAGCGAGAGCGCGGGATTACGATTGCGACGTCCCACGTGGAGTACGAGACGGAGAACCGGCACTATGCGCACGTCGACTGTCCGGGGCACGCGGACTACGTGAAGAACATGGTGACGGGGGCGGCGCAGATGGACGGGGCGATTTTGGTGGTTGCGGCCACCGACGGCCCGATGCCGCAGACTCGAGAGCACATTTTGCTTGCGCGGCAGGTGGGGGTTCCGTACCTGGTGGTGTTCATGAACAAGACCGACCTGGTCGACGACGCGGAGCTGCTGGAGCTTGTGGAGATGGAGGTTCGGGAGCTTTTGACCGAGTATGAGTTTCCGGGAGACGAGGTGCCGATGGTGCGGGGGTCGGCCCTTAAGGCCCTCGAGAGCGAGGAGGAGCACGAGGACAAGATCATGGAGCTCATGGAGGCGGTCGACGAGTACATTCCGACGCCGGAGCGGGACGTGGAGAAGCCGTTCTTGATGCCGGTGGAGGACATCTTTTCGATCACGGGTCGGGGGACGGTTGTGACCGGTCGGATTGAGCGGGGGAAGGTGCAGCTGCAAGACGAGGTAGACATTGTCGGGATGCAGGAGGAGAAGATGGAGTCGGTGGTGACCGGCATTGAGATGTTCAACAAGACTCTGGAGGAGGGGGAGGCGGGAGACAACGCCGGCATTCTGCTCCGGGGGATTGAGAAGGAGGAGGTCAGCCGGGGAATGGTGTTGGCGGAGCCGGGGACGGTGACGCCGCACAAGGAGTTTGAGTGTGAGGTATACGTGCTTTCGAAGGAGGAGGGCGGTCGCCACACGCCGTTTTTCGACGGATACCAGCCGCAGTTTTACTTCCGGACGACCGATGTGACCGGATCGATTGAGCTGGAGGAGGGGGTAGAGATGGTGATGCCGGGGGACAACGCGACGTTCAAGGCGAAGTTGATACAGCCGGTGGCGTTGGAGGAGGGCCTTCGGTTTGCGATTCGGGAGGGAGGACAGACCGTGGGTGCGGGAGTGGTGAGCAAGATTCTGGACTAGACGCGAGACGAGTTGCGAAGGGCGAGTGTCGAATGAATCGATTCGGCGCTCGTCCGCGCACTTTGACGATATTAGGAGGACGGTTTTGTCCGGGTCCCTCTCCGAACTGTGAGAGGGACCTTTTTTGTTTTGGGAAAGATCTCGTGCGGTCCGTTGTTTGCATTCCTTCGCGTGCTCTATCCCCTTTCACCAATCTGATCGCCGGCTATGGCTTCGTCCGACGCCTCGACCCTTCTCGTTACCGGTGCGACCTCCGATATTGGGCGAAGTGTCGCCCATCGCTTTGCCCGGCAGGGGTGGTCCATTGGGCTTCTTGATGGCGACGCCGCCGGCCTCCACGGCCTCACAGAGCAACTGGAAGGGGCCTCGGCTGTGATTGCTCGTGCCCTCGACCTTACTGACGAAGAGGAGGTGCAGCAGACCGTTGCGGACATCGGTGAGGACATGGGGGGACGTCTCCACGTGCTGGTAAATGCTGCCGGAGTTATGCAGGCGGGGCGCTTCGAACAGCTGGATCTTGAAGCGCATCGCACCCTCATCGACGGCAATCTGTGGGCCATGCTGGCCGTAACGCACGCGGCCTTTCCGCTCTTGCGAGAGGCGGAGGAGGCTCGTGTTGTGAGCATTGCCTCAGCCTCAAGCATGTACGGGACGCCGGACCTGGCGAGTTATTCCGCCGCAAAGGCCGGAGTTCGCTCTTTAACCCAGGCGCTAAACCTGGAGTGGGCGCATCACAACATTCACGTGTGCGACGTGGTGCCGCCCTACGTGGATGCGCCGCCCGCGTCACCAGACGAGGACGGCTCGGTGCCCGTACGACCACAGCGCCGGCTTGCCCCCAATCTTTCTCCTGAGGACGTGGCCGACGTCGTGGTAGAAGCTCTCAGTGGGGACCGCATCCACTGGCCCGTCGGCAAGCAATTTCGCTGGATCTACCGCCTCTCGGATGTGCTCCCCGCCCCCGTCGTACGGCTTCTCATGCGCTACGTGTCGGGATTTTAGAGAGGGCTACTTCGACGTGAGGGCGGCATCAGACCCAGCCGCGCTGCCCCAAATCTCTCGAAGACGGGCGTCGCGGCCACAGCCGCGACGATAGCTTTTGTAGCGCGCCGAGTTCTTCTGGTAGAAGTTCTGGTGGTACTGCTCGGCTGCGTAGAAGGCGTTCAGGTCGTGAATTCGAACCGCGATCGACTGGTCAAAACGAGCCGACACCGTCTCCAAGGACTGCTCGGCAAGTCGTCGTTGGCGGGCGTCGTGTACGAAGATGGCCGGGCGATACTGCGAGCCGCGGTCACAAAACTGACCGCTGCCATCGAAGGGGTCTACGTTGTGCCAGTAGATCCGCAGCAGACGCTCGTAGTCCACCTTCGTCGAGTCGTAGACCACCTGTACCGTTTCGGTATGTTTGGTTTCTCCCCCGGCCACCTGGCGATACGAGGGATTGGCTATTTCGCCGCCGGCAAAGCCCGAAATTGTGGATACGACCCCGTCGATCTTATCGTAGGGCGGCTCCATGCACCAGAAGCAGCCGCCGGCAAATGTGGCGGTATCGGCCACGGCGGCTGGAAGCAGCGAGTCGGACGGCACGGCTGCGCTCTCAGCGTCGGACGACGGCGTGCAGGCAAAAAGGAGACTGCCGACAAAGAGAGCGGCGAGTGCGGCGAGAGGGACCCGGAGGACGGAGGTCGGTTGCATGGCGAGCAGAGGACAGGCAGGTTGCAAATGAGGATGAGCGAGGAGGACTAGGTCCAAACGACGGGCACGGGCATCAGTGCCGTGCCAATGTCATACGTGTAGGTCGTCTCACCATTGTTACGGACACGCCTTTGCCCCGGCTCGATATCCCGACCGAGCCGTCGCTTGGGGCGGCGCACGCCTGCCGGCGTCCGTGGTGGACCTCAGTGCGAGGGAGAAGAGGGCGCACGGTGGGGGACGTGGGTGGTAGTGACCTTTCGCCATTGGCGTACGATGGGTGGATGGGAGAAGTGGTGGGCGGCGCCGTGGAGACCGCGTACCATCTCACCACACGTACCCTTTCCCATTCTCATAAGAACCAGTCATGGCTAAGGTCAAGCAGAAACCCAACAGTATCGTAGACTTGGCAACAGAGGATAGCAGTTTCACGACCCTCGTCGAGGCGATCAAATCAGCGGATCTTATAGGTACGCTGAAAGGAAACGGACCGTTTACGGTCTTTGCCCCCACCAATGCCGCATTTGAGAAGCTGCCGAAAGGCACAGTGAAATCTCTTTTCAAGGCAACCAACAAGTCGCAACTCCAGAACATTCTGAAACATCACGTGGTCCAGGGCCGAAAGATGGCGGCCGATGTGGCCGGAATGTCGTCGCTGACAATGATGAGTGGAGAGACGGTGCCCATCCGAAAGAAAGGAAATGTCGTGTCGGTTGGGGACGCGTCCATCCGCCGGACGAACCTAGAGGCGAATAACGGGGTCGTTCACGCTATCGACAGTGTGTTGATGCCAAGCGAAGAGGACTAACGCCGGTCCACCATATTTGAAAAAACAAAGCGCCGGGCGTAGGAGATGCCCGGCGCTTTTTTTGATTAATCCCACGAGGGGGCCGGCAAGGAGATACGACTTGGGAAGGGGGACTGTGCATGTTGCTTCGGAGTACTCAGAACGAAAAGGTTCGGGATCAGATCTCTCCGTATTCGTCCTCGATTCCGAGCGTGCCGTCGTCAAAGAGAGAGGTCCGGAAATACGTCCAGGAGGAGCGGGCGTCGTCGTACTGAACCGTGTGGAGGGCGGCCCACGCCGGGATTTCCTCACTGACGTCACTAACCACATCGTCGATGTAGACCGGAATCATGATTTCGGTCAGGGCCGATCGGGCATGATCGAGCGTCTCCTCGTTGACCGCCATTTCCGAGGTAGAGCGACAATCTTCGAAGACGAGGTCGGTGCCATCGGCGTGCACGGCAAAGAGAACATGTCCGGTTGCGGTATCGGGGTCGACGATCGCCACCGTATGAGTGGTGTCCGTGTCCGGGCGGGGCTCTGTGCCCGTGAGGTGAAAAAACGCAGTTCCGTCTGCCCAAAATTGCACCTCGGGTGCAACGGTCGGATCTGCTGCCTGCACCTGAACCCCGGTTCCGTTGTCGGCAACGGATTCGGTTGCGGTCCAGTGGTCATCTGTGCGAGTGAACGCGTTCATGTACAAAGGGGGATTGTTATCGAGTGCCATACGTGTGCTGCGATCGCTCCTCGACGCGGTCGGTCGCGGGTGGGGGCGTGGGCGAAAGATCGCTGATGGCCGCACGTAGATCCGACGTCATGTCAATCTCCAGTGCCGCAAGGGAGTCTTCCAATTGGTCCAGATTCCGCCCTCCGATGATGGGAGCCGTGACGGCCGGATGATGTTGGACCCAGGCCACGGCGAGGGGGACCGGATCGTACCCGTGCGTATTGGCAAAATCGGTAAAGCGCTCAGCCACTTGGTAGTGAACCTCGGCGCCGTAGCGGGTTTGATACATCGGATTCTCGACGAGCCGACCTTCGTCCGGACGGGTCTCCAGGCCGTACTTCCCGGTGAGTAGGCCGCCCCCAAGGGGACTGTAGGACAGTACGCCAAGATTTTCGCTTTGGGCCATGGGCAGAAGCTCCACTTCGGCCTGCCGTTTGGCCAAGTTATACATGGGCTGCAGGACGTGGAACGGCGTCCAGCCCTCCCGACGCTGACGGCCGAGGGCCTTCATAACCTGCCAGGCGGCAAAGTTGGAGGCGCCAAGGTAGAGTACTTTTCCCTGTCGCACAAGGTCGTCGAGGGCGCGAAGGGTTTCGTGGAGGGCCGTTTTTGGGTCGAAGCGGTGCAGGAAGAGTACGTCAAGCCGGTCGGTGCCGAGCCGGCGCAGACTGTTCTCGACGGCCTGTACGAGATGATAGCGACTACTGCCCCGATCATTGGGTCCGTCGCCGGTGGGGAAGTAGGCCTTCGACGTGAGTACAACCTCCTCCCGGCACTCTGTGATAAGGTCCCCGAGGATCTCTTCGGAGCGGCCGTCTGCGTAGACGTTGGCACAGTCGAACGCGTTGATTCCTGCGTCCCGGCAGCGAGAAAACATGGCAGCAGCGGTATCGGGGTCGGCGTCTTCCCCGAACGACATCGTACCCAGGCAAAGGGGGGAGATCTTGACGCCGGTATTGCCCAAGTAACGGTATTGGAGGTCAGGCATAAACACCTCTCGTTGTGCGGACTATCACAGTGATGTTGTGATGATACGAGACGAGCGGGCGAGGGTCAACGTGGTGGGGGCGACCGTGGGGCAATTTCGGGCCGGACGAGGGGCGCGCCTGGTGCGTATTGAACCGAGCACTCCCGTGAATAGGTGAGGATGGCATGTGGAAGATCGTTCTTCAGGGTCGTCTGGTACCAGGCGTAGATGCGATTGCCGTGCCATCATGGCAGGAGAATTGCAACTCTGGAACAGGAGGACCCACTATGGGCTACGCTTGACGCCTGAACCGGCGGTGCTCATGTCCGTCTCGTGAACGTCTTCCCATTGTCCATGTCAACGGCTGCCGTTTTACGCTGCATTTTCCTCGCATTTTTGGGCGGGAGCGTTCTAGGAGGAGTTCAGGCGCAGCCACGGCCCACACTTCCGTCCGAGCATGCCGCCGTCGCGGCGGATGCCCTTCCGGTACAACAGATCACAGCTGTCGACACCGCGGAGCGTCCGGTTGGGGAGGGACACAGTGGGATTGGTCCGTTTCGCTACGGAACAGTGATCGAGACCCGGCTCACCCCTCAGGAGCACGGGAGATGGGAGCGTTTGCCCTCGGGGCACTGGCTTTGGCGCGTACGGGTACAGTCCACAGGGGCGCGTTCTCTCAGTCTCGGCTTCTCCCCGTTTGATCTGCCGGCAGGAAGTCGCTTGTTCGTCCACGACGGCGATGGGCAGACGATCCGGGGACCGTACACCGGACGTGATGCGACCGGTGGGGCGCACTGGACCCCGCTCGTTCAGGGAGAGGAGGTGATCGTTGAGCTTCTCGCTCCCCCTGATCGTCGCCAGGATGTTCATCTTGTGCTGAGCGATCTGGTGCACGCCGACCGGGCCGTCTTTCCGGGAAACCGATCCCGCATTCGGGCCAAGTCGGGAAGTTGCAATCTTGATGTGGCCTGCGACGCTGCCGACCCGTGGCGACAGCAGGAGCGCTCGGTGGCTCTGTACAGTTTTGAGCAGAATGGGAGTGCGTACGTCTGCACGGGCTCGCTCATGAACACGACGGCGCAGAATGGACGTCCCTTCTTTTTGACCGCGGAGCATTGTGTCTCGTCACCTTCGGTGGCGCAAACAATGGTGTTCTACTGGAACTATCAGAATTCCACCTGTCGCACGCCGGGCACCAACGACAATGGAACGGTAACGGCCGACGATAGAGACGCGCAGATCTCCACTGGGGCCCTTCTCCGCTTTCGCTACGGCGGTACTCATCAGGATGGGACTATCAGTGGGAAGCCGGATCTTGCGCTCGTGGAGGTAGACGACGACATCCCGACGAGCTACGACCTGTATTTCAATGGATGGAGTCGGGCGGGAACGGGTACCGTGGCGGCCGCGACTGTTCATCATCCCTCTGGTCACGGCAAGCGCATTAGCTTCGATCGGGAGCCGACGGATCAGACCGCCTATGGAGGGGGCGAGGGGAGTGGCACTACGCACTTGCGCGTAGGGCAGTGGGATCGAGGCACAACGGAGGGCGGTTCGTCCGGGTCTCCTCTCTACGACTCTGACCGGCGCGTCGTCGGTGTGCTTTCGGGCGGTCTCGCAGGATGTCTGGCCGGAAGTGCTGAAGACAACGACGAACCCGACTGGTACGGGCGCATCGCGCCCGGCTTCAGTACTGGCGACTACACTCCGAGTGGGTTCTCGCAACCGGCCACTCTCGCCGACTGGCTGGATCCAATCAATGCGGGACGAACGAGACTCGAGGGCCGCTCACAAGATAGCCGGGAACGACTTCCTCCGCCGAGCACCGTTACGGCGACTACGGATGGGGACAGCATTCGCCTCGGCTGGGCGGGGGTCCCCTCTGAGCGCGTGACCAAATACCGGGTGTACCGACGTCCGGCCCCGATCGACTCTATGCCTGTGGCCCAGGCATTGGCAGCCCCTGTGATCACGGTTGGAGCCGGCACGACGGCGGTGGTGGACACGACCCTCTTGCCCGACACGACCTATCACTACCGGGTGTCGGCTGTGGACGCGTCGAACGCCGAAAGTTCGTTCTCGGCCGAGACTCGTGCTCGCATCGAGGGGCCCGGGGTGCACCTCGTTGACGGGCACTCGTACAGCGCCCCCGTTCCGGAGCCAGGGACCGATTACAATGCGGTGGGACGTTTTGTGCTCGTGGCCGACCGGTCAGGAGCTGCTCTTACGACCCTTTCCGTGGCCAACGAGGCGTCCGGATTTGAGGGGGTAACGGCCGCTAGACTCTGGCGCTCTACCGACCGGACGTTCGATGCGAAGACGGACACCCGTCTGGCGACGACCTCGACTGCCGCCCCTGCGGTTTTTCAGGACCTGAACCTGTCGGTACCCACCGATAGTACGTACTTGTTTGTCACGCTGGAGCTGGCGTCGAGTGCGACCGGAGAGTATCGTCCTGTTTTTCGAAGCGAAGCGGACATTTCCTTTTCGGAGGGGGCTCTCGCTGCTGTGAATGGCAGCCGAACATGTTGCTTTGAAAATGCCGTATTGGCGGCGGAGCCGTCCCCGCTTCCCGTTGCACTGCACGGGTTTACAGGACGCTTCGATGGTAGTGCAGTACGTCTGAGGTGGGCAACGGCTTCTGAGAGAAACAACGCGCGGTTTCGCATTCAGCGTACGAGAGGAATGACAGAACCAGCTCGGGGACCTGGTGCTTCTGAGGAGGCGCGATGGCGGACCGTAGGAGTGGTCGACGGGAGCGGCACCACTGCACAGGCACAAACATACCGATTTACCGACGCGGATCTACCGTATGAGGTCGACGCTGTGACGTATCGGCTCCAGCAGATGGATGTCGATGGCACTGTTCACAACTCGAAATCAATTACCGTCGAGCGTGGGGTCCCCAGCGTGCAGTTCCACGGTCCGGCACCGAATCCGGCGCGACGGCGGATGACGATTCGCTACGCATTGCCCACCTCTCAGGACATCGCGCTCGGACTCTTCGATGTGTTGGGACGGCGGGTGCGAAGGATCGAGCACGGAGAAGTGCCAAGGGGGCGGCACAAACGTATGGTGACACTGGAGGGGCTTTCCAACGGGCTCTACGTGCTGCGTCTTCAGACCGCCAGGGGGAAGGTGCACACCCGGAAGGTCACGGTTGTTCGATAAAGCATCGGCGAGAACGGGGCACTGGCCATTCCGGCCGTACGGAGGTCGACACTTTGGCAGGTAAGACTCGTCTCACAATGCAAACAGCGTATTTGGGGCTGGGATCGAATTTGGGCGACCGGCTCGCACATCTTCGGGGGGCAGTAAAGGGACTTCAGGGGCACGACGATGTCCGGGTCGTTGCCGTATCTCCGGTATACGAGACGGAGGCGCACACGATGTCTCCATCAGAGTCGCAGCCCGACTTTTTAAATGCCGTTGTGCAGATCGAAGTGGATGGGGGGGGCGAACACCTCCTCCAGATTGCTCACGCCCTTGAGCGAGAAGCGGGACGGAGGAGGGCAGAACAGGAACAGTGGGCTCCCCGATCACTCGATGTGGATCTGCTGGCGGTGAACGATGTGGTTCGTCAGACCGAGCGCTTGACGCTCCCCCATCCCCGACTCTCCGAGCGTCGCTTTGTGCTTCGTCCCTGGGCCGACCTCGCTCCTGCATTTGTCGTGCCGTTCCCGTTCGAGGAAACGGTCGAGGCCCTCCTGCAGGACTGTCCCGATTCCACCCCCATCCGCTCGGTGGGAAATCCACTTTCGACGGAGGTTGACTAGACGCCTGAACTGAGCGTCCATGGTGGGGGCAATGGACGCGGAGGGGAGACCGGAGGAAGAATCCATGCGTTCTTCCGGGGGGAAGGACGAAACCGAACAGCTTCTCGTGAACGTAGAGGCGACGGCCCGCGTACTGAACCGTCCGGTCTCCTTCTTGCAGTTGGACCGTCGTCGCCCCTTTTCGAGTGAGACGCTTTCTGCACCGATCCCGCTGGGACGCAGTTACGTATGGAGTATCTGGTCAGCGCAGTCATTCTCTATTTTATCCTCCAGACGGCGGGCAATCTCGTCTATATTCTGCGAGGAGGAGGGGGGCAGCGCAACTCCTCATCCTCCTCCACTCCTGTGCATAACTGGAAGGGGCCGTCCCCGCGCCAGCACATGGAAGGCGTCACAGATCATCCCACATTTTGGGGGGAGGACGTCGACGAAGCGACTTGGCATGAGGTCGGAGAGGACGACGGCTCACGGCGCGGCTAGCGAGGGCCGAAGGTGAACGTGAGTGTCGTTCGGGTCGCGACGGGACGGCCCTGGGCCTGTGCTGGACGAAAGAGCGAGCGTTGGGCGGCGGTGAGGGCGGCTTCCTCCAGGCCGTACCCCAGCTCCGCAACGGGGCGCACCGATCCATCCTCGTAGACACGCCAGCGTCCCGTAACGGACGCGCTGCGAACCGTTCCGGTCTCACTCACCTGGACTTCGACTGTAATCCGGGCCCGCACCTCGTCCTTGCGGGCAGACGACGGATAGTTGGGCTGGACGTTTTTGAGAAGGCGAGCGCCCATGTCGGGTTGCTGAGCCGCCGTCGTTTTTGCCGTGCCCTGCTGGAGTTTGTCATCGTCTTCGGGCATTCGGACGTCGATTTCTCCATCTCCAAACGTGATGTCTTCTGTTATCAGTACCTCATTCGGGACTACGATGGGAGGAAGTGGGGCCGGCGGAGGGGGCGTTTTTTCCTGGGTCTGGCTGGTGGGTTGAATCTCGTGCAGCTGGACCGGGGAGGTAGGGCGGTCCCGGAAAGGAGCAGAGGCATCCGATCCTGTTCCGGCCGGCCACCAGCGAACCAGCGTCACGAGCACGCCCAGGACGATTACCATCGCCCCCATCACGCGCTGATAGTATGTGAGGGAAGAGAGAGACATGACGTCGGGGCACGACGAACGGGTTCGGACCGCGACTCTTCATCGCAGGTGGTGTTCGTTCCCGGGCTTATACCAGATCGCGAGGGTGGGGGTGCATTTCGAGGAGAGAGTTTCGGAATGAAAAAAGAGTCTCGAGGCGGGCTCCAGCCGCTTGGCTTCGAAGAGAGCGTTTTAAAACGGGGACGGTTGCATCAGCATGGAATAGCTCCACCAACGGGAAAATAAACACGACCGTCGCTTCTGGACATCTCATAAAATTGTGGGTTGAATTGCGGGGTCCCCACCCGGTGGCGCCGGGCCTTTTCTTTCCTCTTCGTCGCGTCATCATTGGACGCCATCGGCGCCCTGACCGAAGGGAAGAAGTGCTTTTGGAGTGCGCCCTGA
>NZ_MQWC01000004.1:770064-862599 GCF_002954405.1 Salinibacter sp. 10B | reverse complement strand
CCGAAGGGAAGAAGTGCTTTTGGAGTGCGCCCTGACCGAAGGGAGGAAGTAGTTTTAGAGTGCGCTACACAGGGGCGCCCCCTCACAAAAGGGGCAAACATGCTCAAGGCAACCGCAATTGCCAGCGCCCATTCAGTCGAATGAGGAGGCGGCGGCCGGAGTGTCCCCCTGAGCGCAAAGCGGTCAAAAATCGAAGCAATCCCTCAGGCTGGGAGGCACAGCCGGAAGTCATGGTTAATTGAGAATGAATCTACAAGAGGGTATCCCTTGAAAATCGTCGTCCGGAGTCTGTTTCCACCCAAGAATTGGAGGGATACGAACGGTTTGCCTGCGAAGACGAGTGGAATGCGAAAAGAAAAGCCAGAAAAAGGCGGGATCACGCGTTGGGCCGCTGTTGTGAAACCTTATCCCCGTTCATACATTGGTCAGCCGACGAAAATTGAGCAGGGTTCACCGACCGCAATTTTAGACTGCCCTGTGTTTTGGATGTATGTTTCCTGCTGGACGTACGAGCGTTACCCCTCGGTTGCTCTCAGGCCGAGACGGGTATTTTCCTTCCCCTCCCGGTTGGATGGGGAGGTTTTTTTGTAGGTCCCTTCGGTTGCTCCGTCGCCTCTTGCGTTGAACCCACCCTCGACCTATGACCGACGACACGAACGCCATGCCTGCCCAAGCGTCTGATCCCGCGAAGCTCGTGCTTGAAGACGGCACGGTGGCCCGAGGGACCGCCATCGGGGCCCGAGGACTCACGGGAGGGGAGCTCTGCTTCAACACGAGTATGACGGGGTACCAGGAGATTATGACGGATCCGTCCTACTACGGACAGCTCATGATGATGACGTATCCCCACATCGGAAACTACGGGGCCTCCGACATCGACATGGAGGCGGAGGAGCCGATGGTTGCGGGTTTCATCGTCCGGTCCTTCACGGAACGCCACTCCAACCGACAGGCCGACGAGACGCTAGACGAGTTTATGCGCCGCTACGACCTCGTAGGCATCGCCGGGGTCGATACGCGAGCGCTCGTTCGTCACATTCGGGACAAGGGCGTCATGAATGCCGTCATCTCCTCCGATGAGCTCGACGACGATGTGCTCCTTGAGCGGGCACAAGACTGGCCCAAGATGGATGGGTTAGAGTTGGCGTCGAAGGTGACAACCGATTCGGACTACGTGTACTGTGAGGGCAGTGGGCCTCGCATTGCGGTGTACGACTTCGGGGTCAAGCAAAACATTCTCCGCTCCTTTCGGGCCCGCGGCGCAACCGTTCGCGTCGTTCCCGGCGACACGCCCCTCGACGAGGTGCTGGCATGGGATCCCGACGGCCTCTTCTTCTCGAATGGACCGGGGGATCCCCGCGCCATGAGTGAGGCCGTTGATCGGGTCGGACGGGCGCTCGATACGGGACTGCCCGTCTTCGGCATTTGTCTGGGGCATCAGTTGATGTCCCTTGCACAGGGTTTTGACGTCTACAAAATGTTTGTTGGACACCGGGGGGCGAACCATCCGGTCAAAAACCTGGACACTGAGAAAGTAGAGGTCACCACGCAGAATCACGGATTCGCCGTCGAGGAGACCTCGATCGACGAGGCAAAGGCGCGGGTGACGCACGTAAACTTGAACGACGATACCGTAGAAGGACTCCGGTTTAAGACCTTTCCGGGCCTTTCGTTGCAGTACCACCCTGAGGCATCGCCCGGGCCGCACGACAGCCACTACCACTTCGACACCTTTATGGAAATGGTTGCGAAGGAGCGAAATGTGGCAGTGCCGGAGCAGACGGACGAATCGCTCCATGCGGTGTAGCACCCCCACGCCCCTTACCGAACGAAGATCCGGCTTGCTTTCTGTCTTTCATCAGTTCAGCCAACGATCATGTCGATCCTCACGAGACGCACTCGACTCTTCCTCCTGCTTATTGTGGTCCTGTTTCCTTTTCTGGCGGCCGGGTGTGGGTCGTCCGGGCCGGTGGTTGGGGCCGATGTTGAGCGGCGGGTGTACGTGTTGGAGGGACAAAAGGTGGACCGCCCTCCCCAAATTGAGGGCGGATACGCCGAAGTGGATCGAGTGAAGAAATATCCGCCGGCGGCGGAGGAGGACGATGCGTACGGGGTGATCTGGCTGCAATGCACAATCTCGGCCAGCGGTGTGGCCACGCGCGTACAGGTGGCCCAGGGAGGGCATCCTGCTCTCGAAACGGAGGCCCTGAACGTGATTCAACAGCTTGATTTCCGGCCGGCGACACAGGGCGGCGCCCCGGTACAGTCCCAAATTCAGCTTCCCGTCATCTTTCAGGGGCCGTACGCCCGACCGAAAAAGAGCAGCTAGCCGCACGCACGTCTCGGTGCCGAGACGTCCAGAGGGAAGCTCGCAACGCCGCGGATCGAACGGAACTGCGTAGGACACCCCCTCTGTGTCCATTGCCGTTCTCCCGAGTCTTTTAGAGATACTTGTCTCACGTACCACCCATGCCGAAGCGTACCGATATCGAGTCGATTCTCCTCATCGGATCCGGGCCGATCGTCATTGGCCAGGCCTGCGAATTTGATTATTCGGGCAGCCAGGCGGCCCGAGCCCTCATGGAGGAGGACTACCGAGTAATCCTGGTAAACTCGAACCCGGCTACCATCATGACGGACCCGATGATGGCCGACGAGGTGTACCTCCGGGAGCTGACGCCGTCCTCGATTGCCCAGATTGCGCGCGACGAGCAGCCGGATGCCGTATTGCCGACCATGGGGGGGCAGACCGGCCTCAACGTGGCGCAGGACCTGAAGGAAGCAGGGTTCTGGGAGGAGGAGGGCATTGAGGTCATCGGGGTGGACATCGATACGGTCCAGATTACGGAGGACCGGCAGCAGTTCCGCGACCTGATGGACGATATCGGGCTCGACCAGTCGCGAAGCAACACCGCCAAGAGCCTGTTGGAGGCGAAGGAAATTACGCAGGAGCTCGGGGGGCTGCCCGTCGTGATCCGGCCCTCGTACACGCTCGGCGGGTCGGGGGGCGGTATTGTGTGGGACGCCGATCAGTTCGAGTCGATGGTCACGCGCGGGCTGGAGCTCTCGCCGGCCCATCAGGTGCTTATCGACGAGTGCCTGTACGGCTGGAAGGAGTACGAGCTGGAGCTGCTGCGGGACCCCAACGACAACGTGATCATCATTGCCTCCATCGAGAACATTACCCCGATGGGGGTGCACACCGGGGACTCGGTGACCGTCGCGCCCCAACAGACGCTGACCGACAAGCAGTTCCAGAAGATGCGGGACGCGGCCATCAAGGCCATGAACTCGATCGGGACGTTCGCGGGCGGCTGTAATATTCAGTTTGCCTTCGAGCCGGGGACCGACCGGATGATCGTGATCGAAATCAATCCGCGCGTGTCCCGGTCCTCCGCGCTCGCGTCGAAGGCCACCGGCTATCCGATCGCCAAGGTGGCCTCGAAGCTGGCGGTGGGCTACATGCTCGACGAGCTGCCGAACGAGATTACCGGCGACACGAGCGCCTGCTTCGAGCCGTCGCTCGACTACGTCGTCACGAAGATCCCGCGCTTCAACTTCGACAAGTTCGAGGGCGTGGACGAGGAGCTCACCACGCAGATGAAAGCCGTCGGCGAGGTCATGTCCATCGGCCGCACCTTCCAGGAGAGCCTCCAAAAGG
Source organism: Salinibacter sp. 10B (assembly GCF_002954405.1). Lineage (NCBI taxonomy): Bacteria > Pseudomonadati > Rhodothermota > Rhodothermia > Rhodothermales > Salinibacteraceae > Salinibacter > Salinibacter sp. 10B. The sequence goes on along the minus strand of NZ_MQWC01000004.1, from coordinate 858,938 downwards.
CCTGGCAGAGCCTGGAGATTGGATACGCCGGGCTGGGGGCCGACCGCGAGGATGCCGACCGCGAAACGGTGCGCGAGCGGCTCAAGAAGCCGCACTGGGACCAGCTCCTGCACGTCCGCCATGCCTTCCGGAAGGGGGCGAGTGTGGAGGAGGTGTTCGACATCACCCAGATCGACCCCTGGTATCTCCACAAGATTCAGGACATGGTCGAGCTGGAAGAGGACATCCGCTCCACCGCCCTCCGCGACATCGACGCGCGGATGATGTTCGAGGTCAAGCGCAATGGGTTCTCCGACGAGCAGATTGCGTTCCTGGTGCCGGAAGAGGTGAGCGACGAGGACGTGCGTGAATACCGGAAGGAGTTGGACGTAACGCCGGTCTATCAGGTGGTGGACACCTGCGCCGGGGAGTTTCCAGCCGAGACGCCGTACTACTATTCCAGCTACGAGACGGTCAACGAAAGCCTCGTCACCGACCGCGACAAGGTGCTCATCCTCGGCTCCGGTCCGAACCGCATTGGGCAGGGCATCGAGTTCGACTACTCCTGCGTCCACGGCGTGAAGGCGGCCCGCGAGATGGGCTACGAGGCCCTCATGCTCAATTGCAACCCGGAGACGGTGTCCACTGACTTCGACGTGGCCGATAAGCTCTACTTCGAGCCGGTCTACTGGGAGCGGGTGATGGACGTAATCGACCTGGAGCAGCCGGAGGGCGTGATTCTGCAGCTCGGCGGCCAGACCGCCATTAAGCTCGGGGAGCGGTTCGAGGAGCACGGCATCAACATCTTCGGGACCCCCTTCGAGGTCATGGACTTCGTGGAGGACCGGGGCAAGTTTACCGACGTGTTGAGCCGGCTCGACATTCCGTCGCCCCCGTACGGAGTGGCACACTCGGTCGACGAGGCCGTGGCGACGGCCGATCGGCTCGGCTATCCGACGCTCATCCGCCCGAGCTATGTGCTCGGTGGGGAGGGCATGCGGATTGCCATCAACGAGAACGAGGTGGCCGAGTACGTGGGCAACATACTCTCGAGGTATCCCGAAAACGAAATCCTGCTCGATCGCTTTCTGGAAGACTCGGTCGAGATTGACGTCGACGCGGTCTGCGACGGCGACGAGGTGTGGATTACGGGCATCATGCAGCACATCGAGCCGGCGGGCGTCCACTCCGGCGACTCAACGGCCGTGCTACCGCCGTACAGCCTTTCGGAGGAGGTGCAGGATACGATTCGGCAGTACGTTCGGGACCTGGCCTTCGAGCTGGATGTGGTGGGCCTCCTCAACGTGCAGATGGTCGTGAAGGACGAAACGGTGTACGTCATCGAGGCCAATCCGCGCGCCTCGCGCACGATGCCGTTCGTCTCGAAGGCCTGCGGCACGCGCATCCCGGCCATCGCCACGAAGGTGATGCTGGGCGAGAAGCTTAAAACCTTCCGCGAGGCCGGCGATCTGGAGTGCGATCTGGAAGGATACGCCATCAAGGAGCCGGTCTTCTCGTGGGACAAATTCCCCGAGGTGCCGAAGGAACTCGGGCCCGAGATGAAGTCGACCGGCGAGGCCATCGCTTTCGTCGATGCCCTGACGGACGAGCACTTCCAGCAGCCCTACGAGATGAAGGACTTATACCTGTCGAGGTAGACCCGTTTCCAGCCCCAAGTCATGCAGTTACTGGGGGGACGTCCATGCGGTGAGGGAAGTATCTGTTATTGTGTAAACCCGATCCGAGGTGAAACGGGCATCGGTCGTACCGCTGGGGAGAGGGATTGAATGCTTGTACTGGCCCGCTCGGTTGTACACATCGAAGGCTCGCTCCGCCTTTTTCTCACCTGGCACGACGGAGAATATGTAGACCGATGGCCCGACGACCTGCAACCCCAGGGATAGAATCGAGGCGGAGGGATAGACGCGACGGCCGCCCCGTTCGTCTACGATGACCTCGGGAATGAGAGCGAAGTCAACTGTTTTTACGTCCAACGTCTTGTTGTCTCCACTGCCGAACTTCATTAGCCGTCCGGCCCGGGTCGGCGTGTAGTAGAGGGAGCGATCCGGGGTGACGTCAATCCATCCAAGACCATCCCCGTTCAGTTTGATCTCCAACAACGGGGGTGATCTCCCGAAGTCGTGGGCTCGGATCCTCGTGCTCGCGTGCTGGCGGTGGCATAGGGAACGTGCTCCTCGGCATCGAAGACCCTCGCCGACCGATCGGCCTGGTCACACACGTAGGCGGCGCTGGATTCGGTGTGTCCCCGGCGTGCACTCAGCAGAACCGATGGCTTCGTCTCGTCGGTTCCTGCCGTTCAGGGCGTTTTCGAGGGCGTCTCGGTCCATCTCCGATCTTCCGACTTTGACTCGGGAAATCCCGATCTTGAGACGATATCCCGAAGGCCGGCGAGGAGCCGAAGGAGAAAGCGACCAGACCGAAGGCACCGGACCCAAAACAGCGCAATGCCGAGAGAAGAGCAGATATAGGCTCTCATCGGTCCGCTCTTGTCTGTTGGTGAGGGGGGAGAGCGGAGCCTCCGCAGGGGAATGAGCACTGAACGAGGCGAGTGTGCAAATCTCTTTGTCGAAGAAGGAGAATCTGTGGATGATGTTCACCCGTCCCGTTGAACTTCTTCACAGAACAGAGGTTAAGAAGTGCGGTCGAAGAAGGGGGGAGGCAGGTCCACCACGCGTTTCCCAGAATCTCGATTCCAGCGACGAGACGTCGCGCTTTAGGTTCTTCTCAACAGTCCCCTACCGACGTGATTGCACGAGAAGGATACACCATTGTCGCGATTGTGGCCGGGTTGGCCCTGCTCCTAGCCTTCGGAGCATGGCAACTCGACGCCTGGTTGTGGCGCGGGCCGCTCCTTCTGCTGGCGGGGGGAGGACTTGCCTTCACGCTGTTCTTTTTTCGGGATCCGGAGCGCACAACCCCACCCGACGCCCGGGAGCATGGACTTATCGCTCCCGCCGACGGCCGCGTTGTTGAGATTGTAGATGAGGACGACGCCCTCTATATCGATGGCCCCGTGCAGCGAGTGTCCATTTTTCTCTCGCCGCTGGACGTGCACGTGAACCGCATTCCCGCTCAAGGGGTCATCGAGTACGAGACGTACCGCCCGGGCGAGTATCTCGTCGCCTGGCACCCGAAAGCGAGTGAAAAGAACGAGCGGTCGGAGCTGGGCCTTCGCCACCCTAGTGGCACGAAGGTGCTCTTCAAACAAATCGCCGGGGCCGTGGCGCGTCGCATCGAGTATCACGTCACAGAAGGCGATACCGTGTCCGCGGGCCAGCGATTTGGGATTGTCAAGTTTGGGTCACGCATGGACGTCGTGGTACCGCCCCACGTAGATCTGACACTCGAAAAGGGGCAGCACGTACGAGCGGGCGAAACCGTCATTGGATGGCTCCCGGAGGCGGATGCCGCAGAGACGGCCCGCGCCGAGGCCGTGGTGTCGTCCGAGGCGTCGGACTCGTCCGCCACGCCGTAGCCGTAGCGTTGCTCGATCCCCGACCCTGAGCCAATGCCCGCGTGGTCCATGGACGCGAATTCCATCGAGGGATCCCTCCTCGACCGGTGCGAGTACCGCGACATTGTCGTTCATCACCGTTTCTGGACTTACCGTTTCCACTGATGTTCGACTTGCTTCGGTCTGCCCTTGCTAGCAATTCTGCTCCGCCGGACGAGTCTCCGTCGCGGCCCACCCGGATTCGACGGCGTCTTAGCGCCTACCGGAAGGCCCGCCGTCGCAAGCGGAGCGACCGGCCGCCCCCCCGCGTGGCCGTGCCGTCGTTCTTTACCCTTACGAACCTGCTGTGCGGCTTCCTCGCCCTGACGCAAGTGCGAGAGGGGGCCTTCGTCATGAGTTGCTGGCTGATCGTTCTTGCCGGTTTCTTTGACTTGATGGACGGCATGATGGCACGCCTCACGGATGCCGACAGCCCCTTCGGCGTACAACTCGATTCGCTGAGCGATGTCGTGTCCTTCGGCGTCGCCCCGTCCTTTCTCGTCTACGCCTATGCGCTGGACGCGTCCGGCCCACTTGGCATGATTGTTTCGGCCCTACCGGTGCTCTGCGGCAGCGTGCGACTGGCCCGGTACAACGTGAACAAGGACAAGGACGATGACACGGAGGGCTTTGAGGGACTCCCCATTCCGGGGCAAGCCATCGCCATTGTGGCTCTCATCCTGGCGGCCGAAAATTCGGAATGGGGCGCCTACCTTGCCCTCGACAGTCTTCAGGTTCTGCTGCCGATTGTGGTGGTTCTGTCTGGGCTCATGGTATCGGGCATCCGGTTCGATTCCATTCCGACTCCCACCATTCAATACGTTCGGGCACACCCGAAGAAAACGACCGCCTACGCACTGGCCGGATTCCTCATTGTGGGCCTGCAGGAGATTGGCCTCGTGATCGTGTTGGCGGTCTACTTGACCTACGGGATGGGGCGGGCCGTTTACCAGCTCATCGAGGCCCTGACGACCCCGGCCCCTGAGAATCATTCTGACTAACTGCATCGCTTTCTCTCGCCGATCCGACGCCCTTGATCTTATGTATAAGGCCACGATTTCCATTACCCTTCGCCCCTCCATTCTGGACCCGGAGGGGAAGACCGTTCACCATGCCCTTACCAATCTCGGCTACGACCAGATCGATCAGGTACGGATGGGCAAGCGAGCGGAAGTCTGGATCGATGAAGAGGACGAGGAGGCGGCCCGTCAGGTGGCCACGGAGGCCTGTGAGAAGCTCCTTGCGAATCCGGTGACGGAGAATTTCGACATTCAACTCGAACCGGTCTCGGAGGAGGAACGGGACGAGGCAACCGCCTGAGTGTGTCCTTCGTGCTCACACCCTCGCGTTCCTACGCGTAGATTTGCAAGCAACCCATGATGCCTGTTCAATACACGTTCGGTGCGCCCGCAGAACCCGACGTTGAAACGCCGCCTGAGGTGGAGGAGCTTGAAGAGGAGGACGACGGCACGGGCTCCGACGATCCCTGGTTCGTGGTCCTCTTCAACGACGAAGTGCACACCTTTGAGGAGGTCATTGGCCAGCTCGTGAAGGCCACCGGCTGCAGTCGCGACAAAGCAGAGGATCTGGCGTGGACCGTCCACAATGAAGGCAAGGCGACCGTCTATGAGGGGACCTTCGAAGAGTGCTTCGAGGTCCAGAGTGTCCTCAAGGAGATTCAGCTTGTGACCGAGATTCAGGGGTGATTAGGTATGCACGTATGTATGTGTGAAGGGGGGAGGCAACGATGTGTTAGGGCGTACACACGTACAGACGTGCACCCTCACATACCGATTGCGGTTACGCCTTTCGCGGTTGCACCTCGCCGGGATTGGGCAGCCAGTGCCAGTTGGGGAGCACCTCGCGCACCTTGCGGGCGAAGAGGTCGGCACTCACGTAGGCGACGGGGATGAGAATCAACGTAATGAGTGTAGAGGCGGTTAGGCCTCCGATCACCACGCGGGCCAGAGCCGCTTGAATCTCCGCCCCTGCACCGATGCCGAGGGCCAGCGGCACGAGGCCCAACACCGTCGTGAGGGTCGTCATGAGGATGGGGCGCAGTCGGAGACGGCCCGCCTCCGCAACCGCATCGAGCAGTGGGAGGTCACGCTCGCGGCGCATGAGGTTGATGTAGTCGACGAGCACGATGGCATTGTTCACCACAATGCCGATGAGCATCACGAAGCCCATCACGCTCTGAATGTTGATGGTAGTGCCGGTGAACACCAGGGTCGGGAGTACGCCTACGAGCACGAGCGGGACGCTGAACATAACAATCAGCGGATCGAGGAACCGCTCAAACTGGCCCGCCATCACCATGTAGATGAGCACGAGGGCCATAATGATCGCAATCATGAAGTCAGTCTGAGCCTTTTGCTGCTCGCGGTACTGCCCGCCAAACGTGACGGAAAAGCCCTCCGGGAGGGTAAGCGTCGAAAGTTCTTGACGAGCACGCTGCACGACCTCGCCCAGCACCGCGTCACTCGTGAGGGTCGCGGAGATGTAGGTGACGCGCTGCCCATTGATGCGCTGAATTTCGGTCGGGCCGCGGCCCCGGCTCGTCGTTATGAGCGTGGAGAGGGACACAGACTGCCCGTCGGGCGTGCGGATGGAGACATTGTCGAGGTCTTGAACGGAGAGGCGATCCTCGGGCCGCAGGCGCACCACAATCGGAAATTGTTCACCCCCCGTTCGATACGAGGCGGCGCGGCTGCCCCCAAGATTGGTTTGTACCGCCCGGGCCACCTCCTGGGTCGATAGGCCCAGCGACGCAATTTTGTCACGCTGAAAGCGAATGTTTTGCTCGGGCCGTCCCTCGCGACGTCCGCTGCGAGCGCCTGCTACGCCCTCCACCGTTTCGAGCCGCTGCTTGATCTGCTGTGCAATCTTTTGGGCCTGCTCCAGGTCGTAGCCGCGGAGTTCGACCTGGAGGGCCTCGTTGCCGCCCCCGGCGCTAAAGACGCGACGGAGAATCCAGAGCCCCGATTGGGCATCGACCCGTACGTCGACACCGGGCACCTTCCCCACCACCTCTGAGCGGATACTGTCGGCCAACTCAAACGTGTTGATTTCCCGTTCCCCGGCCGAGGCCAACTGAATTTCCACCTCCGCGCCCCAGGGCTGCACCTGTTTGGCAAAATTCTCCACGTCCTGGTCCGGCAACAGCGGCTTCACCCGCTGCTCCAGCTCGTCGAGGTACTCCATTACGACGGCGATGTTGGTGCCCTGTGCCATCTCCAAGTCCACGTCAATCTGGTTGGCGTCGGTCTGTGGGGCCAGCTCAATCGATATGAAGGGCCAGAGGGCAAGAGATCCGCCGAGGAGAATGACTGTCGTGGCGAATACCGTCAGGCGATGGTTGAGGGCCGTGCGGATGGCGTTGGAGTACCGGTTTTCGAGAGTAGCGAAGGCGCGCTGGAACCAGGATTTTGACGCATCCTCCGTCGCATCACCTTCGCCCGCGTCTACCGTGAGAAAGCGGCTCGCCATCATGGGGACCAGGGTGAGGGCCACCAGGAGGGAGCAGACGAGAGCGAACACCACCACCAGCGCCAACGACTGGAAGAGGGCCGCCGTGGTCGTACGGGCAAATACGAGGGGGAGGAAGATGACCGACGTCGTGAGGGTGGACGCAATAATGGCCCCGGCCACCTCGCGTGTCCCGATGGAAGCCGCTTCCTTCAAGGACCGGTTGTTCTCTTCCCGTTGTCGTATGATGTTCTCTAAGACCACGATCGCGTTGTCGACAATCAGACCGACCCCCAGGGCAAGGCCCCCAAACGTCATCTGGTTCAGCGTGAGGTCATTGAAGAAGAGGAGGCCGAATGTTGCTATGATCGAGATTGGGATCGACAGCGCGATGATAAACGTGGTCGATCCGTTTCGCAGAAAGAGGTACAGTACCAGAATGGCCAGCAGCGAGCCCCAAATGGCCGAGTTCTGGACATTATTGATCGACTTGCTGATAAACTCGCTTTGGTCGCTCACGACGGTAAGCCGCACGTCGCTGCGCGACTGATTCACCCGTTCGACTTCCTCACGGATGCGCTCGGCCACGCTTACGGTGTTTGCCCCGCTCTGCTTCTGAATTTCGAGCCGGAGCACGGGAATCCCATTCAACTCTGCAATGCGATTCAGGTCTTCGTATCCGTCTACCACCTCAGCGACGTCCTCCACCCGCACGGGCGTGCCGTCGGCCATGGTCACCACGGTCTTGCGGATCTGATCGAGCGACTGATACTCCCCCTGCGTCCGCACGTACAGGTCCTTCAGGCCTTCCTTCACATTTCCGCCCGGCAACGCGACATTCGACTGCCCGATGGCTTGTTGCACCTGGGCGGCCGACAGGTCGTACGCCTTCAGCCGATCCCGATTTACGTTCACCCGGATCTGTCGGTAGATGCCGCCCCGCACATTGATCGTACCGACGCCCGGAAGCTGCTCAAACTGCTTGCTGAGATTGCGCTCCATCAGACGCGTCAGGGACGACAAGTCCCGGCGCGACTCGACGGCAATCGAGACGATCTCCTGGCTGTTTGGGTCGAATTTCCATATGCCGGGGGGCTCGGCCTCCACCGGGAGATCGTCGCGAATACGGTCCAGGGCGGCCCGCACGTCGTTGGCGGCGGCATTGAGGTCGGTGCCCTGTGCAAACTCCAGGTTGACCCGGCTGCCCCCCTCTTCCGACTGGGAGGTCATCCGTTCCACGTTCGGCACGCTGGAAACGGCGTTCGCCACCGGATTCGTAATGATCTGTTCCATTTCCTCCGGCCCCACGTTCGGGTAATTCGTGTATACCGTTACGCGCGGATACTCGATCTCCGGGAGGAGGTCGACCGGAAGGTAGTAGAAGCTCACGGCCCCGACCACGATAACAGCGAGGAAGGTCATCGCCGTGGCGACGGGGCGCCGGATGGAGGTGTCGTAGAGGGCCATAGGACTTGGGGATCAGGCAGGGGCAGTGCAAAAAGGAGGAAGGACCGTCGGGGAGAACCGGTCAGCGGGATCCGTCCGAGGCGGTGGAGAGCGTGCTGCTATCGAGCGAGTCAGCCCGCCCCGACGCGGCGGCCGCGGACTGTGCTGAGTCCGTGGCTGCGGAATCAGTGGAGCCGAACCGCTGCTTGGCAATGCGCTGCTGGCGCTCCAGAATTCGATAGAGCAGGTCGGTGTCCTGCATGCGCTGCAAGGCCATGAGGCGGGACCAGGACATGGGGCGCACGCGGGCATCCACACGTTCTTCGCCCGCAGCACTCAGGAGATTCTGGCCGACGGTCACAATCCAGTCGCCGGGCTGAATGCCCCGGACTCCGGCCGTTTGCTGGCCCTCGGCGATCACCTCGATCTGACGAAACGTCGTGGGGGTCGGCTGGGTGAGGGGGGGCGGGTCCTCAGCGCTGTACGAGTCTGGCATCTCCACAGAGATTTCCGTACCGAGAGTCGGGGCGACGAACACCCCACGTGCCCCGGTGGTTGGGTCTTCGTAGATGGCGCTCAGCGGAATAATCGTCGCTTGCCGGCTCTCGCCGTACGCCACGTCGACCTCCACGAACATCCCGGGGGTGAGCACGCGATCGGTGTTCGGCACGACGATTTCGGCCTCGGCGCTGTACGACTCGTTGCTAAGAAACGGGGACATGCGCGTAACAGAGGCCCCAAGCGTCGTGTCCTTCGAGGGCACGAAAATGCGGGCAGACTGTCCCTCCTGCACTTTCCCGAACATCTTATCCGTTACCTGCACGCGCACCTTCACAGTGTCGAGGTCCCCCATCGTATAAAGGCGAGTGCTGTTATCGACCCGCTGTCCGACCTCCACGTTGCGGGCGCCGACGTAGCCACTGATCGGAGCGCGCACGACGGTGCGGCGGAGGTCGACTTGTCGTTCGTCGAGCGTAGCTTGGGCCTGTGCAACCTGGGCTTTGGCCCGCTCCAGGGCGGCCTCGGCCCCCTCGACGTCCGATTGCAGCGTCTCCAGTTCCTGCTTGCTCTGGAAGTCCTGCTCTGCCAGCCGTTTCGTTCGTTTGAGGCGTGCTCGGAGGCCCTCCAGGTTGGCGCGAGCACTCTTGACATCGGCTTTTGCGATGCGGAGGGACGCCTCGGCCTGCCGCACCCGTTCGCGGAATACGTCGTCCTTGAGGCGCACCAGGGGGGCGCCTTCCTGCACGTACTCGCCGGTCTGAGCCTCGACCGACACCACCGGCGCGTTGACTTCCGGATAGATGGCGACCTGATTGCGGGCGCGGACGGTTCCGCTCATCCGTTCCTCCAGGGGCAACGAGCCGTACTGGGCCTTCACGGCCTCCACCGACGGCGTGTTGTTAGACCCCGGTCCCCCCCCGCGGCCTGGAGGCCCGGACGACCCGTCGTTGGAGGAGCCGCAGCCCGCAAAAAGGAGAACGGCAGCCAGCAGGACACCGATGGAGCGAAAAACGAAGGCCATGGCGGAAGAACAAGTCGGGAAGAGATACGCGGGAAAATGGGGAGCTGAAAAGTGCCTCTTTGAGATCATACGCGGGAGTCTCGCGGCGGATGGTGACGATGTTGATTGAAAACGGGAGGCAGGCACAGTCATTTGTCGTCCGGTTTCCGCAGGTGCGGAGGGATCGTCTCCGGAATGGTCCATAGGTAGAGGTAGGTGGTTTCAAGCTCGACGACCTTATCCGCTTCCCAGTCGTCCATGTCAAAGCCATGAGACACAACTCGCGTCCCGGGCTCCAACTCCTCCAGTAGCTTGGGGCGCAGCCGGGTGTTCACGTCGGGCAAAAGGTAAAGGGTGACGACCGTCGCGTTGCTAATGTCGGCCTCGAAGAGATCACCCTGACGAAATTCAACCTTCTCGTCCACGTTGGCGAACTTCGCCCGCTCACGGGCTCGTTGGACGAGATCGGGCTTGATCTCGATGCCCACGCCCCGCGCGCCATACTTCTGAGCGGCCGTGATGGGCAGACGCCCGTCCCCGCTGCCCAGGTCGTAGACCACGTCGTCCTCAGAGACATTCGCCAGTGAGAGCATTCGGTTTACGATTCGCTGCGGTGTGCGGACAAAGGGCACGTCGCCGTCCACGGACGTGTCCGATGGGGGGGACGGAGGGACGAGGGACGTTTCACTCGTATCAATGTCTTGGGCCCATCCCTTCGGGGACGCAAGTCCTCCGAGGAGAAGGAACGTCGTAGCGGCGACGAGCAGCGAACGGAGACGAATGCGCATAGCAGGGCAAGAGAGGAGACAGAGAGTGGCGTCGGGTTGTTGATGCTACTTTGATTTTAGAAGCTGTTTTAATTTCATACGCTGTGAGTTCGGCAGGACGCTACGACTGCGGACCCGTTCCTCTCCGCCGGGGATGCAGGCGTATACGCTCCGATTTGCTTTTGGTCTACGAAAATATCGGCATCGGATGTGGAGACGGGCGTAAATTAAAACAGGTTCTTAAGCGAGGGTATGCCGGGCAGGGGAGACCGACTGCCAACTCGGTGGACTCGTGCTCACCGGCTCGTTTTGTACGGCGGGGGGGACAACATCAGAACATCCGTTTCTAAGAGTCCGCCGGGGCACGTTCACGGAACCACAGGAGCGGTACGCCGGCGAGGAGGACCCCAGCCCCCAACAGGGCGCCCACACCGGTGTACGCGAGACTCGACCACAACATGTAGACCGAGGCGAGGCAGAAGGCGAAGGGCGTCAGTGGATACAAGGGGACCCGAAACGGGCGGTCGACGTCGGGCTCCGTCCGGCGAAGGACGAGCAGGGACACGCCCGTCGCGAGGAAAAAGAGCCAAAACACGGGTGCCGTGTAGTCCACCATTGATTCAAAGCCCTGTCGCGTGGCGGCGCCGACCCCTACGAGGGCGAGCGCAATGCCGCCCTGTATCCAGAGAGCATTGGCGGGTGTGTTGGCGCCGTCGTCCCACACCCCGAGAACCGAGAACAGGGAGGCGTCCTGGCCTAGCGCAAAGCTCGTTCGTGCACCCGTGAAGATCGTCGCATTCGTGGAGCTCAGGGCCGCTATTGCCACGAACACGCTCAGCACAATCGCACCAGTCTCGCCGAGCGTCGCGCGCATCAGATCGGCAGCCACGGCGTCGGTGCCGCTCATCCCGCCCAGGCCCAGGCCGCTCAGGTAGGCCCAGTTCACCAGCAAATAGAGCGTCGTGATGAGCCCGAGGCTGATGAGGAGGGCGCGAATCATGTTCTTCTGCACGTGTTTGAGCTCGGCGGACACGTAGGCGGACTCGTTCCATCCCCCATAGGTGAGGAGGACGAATACCATGGCCATGCCGAACTGGCTGGAGCCCATCGATCCCCCGCCCGAGGCAGTTGAAGACGCCGCGGCGTCAGGGGCAAGAAACAGGCCGGTGCCCACGATAACGATGAGGCCCAGCACAGTAGCAGCTGTAAGGGCCCGTTGGGTGGTCTTGCCGAGGCGCACCCCTGCCACGTTCAACACCGTGAGTCCGAGGACCGCGGCCGCGGCGTAGATCGACGAGGAGTGAGCGCCCAGCGATAGGAGCTCCGAGGCATAGTCGCCGAACACGAACGCAAGTAAGGCAATGGAGCCGGTCTGGATGACCACGAGCCGTGCCCATGCAAAGAGGAAAGCCATCCAGTCGCCAAAGGCCCGCTGGAAGTAGTGGTAGTCGCCGCCTGCATGAGGATAGGCCGATGCCAGCTCTGCGTAGCAAACGGCTCCGATGAAGGAGACGCCGCCCCCCAGTCCCCAGACGGCAAATGTGAGCAGCGGACTTCCTGCATTTTCGGCAACGAGGGAGGGAGTGCGGAAGATGCTCGCGCCCACGACGACGCCCACGGTTAGGGCGACCACGTCGAGCACCGAGAGTGTACCGGGAAGCGTTGTGTCCGTCGAACGACTCATTACAGCAGGGGGTGAGGAAAAGTCAGCAGTGGAGAGTCGCCTCTACTGCTTCTCGTCTGCGAAGTTGTGCGGACGCCGCCGAAAGTCCCGATAGGTCAAAGAACGAATTCCGATAGGATAGAACGGGTAGACATTTATTTGATTCACGGTCGGAAACGAATTGCACGCATGGAGCGCCGAGATACACATGGGGGCGTTGGAGTCAGACTATCCAAACGGTTTCTGAGGGACGGGTGATGTTAGAGGACTGTGGAGATGGGGACGCCCGAGGGAACGGCGCTATTGGGGCGTTGGGCAAGAAAATCGCAGGCTGTAGCACCGAGGAGAAGTTGGGCGCACGTGTGCGCAGCGTTTTCCGATGCTGTCCAAAACGAACGGCCTTCCCCACGGGCCTTCGCTGCTTCACGTCCCCCAGTCCTGATTGGGGCCGGATAAGACGCTGCAGTTAATCCCCAGCTGGCGTTGGGGACAATGACGTCAGACGCGCCCACTCTCGATTCTGATGTTTCTGCGGTTCGATTCAGTCTCCGACTTGGACACACGACAACGGAACGAGGCTGCTAGTTGAGACACGCCCTCACCTGATCGGCGTTTAGGAGAAGGCGCGGTTCGCGGTTCAGCAGGCGGCGGGTCCGCTCCAGATCCGTTGGGGTATTGCAGTGCAGGCGGAGGGGAGCCTGTTTGGGCAAACGGATCGCGGTTACCCGTTGGGGCTGGGCGAGGGCATCGAGAAACCTGCCGAGAGTGTCCGGGTCTCCTCCCCGATCCAGATAAGGCCCGACAGACGCAAGAGCATTGGGAGAGAGGAGGTACCACGACGGGCAGATTCGGGTTGACGACGCCTCATTCGCATGTTCGACGAGCCCCTCTACTCGCTCTTCCCGAAGCTGGAGCGTGCTGCTCTGTTTTCGTTGGGCAGGGTCGGGTTCGTGCAAGGCCAGAACGCGATTCGTCGTGCCGGTGAAGGCATTGAGGAGGGGCGCTAGTGGGAACCGGTATAGGCTATCCCCGCCACTGACGAGCGCCCCGTCGTCGGGAAGGCCGGTCTTCTCCAACAAGAAGTGGAGGTCTCCCACAGCTCCGAGTTGGTCGTCCGGTGTGGACACCCCGTCGTCGTGGATTGTCAGGGAAACGTTTAGCGGATCGAGGACCGATCGCCACGCGGGTGCCCAGTCCCGGAAGGCGTCGGCATCCCGGTGGTTTACCACGACGTGAATGGCGTCGAGTCCCTGCCAGTCTTGAAGCTCGTCCATCAGGTAGTCCAGAATGGGACGGCCGTTCAGGGAGAGCAAAGATTTGGGCGTATCCGTTGTCAACGGCCGCATGCGGGTGCCGAATCCAGCGCAGAGGAGGTAGGCTATCATGCCGTGGAGAGCCAGTTTGCCGGGGGGCGAGCCGTTTGCCGGATGGAAGGCCTCGGTCTGGTAAAGTGTGGGGACGGTTGAAGGTACCGGGGGCTGCTACAACCAGGTGTCCACACGTCCAGACGTACGGCCGCCCACGAACGGCGGAAGGTGAATCAGAACAGGACCTGCCGAAGGGGCATGGCCTTAACTGGTAGAGGCCTCTAGGGCATCAATGACGTCTTGGTGGACGGCGCCGTTGGTTGCCACGATGCCCGTATTCTGTTTCAGTAGGCGTCCGTGGGTAAAGTCGAGCGGAGAGCCGTGCATATCGGTGACGGTTCCCCCTGCGGCCTCCACGACGAGTGCTCCGGCTGCATGGTCCCAGATGCGTTCTGTGTAGTCGGTCCCCGGACGGGGCAGGCGGAGGTAGATGTCGGCGTTCCCCGTTGCCACTGCGGCGTACTTCGCCTGGCTGTCGAGGCGGAATGGGTCGGCGGTGATGCCGAGGCGTTCGGCCACTTCGACGGCCAAGTCGTGCGAGCTGTGTGAGGACACGAACGACTCCGTGAACCGGCTTTGGCTCGGCTCGGTCGTATTGCTGGTGTGAATGGGGGTCGGCTCGGTGTCCTGGTTCAGAGAGCGCTGCAGCGTGCCCTCGCCCCGAACTGCAAGGAATGCCTGCCCACGTGTGTCCGGATCGTCGTCCGCCAGGTCGGGCGGAAGGTGGGGGCAGCAAAGTGCCGCCACCTGTGGAATGCCATTCTCAATCAGGGCCAGGGCAATGGCGTACTGGTCGCCCCGTACAAAGCCTTTGGTGCCATCGATCGGATCAAGCGTCCAGAACCGATCGCTGTATTCGCGGGCCGTGCCATGGTCGATCCAGGCATACACCCCTTCTGGAGTGGCGGCCTCGTGGTGGGCCTGAACGTGCTCCAGGACCTGATCCCGAACATCGGTGTTGTCAGGGTTGCGGAGGGCAGAGGAGTCTTCTTCGGCGATGACAGGATCCTGAGGAAAGGTCTCCATGAGCGCACGGCAGATGAGCGCTTGGCTGCCGAAGTCGGCCACGGTCACAGGCGATCGGTCATCTTTTTTTAGGACCTCGCCCATGCTCTCGCGTACCGACTCTGTCAGCGTGGCGGCGGCCTGAACGGCCTCGAAGGCGACGGTGCGTTCCTGCTCGTAGGATTCGGACATGGAGGATGGGGGGGCTCGTCGGGAAAAGAATGAAGCGTGGCTCTCTACGAGCCTATTTCCTGCCTGTTCTGAGGAACCGGCTCCGAGCCGAGAGAGACGGCCCACATTCCGGATGAAATTGGGAGGGGCACCTCGCGACGGGCGGTTCATCCAGGCTGACATTAAAAGACCACGATTTCAATCCACAACATGTCCCTTAGGTCACTTAGTGGTCGGACAAGCCGAAGGGGGGATTTCTGAACGTGGACCTGAATGTTGCTTCTCGGTTGAATGCAGTCTGTCAATCGACGCTCGTGCTCGACAGGAAACGTGAGGCCTCACGGGGCAGATTACGTGCACGAAGAGGAGAGGAAGCGCTGGAGGGGAGTAGCTAGAGCGGGTCCCACTTCTTCCGGGACGTAGTGCCCCACGTTGGGATACCGGCGGGTAGATGCCTGTGGGAAGACGGATTGCCAGCGACGCAGGGTTGATTCCCGACCGAAGGCAGGGTCCTTCATGCCCCAGCAGAGAAGCGCGGGACGAGTACGGATTCGGGCACGACGGGTCCAAAGTCGGCGAAGCCAGTTGGAGGCGGTGCGGAGATTTCGGGCCAGCGTCCAGCAGGCGCGCCGACGCGGGGCAGAGTCGAGGGCATCTGCGTAGGTACGGATCCAGGAAGGAGGGGAAACCGACAGGGACCCCAGCGTGAGGGGCATGACGAGCCGAGCAAATGCGTTTCCCTTCTCGATCGAGAGGCGACCGAGGGGGGTTCCGACGAGGCCACTCCCCCACCGGATGAGGGGACGATGGTCGAGCGGCCATCCCCACGTGTTGAAGAGCACGAGGCGCTGTACCGTGCTCGGGTGGCGAAGAGCGTAGGAGAGGCCGATTGGTCCCCCCCAGTCGTGGAGCACCAGGGTGACATTGTGGAGGCTTAGGCGGGCGAGCAGCAATTCAAGCCGGGTGGCATGGGCAGACGGGCGGTACGAGCCGTCGGGAGGGGCTGCGGAGCGACCGAAGCCCAGGAGATCGGGCGCAATGCACCGGTATTGCGGCGCAAGGGCGTCGATGAGGTGCCGGTAGAGGTGAGCGCTCGTGGGATTTCCGTGTACGAACACTACAGGGGGGCCGCGTCCCACGTCGGTGTACGCCGTGAGGCCGGCGGGCGTACGGAGGGTCTCGGTGCTCATCGTGGGATTGAGGCAAATTCGACGAAAAGCCGTGCGCCGGAGGCGAACGGGACGGGGGCGCGGTCGTTCACAAAATACCAAAATGCTCGACGTACGGGGGGCATGCCGCCGGGATTCTGAACGACCCTTTTCCACATGATCATGGATAGTCGCCCTGATGAGCACGAGCCGGAGGCCCCACGGTGGGTGCCCTATACGCCTCCCGCGGCCGATGGATGGGATCGGGTGTGGCTCGTGTTGCGCCGTCTAAGCTTTCCGGCCGTGCTCCTCCTTTTTGGGGTGGGACTCGTCGCGGTGTTCTACTGGGGGGAGCAGCGGACCGTCCGTTCGCGATCCTCGATGTCCGTGGACGTAATGCCCCTGGACGGAGGTCGCTCGGGGGGGAGTGGGGATTCATCGAGCGGGCGAACACGCCTTGTGGTGCGCTCTGAGCCGGAGGGGGCCGTCGTTCGGGTCAACGGAGACTCCGTAGGTACCACGCCGCTCACCGATCCGGGGCTCCGACCGGGGGCGTATATGCTTTCGGTGCAGGCGCCCGGGTACCTGCGAACCGATACGGTCCTCGTGCTGAATGGGGACACCGAGGCGCGCCTACAATTTGTTCTTCGCACTCGTCCCGGCCGGGCGGATTCCGCCCCGTCTGCGTCACAGTCCCAGGCTGCTGCCGTCCCGGCATCGGACACGGTGACACAACCGACGACGCGTCCCGTGCCCGCGATTGCCGTCCCGGAATCCGCCGATGAGGCGCCGGATCCGTCCTCTGCCTACGGTGCACTCTACGTGACCTCCACACCTCTCGGAGCCGTCGTTACGGTGGCAGGGACTGAACGAGGACGCACCCCGCTCTCTGTAGAGCCGGTTGCGGCAGGAGAGCAACAAGTTCGTTTGTCGATCGAGGGGTATGAGCCCTGGACAGCCCAGGTGAATGTACAAGCCGACTCCACACACCGCATGCACGCGGAGTTGACCCAAGAAACCGGTCGACTCCGCGTGCTCGCCCGTCCCTGGGGCACTCTTTACATCAATGGGACCCTGCACGCGCGGGAGACAGACGTGTGGTACGAAACGCAGGTGCCGGTTGGGACGCACCGCGTGACCGCTGTGCATCCCGCACTGGGAACGCAGGCTCAGACCGTGGAGGTGCGGGCCGACGAGGAAACGTCCATTGTGCTCAATTTGCAGGATCGGGAGCCCGACGACTCGTCTTCGTAATTTGAGCCGGCTGCCGTGAGCAGAACATAACCCGAATTTACGCCCCGAGAATTTTGGGTAATAACAGGATTGGGAATCCCGACCGTTGGATCTTGAAAGGCATTCTGTACAACTAACATCAACACACATCATCCAGTGCGATCTGCACTGACGTAAGCGATTCTTTGTACGTTACGTACAGCGAAGCATTCCCGTGCGCAGGTCTCCGCTCGTCGCCACAGTCATAGAATGGTTACACCGAATCGAAGCAGGCCCGACCACGAGTCGTCGACAAGGTCCTCCGAGACGGAGCCGACCCAGCAAACGCAACACTGGTCGGCAGGGGCGACAGAAGAACTGGACCGATACTCCGAGGAATTTGCAACGCTGGTGTCACAGTGGCCCCCAGCTCCCGATGAGGCCCCTGTCGATTGGCTGCGCCGCCTCCCCGACGAGGCGTTTGCGTATTTCCAGCAGGGAGTAGCGACATTTGGTCGCAAGCCGCAGTCCCCTGGACAGCGGCGCGGGCGGCTCTATCTGCTGCATACAGCCCTCGTTTTGATGTGGATCAGATGGGACCGGGAGCGGGCGGAGAAGAAATTTCGAGCGGAGGCCCAAGAAGGCACACGCCGGACAGGTCGGCTCACCACGCTGGAGTACTATCGGCGTGGAGGAATTCTCGTTGACTATGAGGTCGAGGACTGGTTGTATCAGCCAGTGGGGGAGTGGTCGGTTGACCTCTCCAGCGCTGCCGTCGACACCGGTGCCCTTTCCAACGCGTCGCTCCGAGAAAAAATGATCGACCAGTCGGTCGTGACCATGAGCCTCGATCAAATAAGAACCCTCCTCAAGATGGGAGCAATTCCATCTCCCGACGCCGTTTCGCTGTCGTAGAGGGACCAAAGGCGTCCCCGGCTTGCGTGAATGGCGCATGGCAGATGCGTAAGACACGTACGTGCCCCTACCGGAGATGAGCGATCTAGGAAGTGCCATCCGTTACTGTCACTGTTGAGCTGCACTCTCTGCGGGGAATTCTCATCGGCATGAGAGCGTGCAGCGCCAAGGGATACCTGCTCTGAGAAGAGAGTATGGATCCCTCAGGGGTGAACGGACGGCGAAGGATTCCTATATCCTCGCTTCAATCCCCTTTCGGCATGTGTGGGTCCCGATTTTGGGCAGCGGTTCTTCCGGTCCTGCTCGCAGTGTGTCTCGTCCCATTCGTTCCCACCTACGCGCAATCCGCAGTTTGTGAGCGGGCACTGGCCGCGGCGCAGGATCAGTATCGAGAGGCCGAATACGACGAGGCCCTCCGGCTTGCTGCTGCTTGTCTGAATCAAGAGGAAAGGACGGCGGACCAAGCGATTTCTGCCTATCGAATCCTTGCCCTGATTCATCTGAAGCGGGACGAGCTCGAGCAGGCACGATCGGCGGTAGTAAATCTTCTTGGAATCGATCCGACCTACACGACCGATCCTGTAGCCGATCCTCCGGCCTACGTGTCACTGGTCTCGATTGTCCAGCGAGATGTGCAGGGCCCTACTGAGGTTGCTTCCTCAACTCCTGAATCGACCCGTCCGTCCTTCTTTCGTCGGACCAGTACCTGGGTGACGATGGGCACCGTGCTCGTGGGGAGCGGGGTGGCCACGGTCGTTGCACTTCAGAGCGGATCGGGAGGAGAGCAAGGGGGTGGGGGCGGAACCCCTCCGCCCGCCCCCGAACCGCTTCCCATTCCCCCGACTACGCCGTAGACCCTCGATCCGGTCTCAGTCGGGTCGGGGCGTTTGTTCACCATCCCCTTCGTGTTTTTCCGTTCGCACCGTGCTTTTCTCCCGTCCGTCGGTTCCGGCTTTTCACATTCCGCTTGTTGGTCTTCTGCTCGCTATGATCATGAGCATGGGGACAGTTCCGGCTGCAGCTCAGGTTCCGCGGCTGCTTCACTACCAGGCCACACTTGCCGAGGGCAGTTTTCCGGTGGAGGGGGCCGTTGATTTGGAGGTCGCCTTCTTTGGACAAGAGGAGGACGGAAGCCCCCTGGCGGGCTGGACGGAAGCGTATGCCGATCAGACGCTTTCGGCCGGCCGGATTAGTCTGCTTCTTGGGAGTCAGACCCCATTGCCCGAAGCCTTGTTCGAGGTCTCACGTCTTTATTTACAGCTCACCGTGGACGACACGGTCCTCCCCCGCATACCGATTGCCAGCACAGCGTTTGCCGTGCGCGCCGGGCGAGCGGATGGAGTAGTCGCGGGAGGCGTCTCGGCGTCCGCGTTGGCTGCAGGAGCGGTGACCGGCGACGCCCTCGCCGATGGAAGTGTCACTTCGGACGCGCTGGCGGCAGCAGGCGTAACGACCGCGGCCGTTGCCGATGCGGCTGTCACCGGACCGAAGATCGCGACGGGCGCGGTGGGCACGGCGCACCTTGCCGATGGGGCGGTTACGAGTGACAAGCTCGGGACGCGGGCGGTCCTCGGGGAGGTGCTTGCAGACGGAGCCGTTACGACGGAAAAACTCGCCAATGGGGCCGTCACCACGTCGAAGGTGCGCCCCGGCGAGTTGGTCACCGCCCTGAACGGCCTCACCGATGGCGTCCGACTCGTCGGAGGAGACAACGTGACCGTGATTCCGAATGAGAATACCGGCACTATTACGATTGAGGCGGACGACGACAAGAAATCCTCGGATCAGATGAGTTCGCGACGCTGGAAAACCGACGTTCAGCCGATCGAAGACGCCCTTTCGCTGATCAGTCAACTGCGTGGCGTTCGGTACCGATGGATTCAGAGCGGCGACCCCGACGTGGGCTTTATTGCGGAAGAGGTGGGGACGGTCGTTCCGGAGGTCGTAACCTATGCTCCGAATGGTCGGGACGCCGAAACAGTAAACTATGCTCGTCTCGTCGCTCTACTCGTGGAGGCCGTCAAGGCCCAGCAGGCCCAGATCGAGTCGGATCGGGCGCTGCTTCACGACCTTCGCCACCGCCTTCAGGCTCTCGAGCGCGAATGAGAAGCCCATCTGTGTTGCCACCATGCCGCCTCCACATTGTCTGATTTTTTCCAGCCATGACCCTTCGAATCTTCGTCGTCGCGTTCCTGCTCAGTCTGCTTTTCGCCGAGGCATGGGCCCAGAACGTCCCGTCCGTGCTTCACTATCAGGCGAGCCTGCTCGAAGACGAGCAGCAGGTGGACGGCGAGGTGGCCTTTACGGCGCGCATCTACGGCGTAGAAACAGGCGGACAGGCGCTCTGGACGGAAAATCGATCGGCGGTGGCCGTGACCGATGGTCGGCTAAGTGTTCTTCTTGGTAGTGAGACCTCCCTGCCCAACACCTTGTTCGACGGCGACGCACGCTACCTCGAAATTGAAATCAACGGCGAACGACTGCCCCGCTTGCGCATGGCCAGCACGGCGTATGCCCTGCGGGCGGGAGTGGCAGCGGCTGTCGTTGCGGGAGCTGTGAGCCGTGATGCGCTTGCGGATGATGCAGCGGTGACAAGTATCAATGATATCCCGGGGGCGCTCACGATCGAGGGGGCCAATGGGGCGACGGTCAACGTCGATTCGGAGGCAAACACCATCACGATTTCCGCCCCGGGAGGGACCGACGGCTCCAGTGGCATTTTCGGGGTGCAAAATAATGACGGTGCACTGCAAATTGTAGATCCCAATGGACCGACGACCACCATTAATGTGCAGCCGGGAGGGATTGGGGCCTCTCAACTTGCCGACGGCGAGGTGGGAACGGCGAAACTGGTGGACGGAGCCGTGACCGCCCGAAAACTGGCAGCGGAAAGTGTGACCGGGGCGGCGTTGGCACCGGGCACAGCGGTGACGGGACTCACGGTTGGGTCGTCGACCCTGACGGGAGGCGTTCCTCTCGTGGCGGGGGATGGGGCACGTCTAGACGTTGATCAAGGCGCGATCAGGATTACAGCAGAGGGAACCGGAGGCACGATTACGGGCGTGGCACCGGGCACAGGACTCACCGGAGGAGGGACAGAGGGAAGTGTCACACTCGGTCTGGCTGAGGGGGGCGTGAATACGGCCCAGATGGCCGATGGGGCCGTGACGGCGGCCAAGATCGGCCCGAATTCTGTCCGTAGTGCCATGATTGTAGACGGCACAATCACGGGAAACGACCTCGCGGCCGGTGCGGCCGTCAACAGTGTAAATGAGCTTCGGGGCGATTTACGGCTTGCGGCGGATGGAGGGGCCAGCATCACAGTGGATCGTGAGCAGGGTGTAATTACGCTTTCCGCACCAGCGGCCGATGGTACCGGCATCCTCGGGGTGCAAAATACAGATGGTGCCCTTTTGATTACGGATCCGAATGGACCAACGGCGACGATCAACGTGCAGGATGGGGGCATCGGCGTCGACCAACTTGCGGAGGGGAGTGTGACGGCGGCCGCGCTTGCCAACAGCGCAGTGACGGCGTCGGCGCTCGACGCCACGAATTTCGGGGCCGCCGGTCAAATTCTTAGCTATACCGACGACAATCAGTTTACCTGGGTGGACGCGGCCACGGGGGACGTCACGGGCGTCACGGCGGGAGGGGGGCTTGCGGGGGGAGGCACGAGTGGAAATCTGACGCTTTCTGTCCCAGAGGGGGCGATCACCGCAGCACGGCTTGCTGATGGATCGGTTGAAACCGATAAGCTGGCTGAAGGAGCGGTCACGACCCAAAAGATCGCCGATGGGACCGTGGAGGCGATCGATCTTGCACCGGGAGCAGCAGTCACAAGTGTGGGGAATGGCACCGCCACGCTTACCGGCACCGTCGAGCTTCAGGGAAGCTCAAACATTAGCGTAGATCGCATCACGGGGCAGAACGCCTTCGAAATTGCGTTCACGGGCGATTTGACGGCCCCCGTTACGTCAGTCACCGGAAGCAGCGGGCTCACGACGCTGTCCGGCGTGACCGGTGATGTGGAATTGGGCATCACGGAAGAGGGGGTGGGCACGACACAGCTCGCCGATGGTGCAGTTACGACGGCGAAGCTGGCGACCGCTGCAGTGACCAGTGCAATCATAGCGGACAACAGTCTTACGGCGCAGGATCTGGCGGCTGGGGCGGTGGGGGTTGGCGAACTCAACGCGACGGCGGCGCCCTCAACTGATCAGGTACTCAGTTTCGATGGCACTGGTCTTGCTTGGACGAACGCTGCTGCGGGGGACATCACGGGTGTGACGACGGTCGGGGGGCTTACGGGCGGAAGCGATACGGGAGAGGTGACCCTCTCTATTGCAACAGGGGGCGTAAGTGAATCGCTTCTCGCGAATAGCGCCGTGAGTACCGTCAAGATTCTCGACGGTGCCATTACGGAACCAAAGCTTGGCACCACCAACACACCGACGCAGGGACAGCTCCTCAGCTACGATGGCGCCAGCCTCGCCTGGACGGAGGGTGGGGGCGGGGACATCACCAGTGTCTCGGGAACGGGGGGGCTAACCGGTGGCGCTGAGACCGGAGACGCGACCCTTTCCATCGCCGATGGTGGGGTGACGGGCGTGCAGATTGCGACAGGAGCCGTTTTGGGGGGAGCCAACGTCACGGTGTCGCGAGATCCCGACAATAATGTTGTGGTTGCTGCTCCAGCAGCGTTGACCTCGGCGGTCGAGTCCATTACCGCTGGAGAGACGACGCTCCAGGGCGCGCTACAATTCGCAACCACGGGCGACGCAACGCTGTCGGTGAGTGGAAACACGCTCACGTTTGGAGCGGATGGCAATGGAGATGGACTGGCGAGCGTGACGAGCGACGGGACACTGACGGGCAACGGGACTAGTGACAGTCCGCTTGGGGTGGCCGAAGGGGGAATCACGACGACGCAACTGGCTCCTGACGCCGTGACGGCTGCAGCAATTTTGGACGGAAGTGTCGGGGCTACCGAAGTGGCCGACGAGGCCATCCTTGAGCCCGCCTTGAGTGCGACGAATGTTCCCTCGTCGGGACAGGTTCTTAGCTCCGATGGAAGCACTGCTTTCACCTGGGTCGATCCATCGGCCACAGTCACGACGGATGGCACCACTCTCACAGGCGACGGGAGCAGTGAAACGCCTCTCAGTATCCTCAATGAAGGAGTTGGCAGTGATCAAATTACGGATGGAAGCATCACCGCATCTGATCTTGGCACTGGGGCCGTAACCAGTGCGATTGTTGCGGACAATAGCCTCACTGCAGACGACTTGGGGACAGGTGCCGTCACCGCCGACGAACTCGCCGTCGATGCAGTGACATCAAATGCCATTGCACTGGGGGCCGTAACGGCCGACGCAATTGCGACTGGAAGTGTCGGGTCCGAAGAGGTTGCTAATGGAAGCCTTGCCGCCACTGACCTCAGCGCCTTGAATCCCACAAACGGGGACGTGCTGGTCTACAACGATACGGCCGGCGGGGATCTTGAATGGCTGGACCCGTCCGCAACCACCTCATCGATTCGGTTTAAGTCGGACGTAGCAACGATTACGGATGCAACGGCCCTCGTCGAACAGTTGCGCGGCGTTCGGTTCCACTGGAAAGAGGATGGACGTCCCGACCTCGGGCTTATTGCAGAAGAAGTTGCAGAGGTGTTTCCGGAGCTCGTCGTCTATGAGGCCGATGGGACCACGGTTCGCGGTCTGCGCTATGCTCCACTGGTGAGCGTGCTCATTGAGGCAGCAAAAGAGCAGAAGGAGACCCTAGACGCCGCCACCAAGACTATCGCTACTCAGCAACGGGAGATTGATGCTCTTGGGAATCGCCTTGCTCGCCTGGAGGCCCTCGTGCAGTCGATGCAGCCAGCCGAGCCACGTCCCTAATCCCCCTTGTTTCTTTCTTCTTTTCGGTATCTCAAATGACTTTTCCTCTGTCTGTAGGTCCTGTGCTGGGCCGTTGGGCGCTCGGGGTGGGGATGATTCTCATATTCGTTGTCACCACGCCCGCCACGGCGCAGCAATACACGATTCAGGAGGCAGGGCTGGACGGCGGCGGGGGCGTACGCACGTCTGGGTCGTTGAGGCTTACGTCCTCTCTTTCGTCCGCACCAGTAGGAACCGTCCAAACGGGGCGATATGTGCTTTACAGTGCCATGCCCTCGCCGTTTGCCGGTCGGGCGGCGATCGTGGTTATTCACGATCCGGGGGGCAATGGAGACGACGCGGCGGCCACGGGGGGACAGGATCGCTCCATCATCGCCCGCATTCTGACCAATGAGGCGCCCCTCGATGGCGCTACGCTGTACTACCGAGCGGGAACAGCCCCCGAGCCGACCGCCGTCGTGATGGAGGAAGGGGCATCGGGGTTTACGGCGACCATTCCGGGCAGCGACATCGGGGCGGCAGGGCTCACCTATTATTTCACCGCCACCGATGCGGCAGGCACCACCATCCGCGCCCCCAGACGCGGCGTGTACTCGCTTCCCGTGCAGCTGAACGAGGGGGATCTGCGGGCGACGGAGCCGCAGCCAGGAGGGACCACACAGGCGGCCTACCGACTTCTCTCAATGCCCATCGTGCTTGAGGATCCACGCCCCACGGCGGTGCTGGGGGATAACATTCCCACCCTGGCCAGTGCGTCGGCCTACGATCCCTCCGAAGCACGATTCTTCGAGCCCATCGGGACTCGTGTAGCAGAATTTCCACGCACGAGTGATTTTGATCTGGGGCGGGCGTTTTGGCTCATCGTGCGGGGAGAGGGGGCGGTGCTCGACGCTGGCCCCGGGACGGTCAATCCGCTGAATGAGCCGGTGGATATTGCGCTTAGTCAGGGCTGGAACTTTGTAGGAACGCCGTTCACCGTGCCTGTGCCGGTGACCAATCTCCAGACGAGCAGTGGGGCCCCCGTGACGCTTCGTGCGTATGGGGCGGACGGATACAATACGCCGGACAACCCGGTGACCGAGATGGCGCCGTTTTCGGGCTACGCCGTCTTTGCCGAGTCGGCCACCACCCTCACCGTGCAGCCTCCGCTTCTCTCCGACGGGAACGGAAAAACGAACGTCGATTCCACTCCCGCGGCGGCCTTTGCCTGGCGCCTCCGCATTCGGGGGACGAGCCGCACCGGTCGTGATGGCGACAACGTGGCGGCCGTGCGGGACGGGGCCGTCGACGAGTGGGACCCGTGGGACTGGCCCGAACCCCCGTCGATGGGCAGTGGCCTGTCCATCACGTTCGATCCGCCCGATGGTAGCCCGCCGAATGTAGCGCTCAGTACTGATGTCCGCCGCGTGCCCACGCACGGGACCATCTGGCCGCTCACGGTGCACACGGAGGCGGCAGGCCCAGTTCGGTTGTCGGTAGAGGGAACGGAGCAGCTTCCGGCTCACCTTGACGCATGGCTGCTTGATACCGCAACGAAAGACCTATGGAATCTACGGCAATCCGCCCAGGCGCGCCTTACGGTGCTTGCCGAAGGAACTGAGCGCGCCCTGCGTCTCGTGGTGGGCACAACGGCCTACGTGAAAGAAATGCTTCGAGACCTGGAGGCCCTGCCGCAGGTGTACACGTTGAATCCTCCGTATCCGAACCCATCGACGGGGACCGTCGCGTTTCAGGTCGGCGTGCCTGAAGACGAGGAGGTGAGCGTAGAGGTGTACAACATTCTTGGCCAGCGAGTGGCGACGCTCAAGAATCGAGAGCCGATGGTTGCAGGCTTTCACACGCTGGTGTGGGACGCGCCGCGCCTGGCCAGTGGGGTCTACTTCGTACGGATGGAAGCCGGGCCGTACCGCGAGACGCAGAAGCTGGTGCGCATTCGGTAGATGGGGCAGCGAAGACATCGGCGGTGGAGGGAGACGCCGTGCCCTGCGAATCCGAACGTCAATCCAAAAGAGTCGGCATGTCGCGGTACTGATCGGCAATGCGTCGCGCCTCGGTAGCAAGGCGCTTCCGGAGGGCCCGCGGCTCGATCACACGGACGTGTTGGCCCCAGCTCAGAAGCCACGGCAAGACCTCTAGCTCGTGGTCGACCTTGATCGTGAGGAGCAGGCGCCCGTCGCTCGTGTATTCGCGGTCGGCTACGTGGAGAGAGGGAGCGACCTGTACGGAGGGCGTGACCTCCGCGGCAAAGACGACGCGAACCTTCTCCGTGGGCGTGGGATCCGGGCCGTCCGGGGGAGTGCGGTAGCTTTCCGGGCGTTCGAAGGTGTGGTCGGTAAGGCGAACGTCGTCTACGTCCTGAAGGCGCAGGTGAACGACCCGCGACCGGTCGGGATCGTAGCCCACGACGTACCACGTGGCGGCCTTTTGCAGAAGGCCGTATGGGTTCAGCGTTCGCTCGGACGGAGGGGCAGACGGAGGGGCGAGGGTCGCCACGATGGCGCGCTCTTCCACGAGGGCCTGGCGCACCCGCTGAAGGTGGCCGTCCTCCGTGGGAGTGCCGAAGGCACTGGGGGGCACGAGGTGGACACTGCCCTGCAGGGCAAAGGCTCGTTCGCGCGCCTCCGATGGGAGGACGGCATCGAGCTTGCGCTGGGCCGAACGGGCGGCGGCCCGGTATCGCCCATCAAAGTTTTGGGCGGCGTAGGCGCTGCCCAGAATCAGCATCACCGCCTCGTCGGTCGTGAGCGTCACGGGCGCCAGCAAGTAGTCCTCCGGGACACGATAGCCTTTTCCGGGCACGCCCTGAAGGGGAACGCCGGCCTCCACCATCGACTGCACGTCGCGGTAGACGGTCCGCTCGCTCACCCCGAGGGCCTCGGCAAGGTCCTCTGCACGCTTCCAGGTGTCGGGCTCTAGCTGCAGCAAAATGGCAGGCCAGCGCTCGGCAGGGGTCATGGGCGAAGAGAGGACAAGGAGAAGAGCGTCGATGAGAGCGGTCGCACGTCGGAAGGTACAGGCAGGAGCACTACATGTAAAAGAAGTAGAGTACGGTCGTCGACACCGTCACAAACAGCAGGGACAGGAGGCTTCCGGCCTTCAGGTAGTCGTTCACGCGATACCCGCCGGGGGTCATGAGGAGCGCATTGACGTGGTGGGTGGGCAGAATGAACGAGTTGGCGGCACAGAGACCGACTTGCAGCACCATCACCTCGGAGGGAAGGCCCACCGCGCCG
Source organism: Salinibacter sp. 10B (assembly GCF_002954405.1). NCBI lineage: Bacteria > Pseudomonadati > Rhodothermota > Rhodothermia > Rhodothermales > Salinibacteraceae > Salinibacter > Salinibacter sp. 10B. The sequence continues at coordinate 831,649 of NZ_MQWC01000004.1, read as the reverse complement.
CCCATCTCCAGTACCAATGGGACCATCAGGACCGTGGCGGCCACGTTGGACATGATCAGCGAGAAGATTGTCATGAGGATGCCGAGGATGAAGAGGATGAGGTATGGGGGCATGCTTTGCACGGCCGCCACCAGCGTCTCGGCGATGAGCGCGGCACTGCCGGACGTTTCCATCGCAATGCCAATGGGAATGAGGCCGGCAATGAGAAAAATCACCTTCCACTCGACGGCCCGGTAGGCCTCTTCGATCGTGAGCACTCCCCCCAACACCATGGCAAGGGCGCCGCTCAGGAAGCCCATCGAAATCGAAAAGTTTAGGCCGAGCACTAGAGCAATGGCCCCCGCAAAGCTGCCGACTGCGAGCCACGCCTTTTCCGGCTTTTTCTGATCATATTTGAGGGGGGTCACAGTGATGTAGTCGTCGCTCTCGTCGAAGAACTGTAGGTTCTCCCACTTTCCCTGCAGCACGAGCGTGTCGCCCGCCTGGATTTTGCGGTCGGCGACGTTGTCCTCTACCACCTGGCTTTCGCTGAAGAAGAGAACGACCTGCGTGTTGTGCTTCTCCCGCAGCCGGAGGTCACGGATTGTTTTCCCCACGAGCTGGGACCGCGCCGGAATGACAACCTCCAGGTATCCCTCCTTGGAGTCCGAAATGGTCTTGACATCTTCCTCTGCGAGCGTGAGCGCGTACGACTCGGCAAACTGCTCGACGTCTTCGGCGTGGCCCTGCACGACAATCTTTTGTCCCTGGTCGAGGTGGAAATCTTCCCAGATGTCGTAGCTGGTGCCGTTGGAGCCAAAGACCCTCAGCAGGTTGAGGTTGTACCGCGCCCCCATCTCTGACTCCTCAGGCGACTGGCCAATAAGCGGACTGTCGCTCGGCACGCGGAGCGTGAAGATCGAGTCGGAGAGGCCCCAGACATTGAGGAGCTTTTTGCCGGGGGAGGCGCTCTCGTTCATCTTGGGGGAGGAGGGCAGGACGTACGGCCCCACTACGAAGAAGTAGAGGATGCCGGTGCCGAGCAAAAGGAGGCCGATCGGCAGCACGGTAAAGAGCCCGAACGGGTCGAGGCCCTGGGCGGTCAAGAGGTCATTTAGAACGATGAGAGAGCTGGTTCCGACCATCGTGAGCGTGCCGCCGAGCAGGGCCGCAAAGCCCATGGGCATCAGGAGGCTGGAGATGGGAATTTGTTCCCGTTTGGAAATGCCCGTCATGACCGGCAGGAAGAGAGCGGCTGCCCCGATGTTCTGCATGAAACCGGACATGATCCCCACGGTGATCGACACTGTGGAGAGAATGCGTCGCTTGCCTCGGCCGGCCACCTGGAGAATGAAGCTCGCAATCTTTTCGGTCACTCCCGAGCGGAAGAGCCCGCGCCCCATGATCATGACGCCGATGATGGCGAGCACGGCGTTGCTTGCGAAGCCGGAGCGGGCCTGCTCCGGAGAGATGCTACCGGTCCAGACCAGCGCCAGCAAGGCCAAGAGGGCCACCACGTCGATGCGAAACACCTCGGTCACAATCAGGACCACGGTGACCGCGAGAATACCTAGCACAACTTCCATTGCCACAGTGTCGGTCGGGTCAGCGATGGGGAGAAAGAAGAAGAGGGATGGGATGTACGTCCGTCCTTCTCAAGTCTTCCATCTAAACGACAAAAGATCAAAGGATCTCGGTACGATCACAGGTCGTTCTCGCTCAGGTCGATCAGAGATTCCCTGACAACCGTCCGTAACCGGAGTATCGTCTGCCGGGTGCCCCAAACCCGGTTCGGGAATGGGGGCCGTACGGGAGAAAATCGACGCGGCCCGCCGTGGAGACAAGATGTGCGACCTTCCCCCACACACCACGTCAGGAATTCCCGTCGCGGTCGGCGCGGAAGAGTGGACAAACGACTTCCCCACGAACCGGTATACTGCACTCTAGCAACATAAGAAGAGGCTTTTCTCCTCATTAACCCTCACGTCCAACATGTTTGCAATCGACGACATCCTTATCGCTCGGGACTTTTCGTCGGTGTCCGATCGGGCACTGCGACACGGCTTCGACCTTGCGGCCCGTACCGGGGCTACGCTGCACATCCTTCACGCCGAGGTTCTTCACGACATCGACGACCGGTCGCGCGATCGCCCGTCGCCGACGGAAGGCCTCGATGCTCTGCGCGACGAACTTGCCAACGATGGGCTGTCGACCGAGGCCCTCGATGCGGTGACCGTGCGCGAAGTTGTACGGCGCGACGTGTCGCCGGCCCCGGCCCTTCTCAGCTATGCGTCGGAGGAGGACGTTGACCTCATTGCGATGGGCACGCACGGACGGCGGGGACCGAGCCGCATTCTGCTCGGGAGTGTGGCCGAAGAGGTCGTGCGTCGGGCCGAGCAGCCGGTGCTTACCGTGCGGGGGATGGAGGCGGACCCGACGCCGGCGGTCGGGCGCATCGAGCAGATTCTGGTTCCTGTGGATTTTTCGGACTACTCGCGCGAGGCCCTGCGGACGGCCAACGCCTGGGCGCAGTTGTACGACGCTCGCGTCCACGTCCTGCACGTCGTTGAAGAAGACCTGCACCCGGCCTTCTACGTCGGGGGGGTTCGGTCGGTCTACGACGTGGAGCCCGATCTCGACGAGAAGGTGCGAGAGACCCTCAGCGAATTTGTATCGACAGTCGTTGAGGAGCCCAATCGTATTGAAACGCACGTTCGCACCGGATCGGCGCCCTCCGAAATTTCCGAGTTTGTACGGGACGAGGGCATCGATCTTGTTTCTCTCTCGACGCACGGCCGCACAGGTCTCGAACGCTTCTTCCTGGGCAGTGTGGCCGAGAAGGTCGTGCGGCACGTCTCCTGTCCCGTGTTGACCACGAAGGCGTTCGGCCGGTCACTCGTGTCTCCGACCGAGGACACCGCTTCGGCGGCCGCCTAACCATACAGTTTCCGTTTTCCGTCGACCCACGCTCCGACCGGCTATGATCCATCTTACTCGTATTCTCTTCCCGACCGACGGCTCTCCCTGTGCCGAACGGGCCCGTCGACACGCCGCTCATCTTGCTCAGCGCTTCGATGCCGAGCTTCACGTCATCCGGGTCGAGGAGCGCGATGCGGAGCTTTCAGATGTTATCGAGGTCTGCAGTGACGATGTTCTGGCCGACCTGCATGCCCCTATGGAGAGGACGGCCGTAGCGGAGCCGCAGATGCATGAACGGCGGGTCGTCCACCGGTCGGCGGCGGAGGGCATTCTCTCGTATGCAACCGAGCACGACGTGGACCTCATCGTGCTGGGGACGCATGGGCGACGCGGCGTCCGACGCCTCCTGCTGGGCAGTGTGGCCGAGGAGGTCGTGCGTCGGTCGTCGTGTCCGGTGCTCACGGTGGGGCGCGGGGACGGGTCCCCTGGTGCTCTCGAGGGACGATCGCTGCTGGTGCCTGTCGACTTCTCGGACGCGCAGGCATCTCTGCTGGGACACGCTCGCGAAATCGCTCTCAGCTATGGGTTGTCGCTGACCCTCCTCCATGTGGTTGAGCGACAGATTCCACCGGATGTGTACGGGCTCCAGTTTGATCTTCCGTCGACGAAGATGCTTGCTGAGCGTGCCCGCGAGGCGCTGGCCACACCGGCCGCTGCCCTCCGCGACGAGGGATTGGACGTGACGATTGAGGTGGGCACGGGGAACGTCGCCGACACGATTGTGAACGCGGCCGAAGAGGCGGGGGTGCTCGCGATTGCAACGCACGGCCGGACGGGATTGGAGCGGATGTTTATGGGAAGTGTGGCCGAGACGGTCGTGCGGCAGGCCCAGTGCCCGGTGTTTACGGTGAAGTCGTTCGGAAAATCACTGGTGCGGACCAGAGTCGATCACGAGGAGGACCGCTAGGACGCCTCCAGTCCTGCAATGAGATCGGGGATGGCAGAGGCGCGGGCATGCACCTCTGTCAGCCCGGTGGCTTCCACCAGTGGACGCACGTGGTCGCCGCGGATCCGGCCTCCGCCCAGGACGGTCAAATCGTCTCCACATGTCTCCACGAGTGCTCGAAGGGTCTCTCGACCCTCCCACGCCGTGTCCGCGCCCCCGGAGGTCAATACGCGCGAGACGTCTGCCCGAATCAAGGAGTTCACTTCTGTGAGTGGATCGTCAACCTCATCGAACGCACGGTGAAAGGTGACGGGGCGTCCGTCGGCCGCCTGAACCACCTCTTCCACGGCCGCCCGATCGACGTGTCCGTCCTCGTCCAGCATCCCGACCACAACCCCGTCCGCCCCAAGCTGCACGAGGGAGGCGACGGTGTCGGCAAGGGCATCTACCTCCGTGGGCGTCAGGCGAAAAGAATCAGCGTGGGGACGAACAAGCACGAACGTTGGCCCCGGCCCGTTGGAGAGGACCGTGGTAACGTCGGATCTGGGTGGGGTCAAGCCCCCGATGCTCAATTCCTGACACAACTCCACCCGGTCGACCCCTGCGTTGAAGCAGGCTGTTGCTTCTTCGGGGGAGGTAACGCAGGCTTCGACGAGAACGGATGTTTCGCTCATTGCATGTGGGAGACGGTGAGAGAACTGCTAATCGAACCCCCGACCGGCATAAGGTCTGGCTCGCGTTCGGCGGGATTGGTCCCTGTTTCCGCAGCGATTTCTTCGGGAGGGCCCCCGCGCCGGTGGATCGGCCGTGTGCGCATGGGTTCGGCAAAATCAGGAAGCACGGACTGCGTCAACGCTCAGGCGAGCAGACGTTTCCAGTGGGCGGGTCGACTGGGAGCGTCCTCCTTTGTCGACACGACGCATCTTTGGAGGACGGAGGCCTACGCCGGTCGTTTCTCCTGAATCGCACTTCGGGCGAACGCGATCGTCGGACGATGGCGCCACTTTCGGTTCGTACTCACATTCTCGTTGACAAAATCGGGCGTACCGCGTACGAAGGGGGTCCCTCACCCGATTCTGGGTGGTGTTACTCACCAACACAACGAGGAAAACAATGTCAGCACTTACGTCAATTGAAGGCATCGGTCCCCAACGCGCAGCGGTCCTGAAAAAACAGGGCGTCGGAAGCGTCGAAAAACTCCTGGACGCCGGTCGCACGCGCGTGTCACGCATACGGTTGGCCTCGGCCACCGGCATCGATGAGGACAGAATCCTTCGGTTCGTCAATCACGCCGACCTGATGCGGGTGAAGGGCATCGGCGGGGAGTATGCCGAGCTGCTGGAAGCCGCCGGAGTCGATAGCGTGGTCGAGCTCGCACAGCGCAATGCCGCTCGGCTTCACGAGCGACTGGTCGAGGTGAACGACGAACGATCGCTCGTGCGTGCCTTGCCCGCGGCGTCCCGTGTGCGGCAGTGGATCAAACAGGCAAAACAGCTTGCCCGCGTGGTTCAGCACTGACCCTTTCGGGAGCAGCGATCCTTCATTTCTCCATCCAACCGAATTCGTACGTCTATGGGCATCATCAGCTTTATCAAAAATATGGGGCGCGACGTCGAGGGCGACACGGAGCAGGTCCTCCTCGACACCTTTCGCAAAAAACTTCCCAACCTCCTCTCAAACCTTAAGGTGACCATGTCGGACGGCACCGTGATCCTCACCGGAGAGGCCTCGTCCGACGCCGTGCGCGAGAAGGCCATTCTTTTGGCCGGCAACGTCCAGGGCATAGAGGCCGTGGATGCCGATGGGCTCACGGTTGCAGCGCCGCAGGGTGGGGGCGGCGTGGCCACGATGACAGAGCCCACCTTCTACACGGTGAAGAAGGGGGATACGCTGTCTAAGATCGCGAAAGCGGAATACGGGAGCGCCGGACAATGGCGTGCCTTGTTCGACGCCAATCGCGAGATCATTGAGGACCCAGATCTGATCTATCCCGGCCAGATGATTCGCATTCCGGGCCGGGGTACGGAGTAGGGGCCTGGATAATCAGCCGAGGAGAGTGAGAAAAAGCCCCTGCGCAGCGCTGTGCGACGGGACTTTTTCATGGGGGTACGCCCCTTTGAAATTGTCTCTCGCTAGACTCAATCAGAACGACAAAGTTATACATCTTCATTGGGTCTATTAGGAGAACCTTCCATCATACCCTTGAAAGATCTGAGGTGACACATGACAATGGGCCAATTTATTCTGTCTACAAACTCAGAGAATGACATTTTATTCTCGATTTTGTTCGAAAAAGAGTCCACCCACTCGTGATATTTCCAACCACTCCTCTGGAGTAGAGCTCTTCTTTTTATCAAGACGCTTATTTCTACATCTAACTTGTAAGGTTTTACATCCTCGCTATCTAAATTCATGTATAGATCCTCGAAACCCCTAGGCAAATTTTTGGTCATCCCATCAAATTTTATTGCCATGCTCATTACAATACGGCTATTTTCCATCCTCAATTTTCCGGGCCCTGGTCTTTCTATTTCGGTACCCCTCGGAAGAACAAGCTCAAATTTTTCATACAGTGTGCCGTTTGAGCCATAAACACTTACTATCTCTTGACCTTCTGGAACACCCTCTAATATTGACGAGCCAACGAAAGCATCTCTCTCATCTAGTGGTTTGGAAAGAGTTGAAAGAATTCTATTTTCTATAAGTATTTTTGGTATATCTTCTCGTTCTATTTTGGTCACCTCTTTATCTACCTCCTCAACGTCATTGAAATAGCTATCCAAATGTTTTGAGAGGTAGTCCAATATTACGAATTCTGTTGCCTCTATCAGTATATCTTCTGACTTTCCTACCTCTATAAAGCTCTCATCTGTCCTAACTATTGATATATATTCGGTGTCTTCTCCCCTTTTATCTATATCTTCTTTATTTTTGCTATTTTCTGTATTATACTCAACCAATCTTTCATTATTCCATTTGTCTTTCAGTGATTCGTTCTCTGCAAATGAAGCATTAAAAACCTTGCTAAGTTCTTCAGAAAAGTCATACCTAGGTATTCCTATTGGTCTTTTATTTTCATTAGAAATTATAACCGCAGATGTATAAGATATTTCAGATTTTCTTTCGCTCATAAGTAAATATCCTAGATAAAGTATAGAAAGTGTTATTACTATAATGCCAATCCATAACTGGTAGTTATCATTGTTTGGGAGTAGGTTTAATATCCCACTTGTCGTCAGGTTTACACCTACCGCAAGAACGGCAGCAATAATAAATATCCTAATTACCTCCCTTCTTTTATTTAGCGTGCTCTGAATTCTGCCTGAAATATTTTTATTTGGCATAGGTGATAAAAGGTATGATTATGTCAATATATATAACGTGGAAGCTGGGGTGCAGAGGGCGGAAAAACACCCAACAGAATTCTGTCCGGTCAAAATACCAACAGCGGAGACCATTTCAGTCCTGTGGCATTGTCACTCCTGGACAGCGAAGGCGAAACCACCTAACAGACCGCGATTGACGGCGGCATCTGCCCTCCGTCACCTCCAGCGGGGATTATGTGCGTCTTGAATCAGATTCGGCGTAGGGCCTGCTGGTCATCGACAGAGCCTTCGCATCCCGCGTCTTTTCAAGAAACGTAACTGAATCATAGTAGTCTTCGAGTGGGATATAAGCCCCTACTTCTTGTGCCCATTGCTTCAGGCTGTCATTGCACGCATTATCCCACGAAATCACCTCAATGCCCCATCCTTCTTGGTACATACGCTCGAGATCCGCATGGAACCCAATACCAGTTTCGTATCCGGCGCCATCTCCAGTGAGCAGCACAGCAGTTTGAGGAGAATCGTTGTCTGCCATAGCTCTGAGCATGTGGACCTGGAGGGTCTGGTCCACACCTTGTTCTGTGCCGGATTCATCTCCTCTCTCGTATAATTCTACTTCGACACCCATATCTCGGATATTGTCCCAGAGGGCTTTCAGTTCAGGGGGGACTGACCCAGCACAAAACGCAGATCCAACTTCTCGTCCGAAGCGAGCCAGTCTGTAGAGATTCTCAAAATGTATCCTGACCTTACGTTCAGCCCATGGGCCTTCTTCCTCAGCAGCGACGTACTGTGCGGGTATGAACACATTCGAGTTGTCCCAGAAGATGTGCGCCTCTCCTTCCATAGCTGATGGAGCCATAACCGAGCAAACTGTGTTTGGAAGAGATAATCAGTGCAGAGTATGGTTAAAGATGAACTGGACCTTCAGGGCTATAGTCATCGGACTGACCGAATCGCGTGTCACAGCTTCCACATTTTCGGACACTTGTACCGTTCTGAGAGAACTGCAGAGGAACCAAATCACCGTCACTGAAGCAAACTGGACAGAAATAGATCCCCGACTCTTTATGGCGATAAGCTTTTCTACCTGAAAAGGTGTGTCCGTTGCGTTCAATTTCGTCAACCTCGAACTTGCTTTCATCAATCTTCTCAAGCTCCTCGATTCTGTCCCTCATTTGCTGTGCCTCATCCTGTAGTGTCAGGAGCAGTTGCTGAGTTTCCAGAAGCTGCTCCTGCAAATCAATGACCGCTTGGTTTACTTCGGTTTCGGTATCCAAGCTCTGGATACCCCCCGCAATATCTTTGGCTGCCTTCAGACTTTTATATGCAGCCGTGAGCTCGTTTACCATGATTTCTCCAGCTTAAGAAAACTCGTACGAAAGCACATAATATATCCTAGGCCGATCCATTCCGTGTTACGTCACGGAACCGCTCGGCATACCACGAAGCGGAGGGGACGGTAGGTCTCTCGTCTCCAGGAGGATACACAGAACGAAGAGAGCAATATCCCGACCGGGTCGGCATAATCCCGGATATAACACGTTCTGTGGACCGCCTGCTGTGCGCCTAAAGCATAAGATGTGTCTTGTCGCGAATCAACGCACAAATTTGGGGTGTTCGGGCAACACCCCGGTTCTGTCCATCCCCCTCGACAGACCGCGCGCCGTCCCATACCGATCCGTGCGAACGTATCAATACATTTTCCCACGCACGTGGTGAACCGTCCATCATTTGAGCAACAACGGGCTTTACAAACCTCTTCACGGATCGGTAGATTGGGAGCGCACGCTTTGCTCATCAATTGCCTCTTCTGCACGACATGGACCTTGGACTCACCGACCGAACGGCATTCGTGGCCGGCGCCAGCAAAGGGCTCGGCTATGCAGCTGCACGCGAACTCGCCCAGGAGGGGTGTCGCGTCGCCCTTTGTTCTCGGAATGAGGCCCGCATCACGGCGGCGGCCGACGATCTGCGCGACGAGGCCGATGTGCCCGACGATCGCGTGCTGCCGCTCGTTTGTGACGTGACGGACGAGGCGGCCGTACAGGCGGCCGTCGAGGAGACAGTGGATACGTTCGGCGGCCTGAATGTGCTCGTGACGAACGCTGGCGGGCCGCCCTCGGGCGCGGCGACGGACGTGGACCGTGCGGACTACCGGGAGGCGGTGGAGTTGAACCTCATGAGCACCATCTCGATGTGCGAGGCGGCGCTTCCGCACCTCCGCACCGCAGCGGCGGAGGACGACCACGCCCGCATTATCATGGTCACCAGCGTGTCCGCCAAGCAGCCCATTCCTACGCTCGCCCTCTCCAACACGGCCCGCGCCGGGGTCCAGGGCTACGCCAAGAGCCTGGCCGACGACGTGGGGCCGAGCGGCATTACGGTGAACACGGTCCTGCCCGGCTACACCCGCACGGCGCGGCTTGAAGACCTGGCCGATGACATTCAAGCGGAGACGGGGCAGTCCTACGACGAGATTGAGGCCGACTGGGCCGATCAGAACGCGCTGCCGCGCATTGGGGAGCCGGAGGAGTTTGCCGCGACCGTCACGTTTCTTGCCAGTGCCCGCGCCGGATACGTGACCGGCGTGGCCATGCCGGTCGACGGCGGACGAAGCAAGCACGTGCTCTGATGGCAGGGTGTATTGCCTTCCCGATAGGCTTGAGGCTCGTTCGCCTTCGGCCTTCAGGGCTGCCAACGGAGGTGGGGGGGCGTCCGAAGATCACTCGCCCGTCAGGAAGGGCATCAGGGCCTCGAAGAACGCGTCGGGCGCTTCCCAGTGCGGCATCAAGCCCCCCGGGACCGTCTTGTGGGTGAGGGCGTGGGGATTCTGGTCGAGGAGGTTGGGAAGCTGGTCAAAGCGCTGGATGGTGGGCCCGGGGGTTTCTGGGGAGAGGAGGAGCGTCGGGCGGTAGAGCCGTCCGTAGATTTCCGGGCCCACACTGTCGAGGAAGAGCGAGCCCTCCACAAAGCGTCGCGGGGCGTGGGCCGCGCCGCGGACGTGGGTCGTGGTGTAGGCGTAGTCTACGAGCGCGTCCGGCACCGCGTCGGCGTCGAGGAAGACCTGACGCTCGTAGTAGTCACGGAGGGACGAGCGTCGCGTGAGGCGGTAGTACAGCAATTCAAAGACGCCGGTGCGCCCCGCGATCGCCAGTCCCGCTCGTCCTATCATAGAGGGGCCGCGCTCGGACGTGAGGCCCGTGGGCGAGATGAGAGCGAGACGGCGGACGCGGGGGGCGGCCTGGAGACCCATCCATCCGGCGTACTCGCACCCCAGGGAGAGAGCGACAAGGTCGGCTGGTTCGTCCACAACGTCTGTGAGGACGTGGTAGAGTTGACGGCCGAAGACGTCAGGGGCATAGTCCAGATCGGGCCGGTCCGAGCCGCCGAAGCCCAGCCAGTCGACGGCGTAGAGGGGCCGATCGGTGGTCGCAGCTAGGTGGTCGGCGATCGGGGCCATCTCAGCGCTTGAGGCCGCAGCGTTGAAGCTGTGGAGCAGGATCACCGGGACGCCCGTGCCGGGGCGGACGTACAGCTGGGCCCGTCCATGAGGAACCTCCAGGGAGTGCGTCGACCAGTCGAGGGCCGGAGGAAGAGCAGAGGGAGGGGGAAGGGTTTGCTGGTAGGCCCACCGGGTGGCGGCAAGGCCCGCATACGCGCCAGCGATGGCGCTGCCGGCCGTAAGAGCACTGCGGAGAACCGAGGAGGACGACGGGCGATCAGCAGACATGGAGTGAGGAGTCGGCGTGAGAGGAACGGGGGCGCTTGAACGAGGCGCCCACGCCGACGTTCGGGGTCTCCTTCTGCTTTAGGAGGACCGGCACCCTACGGGCCCGAGATGATGCCCCCCGGCGGAGCCCGGTACGCAATCCGGGGAGGCAGCCGCATACGCCCGGCCCTGCGTTTGGTCTACGAGTGCATCGGCATCGAACGTAGAAACGAGCGGAAATGAGAACAGGCCCCTCAATGTAGGGTCTCGCTGAGAGGTGCCCCATACATTGCTAGTTTGCGGCGGCATGCAGGTGAAACGAGGGCACCGGCACGCGGAACTGCTCGCCGTCGGCCCGCTGGACGAGGTAGTTGCCTTCCACCGTTCCGTTAAACGACGTGATGGTACAGGATCCGTCGTGCACGTGACTCTCGCCCGGGGCAATGACGGGATGGCCGGGAAGATCGGCGTCCCCTTCTAGGTCTTGACGACTTCCGTCGTCCTCGTGCACAATCCATCGGCGTCGGAGAAGCTGCACCTTCGCCGACCCCTCATTTTCGATCGTAACCGCGTACCCAAACGTAAACTGACGCTTGAGCAGGTCCGACGGGCCGTCGAGGTAGATGGGCCGTACGGTGACTGCAATATCACGTTTGGTTGCTGCGTAGGTAACCATAGACACGGGAGCAAATCCAGAGGATTGCGAACGGAAAGAGCACACCACTCGATACAACGTGAGGCAAACCCCGTGTGAGATGACATGCCGTTTGATGAATACATTGTAACAAAAAAGAAACGCGCACGATGAAAGCCCTTTTCTTTCAGGGTGTGAAAAGGTGTCGGCCCTTTCCCGACGAATACAATGAGCGTCGATTTGAGAATGGGGTCCTGCTGAAAAGGAACGGGCTACATTTCGGTCTCCCTTGTTTTGAAATTCGCGTCCTGCTCGGATTGAGTATTCGCTCGGGAGGACGGAAGCGACTAGTGGAGTGGACGACTGTCCTACAACGCGACGGGACCGTTCACTGATGGGGGACGTCTCCAATCTCCGTATCATTCCGTATCAGACACTCGCCGACAGCCGGGTAGAGGTCTGCACCGTCGCTAATTGTATACAAACCAAAGGGGGCATCATGAACGGTCGAAAAGAGAGCAAGACGCGAGAGGTAGATCGCCAGACTCGTGAGAAGGGCAAGTGGACGGGGATTGGGTTTGTTGTGATTGTCATTGGCATTGCGGTCGCGGTGCTTCTTCTCATCCTAGGCACGGTATGACATCCAGGCGCTTGGGACGTCGAATCGCCGTTGAGGGAGGAGTCCTGGCGTAGGATTGGTCGCGAAAAAGGGCGATTCGTCGTCTGTAGAAGGCGACTCGTCGCACAGCAGGCATCATATATTAGGCATGGAGGTTAGTGCACATGCCAGTCGTCAGGAGAGGTGGCCGCTGGGTTCCGATTCGTTGTCATCAGCCTGCGATTATAATGAACAACCGCCGACTCTCGCTTTGGGGATTTCTCTTTGTGCTCGGGGCGTTTGTCCTCACCGCGTGCGAGCCCTACATGAGCATGACCGACCAACTTCCGGTGCAGGCGCGGCGGGCCGCGACGCTGCTTCCGGAGCAGCCCCGCTATGTGGGGATGGTCAACATTGAAACTGTGTTTCAGCAGGTGGGGGACCTCCGAAATCAGAATTTTGCCGACAGTCTCCGACAAACGGACCATCCGCTGATGCGGGCGTTTATGGACGCTACAGGGATGGATCCGAATTCGGATCTGAACGTCGCGTATGGAGCGCTGGAGGGAAACAAGGCGATTAGCGTGGTGCTGTTTGCTGATCTGGCCCCGGAACAATTGGACCGATATCTCGACCGAGCGCCTCGGAATGCCGGACGCACGAGTACGTATCAGGGACGTCCCGTGTATCATCTCGCGCTGGGAGAACGGGAGGCGTCGTCCTCTGACACGCTCACGGTTGCCTTTGTGGACGAGGGGACGATGGCCGTGTCGAATGACGTCGAGCGCGTAAGAGCAATGGTCGATCGCCATCAGTCCGCTCAGGGCACGAATCTCCTTTCAAATGATACGTACATGGACCTGGTGAAGCGGGTGGGGCGGGGCAATACGGCCTGGCTCGTGGGGAGCGACGTTGTGGAGGCCGCCCTGCAGGACTCGTCGGGGGGAGAAACGGCAGTGGCTTCGGTGGAAGGTGCTCCGCCCGTGAACCAGGCAGGGCTGCAGAATGCGTTGTCCGAGTGGTCGGATCGAGTGCTTGGGCTGTCGGAGGTGTCGGCCATCGGGGGGCGTGCCAGTGCGAAGTTTGGACAGCTCAAGAGTCGCCTTCAGGATCAGGCCATCTCGATCACCCTCACGGAGACCGCGCTGGAGGGGCAGGTTTACTTGACGATGCGGGACAACGCGAGTGCGTCGAGTGTGGTGGACGTGGCCGAGGGCGCAGTGGCGATGTTGAAACTGTCGGGAGACAATCTCGATGAGCGTCATCGCGACCTGCTTGACGAGGTGACGATCGAGCGCGACGGTCCGATTGTGCACGTCCAGTTTTCGCTCGATCGCGGGACGCTGCAGAATGAAATGCGTGCTGAGCGGGAGCGTCCTAACATTCGTCGGGCCGATTCGCCCGTTCGTCCCGTAATCTCGTCGATTCGTCGAACAGGCAGCATCAAGTAGGACGCTCCACGGTTGGATCGCCTGCTACTCGGGGGCTGCAACCCATACGCCGATGGGCCTGTCTACTGGCATGTCGGTCCTGGGGAAAAAGAGGGGGAAGAGGGGCGATTGCATAACCGTTCACGGGGGGCGTCGTCGCGGGCGGAGATGAACGACCGCCGCCTCCCCGACAGGACGAGCCTCAGGTCCAGTGTGAGCCGCTTCGTGCTACACTCACTCCGATTTTTAGTGCTGTGCGTCGTTTTGTATTCGAAATCGTCGAAGGCGTCCGGATCGCCGGTCAGGCCATCTGGGCAAACAAGATGCGGTCGGTGCTCACCACCCTCGGGATTGTGATCGGCATTGCATCGGTGACGGGCATGGCGACGGTAATCAACGGCATTGAGGCAGGTTTTCAGCAGTCACTATCGTCGCTCGGGTCGAACGTGCTCCACGTGCAGGTGTGGCCGATGGGGGGGACCAACCAGTGGTGGAAGTACATCAATCGTCCCGAAATCGACCCGTCGGTGGCGGATGCGATTGACCGCCGGTCGCGCTACGCCGAGGCCACCATGGCCAGCGTGAACGAGTCGTATCTGGTAAGCCGACGCGACCAGTCGCTCGAAGGGGTGACGGTCAATGGCGTTGGGGCCAACTACCCGCGCATTCAGAGCGTGGGACTTCAGCGAGGCCGGTTTTTTAGTCGGAGCGAAGCGCGCTCGGCGCGGTCTGTCATTGTGCTCGGGGCCAGGGTGGCCGACGAAATGTTTCCGATCGTGTCGCCGCTCGGCAAGGAGGTCTCGGTGGGGGGACATCGGTTCGATGTGATTGGGGTCTTGAAGGAGCAGGGGGGTGGGCTCTTTGGAGGCGGGCTGGACGGAGAGGTGCTGATTCCGTTTGACACCTTCGACGCGCGGTGGGGAGTACGGGATCGAGGCGTAGAGGTAAAGGTGAAGGTGGCGCCCTCGACGACCATGACGGAGGCCGAAAGTGAGATTATTGGCATTGTGCGGGTGGAGCGCGGGCTGCGGCCCACGGAGGAGAACAACTTCGAGGTGGGCCAGCAGTCCGATGTGCGCGAGCAGTTTGCCCCGGTCAAGCGAGGAATTTATGGGGTGGGCATCTTCCTGACGGCCCTCGCACTATTGGTGGGAGGCATCGGGGTCATGAACATCATGTTTGTGTCGGTCAAGGAGCGGACGAAGGAGATCGGCATTCGGAAGGCGGTGGGGGCCAAGAAGCGCACCATTCTCCTACAGTTTTTGATTGAGGCAGTCGTGATTTGCTTCATCGGAGGTCTTATTGGCATCGGCATCTCGGCAGGCATTGCCGCGATGGTCCGCTCGACCCTAGGCGTTGCCGCATCGCTGCCCGTGTCTACTGTCATGCTCGCGTTCGGCATCTGTACGGCGGTGGGAGTGGGGTTTGGGCTTGCGCCGGCCTGGACGGGCGCACAGGCGGAACCGGTGGAGGCCCTCCGGTACGAATAATCGTCTTCGGCAGAGCACCCTTTGGCACCTTTCAACGACACTTCTCCGCGATATGGGACTTCGCGAAGCCTTCGGCTCAGCCCTCGACGCCCTGCGCGCGAACAAGCTGCGCTCGGCACTGACCCTGCTGGGGATGGTGATTGGCATCTTTGCGGTGGTCACGTCGGTGACGGCGGTCGATGTAATTGATGCGTACTTCCAGGATTCGTTGCAGCTTCTGGGGTCGTCCACCTTCACGGTGTCAAAAGATCCCGTGATCAGCTTCGGGGGCGATGACCCGGAAGCCCGGCCGGACATCACCCATGCCCAGGTCGAGCGGCTTGCCGAGCGGGTGTCGTTTCCGGTGGCCCCGCAGGAGTTTTTCGACGTGGGGCGCGCTCAGTTTCAGGGGCGCCGGACGGACAAGGGAAATATTCGGGTCATTGGCACGAACGAGCACGTGCTCACCAACTTTAGTCGGCAGTTGAAGAAGGGGCGGTCCCTAACGGAGGCCGACGTAACGCAGGCTCGGGCGGTGACCCTCATTACCCCGGATATTGCCTCGGAGCTGTTTCCGGCCCGGTCGCCACTGGGGAAATGGGTGCAAATTGAGGGAGGCGAGTATAAGGTCGTTGGGGTTCTGAAGGCGAAAGGAAACTTCCTCGGCAATAGCTTCGACGCCCGCATGTACATGCCCATCACGCACCTTTTGCGGTCGTATGGGGGCGGCCAGCGCGACATTTCGATGATCAGTGTGAGTGCGCCGAGCATGGCCGAGATGCAGACCGCACAGAACGAGGTCATCGGACACATGCGCGTGATCCGTGAGGTCCCGCCGGGCGAGCCGAACAATTTCGAGATCTCGACCAACGAGACCATGCAAAGCTCTTTTCAGCAGTTCACCTCCATCCTCACGCTGGGCGGAGCGGGCATTGGGGCCATTGCGCTGCTGGCAGCGGGGGTGGGCATTATGAACATCATGCTGGTATCCGTTACGGAGCGAACGAAGGAAATCGGGATTCGGAAGGCCGTGGGGGCAACGCGATGGCACATCCTCGGGCAATTCCTCCTGGAGGCCCTGCTTCTCTGTCTAATTGGCGGCGGGCTAGGCATTGCGCTCGGGGTCCTCGTGGGCAACGGAACGGCCTTCTACTTCGACATTGGAGCTTCAATCCCATGGGGATGGGCCGTTGGAAGCATGATCGTCGTCGGCGTCATTGCCCTGGTTTTCGGGCTTTATCCGGCGTACAAGGCCGCCTCCGTTGATCCCATTGAATCGCTTCGGTACGAGTAACTCGACAGTCCTGCACTCTGCGTTTCATTCCACAAATACACCCTGCATTATGCCTCAACGCTTTCGTTCTTGTCTCGCCATTGCCACGTGGGGAGGAGTTGGATTGATGCTTCTGTTGATTGGGGGGCTGACGGAGGTCAGTCGCGCCCAGCAGAGCACGGCTCCTGCCTCCGTGGACACCACACAGATTGCCTTCAACGAGGCCGTGCGTATCGCTCTTGATCAGAACACCGACATCAAACGTGCTCAGGCCGGTGCGAGCGAGGCCAATGTGCAGGTGCAGGCCGAATGGATGGACTTTGCCCCGAACCTGAACGTGACGTCGGATCTGTCCCGACGGTTTGGTCGCAACTTTAGTCAGGTAACCGGGGACTTTACGACTCGCTCGACGGACTTCTTTAACCTGAGTGGTCGGTCGAGCATCACGCTTTTCAACGGGTTCGAGAATGTTGCTTCCCTTCGACAGGCGAACGATCAGGCACGGGCGAGCGAGCAGGACCTGCGCCGAACGCGTCGAGAGGTGGTGTTCACGGTGATGGAGCAGTTTATTGCGCTCGTGGAGAGTCGGGAAAACGTACGAGTCCGGCGTGAGGCCCTGCAGGCACGACGCCAGCAACTTCAGCAGATCCAGGAGTTTGTGGATGCGGGCTCCCGGCCGGTGTCGGATCTGTATCAGCAGCAGGCCGACGTGGCCGACGCCGAGCAGCAGCTTCTGCAGGCCAAACGAGAACGCGAGGTGAATCGGACCCGCATCATTCAGACGCTCCAGTTGAATCCCCGCCGGGCATATACGTTTGCGGTGCCAGAGGTACAGGAGGGAGCATTGGGGGAGAAGACCTACGAATTGTCGGCCCTCATCGACGAGGCCTTTGAGAATCGTCTCGACCTAGAGGTTGCCAAGCAGGAGCGCCGTGCTGCGGAGCATGGCATTCAGTCGGCACGGTCCTCCTACTATCCGAGCCTGTCGGTGGGCGGCAGCTACGGAACCGACTGGACGAGTCGGGGTCGGATTCCGGATCCCAACAATCCCAACGAATTCATCACGCCGAGCTTTAGCAATCAGCTGGACAACAACCGGGGCGGTGGTATCTCGCTCAGCCTGAACATTCCGATTTTCGACCGACTGCAGCGCAATACGCAGGTCGAACGAGCGCAGGTGCAGGCGCAGAATGCGGAGTACGCCCTCCAGGACCAGCGGCAACAGGTGGCATTACAGGTCCGCCAGGCCTACCTCGACTATCAGAACGCCGTTCAGCAGCTGGAGGCGGCCAATAAGCGGCTCCGGGCGGCCGAGCAGGCTCGCACGGCCACCCAGGAGCGGTACAATCTTGGGTCTGCATCGATCGTCGAGCTTCGCAACGCCAACAGTGACTACGTAGACGCGGCCAGCCAGCAGGTGCGGGCGCGCTACAACCTTCTCTTTCAGCAGGAGCAAATCGATTACCACGTCGGCCGCCTGAATCCGGTCGCTCCCATGTTTGGGCAGCAGGACGAGTAGACCTTGGGGGCCCGATTTGGGTTGGATCGTTCCTTTCACACTTCACGAATTACGTCTTACGCAACCATGTCATCCGCAACGAGCACGTCGCGTCGCATTCTCTATTGGGGAGGTGGCCTTCTGGCTGTCGTCCTCATTCTTGGGGGGATTGGATGGGGAATGGGGTGGATCGGCGGCGAGGATCCAGGCCTCTCGATCGAAACGGAGCGGGCCGAGCGCCGCACCGTCACGCAGGTAGTGACGGCCTTCGGGCGAGCGCAGCCGGAGGTCGAGGTCACGATTAGCCCCGACGTATCGGGGGAGATTGTGGCCCTGCCGGTGCAGGAGGGCGACGCCGTGCAGAAGGGCGATCTACTCGCCCGCCTCAAGCCGGACGACTACCAGGCGCAGCTCGACCGACAGCGCGCTCAGGTGTCCCAGCAAAAGGCGGCCCTGGCCGAGCGGCGAGCCGATTCGGTGCAGACGCGCCGCACCTATCAGCGGAAGCAGAAGCTCTACGACAAGGGCGTCATTTCAGAGAGCGAATTTCAGGACGCCGAGTCCGCCTACCGGCAGGCCGTGGCCCGGCTGCAGTCGGCTCGCTACCAGGTTGAGAGTGCAAAGGCGAGCCTGCAGGACGCACGGGAGCAGCTAGAAAAGACACGGCTTTACGCCCCGATGAGCGGGACGGTGAGCAAGCTCGAAGTGGAGGTTGGAGAGCGCGTGGTGGGGACTGCGCAGCGCGCCGGAACGGAAATGATGAACATCGCCCAGCTCGACCGTATGGAGATGGAGGTGGACGTCAATGAGAACGACGTCGTCAACGTGGAGTCGCGGGACACGGCCTCGATCGAGATTGACGCCTATCCCGAGCGCACCTTCCAGGGGGCCGTGACGGAGATTGCGAACTCAGCGCGCATCGAAAATCAGGGCAGTCAGCAGCAGGTTACCAATTTCCCAGTCACGATCCGCGTGCTCGGCGATCCCAACGCTGCGACTGCTTCTACACGAGAGAGTGGCGGCATTTCTCGTCCTGAAGTGCCGGCACGGGAGATGGGTGGCCCGGTCCTTCGTCCTGGCATGAGCGGGTCGGTCGAGATCCAGACCGAGACCGTGGACAACGCCGTGGCGGTGCCCATCCAGGCCGTAACCGTGCGCGACTTCAATGAGGTCCGTTCCGGAACCTCGTCCGACTCGAGCGGAGCGAAGGCGTCGAGGGGGGAGGATTTGCGGAAGGTGGTGTTTGTGGCCGAGGCCGATACTGCGCGCATGGTGGAGGTGACCACCGGGATTGCCGACGATACGCACATGGAGATCCGTGCGGGTCTTGACGAGGGGGCCCGTGTCATCACTGGACCGTACGAGGCCGTCAGTCAGGACTTGGCTCCGGGCACCAAGGTGCAGATGCCGTCTGAGGAGGACGAGGGAAGCGAACAGGTTGTTGCGGCCTCCCAGTAGGCGCAGCGGGGCGTTATCATCGCGGATTTCTTGACCCAATCCCGACCACAGTCATGGTGGCTCAGAGAACCAACGGAACAGCACGCGGCGACGAACGAGCGCTTATCGAGATTTCGGATCTCACGAAGCAGTATATGATGGGGAGTGAAGAGGTGTGGGCGCTCGACGGCATCTCGCTCTCGGTCGAGGAGGGGGAGTATGTGGCCGTCATGGGGCCTTCCGGGTCCGGAAAGTCGACGCTCATGAACATGCTCGGCTGCCTCGATACCCCCACGAGTGGAACCTATCACCTGAGGGGGGAAGATGTGAGCACCTTTACTGACAATGAGCTTGCCGAAATCCGCAATCGGGAGATCGGGTTCGTCTTCCAGACGTTCAATCTGCTGCCCCGGGTCAATTGCCTGCGCAATGCGGAACTCCCGCTCATTTACGCCGGGATGTCCCGGGCGGAACGCCGTGAGCGGGCGGCCGAGGTGCTTCGAGACGTTGGGCTGGGCGACCGGCTCGACCACCGGCCCAATGAGCTTTCGGGCGGTCAACGGCAACGGGTGGCCACGGCTCGCGCGCTCGTCAATCGTCCGGCCCTCCTGCTGGCCGATGAACCGACGGGCAACCTGGACACAGAGACTGGGGCGGAGATCATGCAGTTGTTGGAGGCCCTGCATCGTCGAGGCAACACGATTCTGTTGGTGACCCACGAGGAAGACATTGCCCGCCACGCGCGCCGTATCATTCACCTCCGCGACGGGCGATTAGAGCGAGACGAAACGGTTCACGAACCGGCACTTGCCGACGTGGATATCGCGATAGAGAATTAGTACCAACTCGGGATCATTATGCACGTCACGAGCGGGTCTATATCAGACGGAGGTGTCCTCTTCTGTCGGGAAGGATCTCGCATCGAGGGACGGGATGGGCCGGAAGCAAACGGAGAAGCCCTCGTCGTGCGAACGCGGCCGGTGGGTGCAGACTGACCTGCGGTAAACAGTAGATGTTGTAGTGTGGCCGGATAGGTACCGTTGCCCAGCTGAACAGCGTTTCTTTTCACGATCCAAGGGAGGGCGGTTGAGTGCAGGAAGCCCACGAGGGAGCAGGAGTGTTTGGGCCGTTTTTCGATCATTCAATCCCGCACATTTCCATGATTACTTCCGTGAGTCGTCGTCAGATGGTGGGGCTGTGTCTGCTCTGTTCCGTTCTGGTGGGAATGCCCGTCCAGGCCCAGTCGTCCCGTACGATTACGAAAGAGGCCGATCTGGATGCCGATGGAACCGTCGAGGTTCAGGTCGGGGCTGGGTCCGTGCGCGTCACGACCTGGGAGCGGTCGAGCGTCCGGGCGGCCGTAAAGATAACGGGGGAAAGCAAGAAAGAGATTGAGAACGTGCGGGTGCGAATGGAGGGCAATGCCCGTCGTGTTCGGATTCACACCGAGGGAGGAAGCGGGGGAGAGGGAGGACTGTTGGCCCTGTTCGGATTTGGAGGGCCGAGCGGTCCCGAGTCGCACTACACCTTGCAGGTGCCTGTCACTGCCACGCTATCGGTGGCCAGTGAGCAGGCGCCCGTGGAGGTGCGCGGCCTGAAGGGGGAGGTCACCGTTGAAGGATCCTCTTCGCCTGTTCACCTTCGCAACGTGGCGGGCGACATCACCGTCGCGACGTTTTCCGGATCCCTTGAAGCCGACGGCGTGCGGGGCGGGGTGACGTTTGCCACTTTTTCGGGGGACGCGAGGGTGACGCTTGAGCCGCCGCTCCACGGGCATGAGTTTGCAAGCTTTTCGGGAAGTGCCAACATCATCCTTCCGGCCGACGCGTCGTTCGATCTTCGCACCGACTTTGGGTGGGGCGGGGGCCTTCGTTCAGATTTTCCCCTGCCGGACTCTTCGGCGCAGAGTGACGGAACGGTCTCGGTTGCCGGTGGGGGACCGATGATTGCGTTTGAGAGCTTCAGCGGGGATCTCCATCTGCAGGCAGAGTAGAGGAGATGGGATGTTTCGGTCCTGTTGCTTTGAGCAGGACGCTTCGGAGGGGCGGGCCGAATCCTTAAGGCGCGAGGCAGGTACAGAAGGTTCGTTGCCTCCTCCTTTCTCGTCGCCTGAACGGCCTCAGAATCTATGGCGGACGCCCCCTCCTCCAGTGAACAGTCCCTCCGCCCGGAGCGGCTGTGGACGGCCCTTCGGCGCATCTTTCGGTTGAGCCGTCCCTACTGGCGTCGTCTCGCCGTTGCCCTCGTGTGTACTGCTCTAGGCGCGCTGGTTGCCCTCATCGTGCCGCTCGGACTCCGGGAGCTGGTGGATGCGGTCTTTCGAGAGGGGGATCGCGCGCTCCTCGATCGTCTCACGATCGGGCTCGTCGTCTTATTCGTGTTGCGGGCCGCGCTGTCGTTCGGGGGCAACTACCTGTTGGAGTGGACGGGGGAGCGCGTCGTAACGGATCTTCGGAAGCGGGTGTACCGCCACCTTCATCGGCAGAGCCTCCGGTTCTTCGCCAATCATCGTACGGGCGACCTCACGTCTCGTCTCACCAACGATGTGGGATCGGTCCGCAATGCGGTGACGAAGGCGCTGTCGGAGCTCCTCACACAGTCACTTTCGCTCACGGGGTCAGTGGTGCTCATGGTGCTGCTGAACTGGCGGCTCAGCATGATTATCTTTCTTGTCGTGCCTGCCGTCAGTGGGTTTGCCGTCTACTTTGGGCGCAAGATCCGGGCATTGTCGCGACGGATTCAGGACCGTCTGGCGGATACGACGGCTGTGGCGGAGGAGGCGCTGGCGGCCATTCGCGTCGTGAAGGCCTTTGCCCGCTCCGGCCACGAGGTCGGGCGGTACAACGAGGCTGTGGAGGATCTTTTCGACACGGCGAAGTACCGCGTGCTGGTGTCGACGCTGTTCACCTCCACGGTCGGCCTGCTCTTCTTTGCGGCGCTCGTGGCCGTGTTCTGGTATGGTGGGGTAGAGGTACTGGCGGGACGCTTGACGGAAGGGGACCTCGTAGCGTTTATCTTCTATGCCTTTAACATCGCCCGCAGTGTCAGCGGGGTGTCGCGTCTCTATACGACCTTCAACAGTGCTGCAGGGGCGACGGAACGGCTCTTCGAGCTTTTGGATACGACGCCGGAGCTGCAGGATGCCCCCGACGCTTTTTCGCTTCCCCGCCTACAGGGACGGGTTCGTTTTGAGGCGGTGACGTTTGCGTACGACGAGGGGCACCCCGTTCTCCGAGACATATCCCTCGATGTGGCGGCAGGAGAGACGGTGGCGTTGGTGGGCCCGAGCGGGGCGGGCAAGTCGACCCTCGTGAGTCTGGTGCCCCGTTTCTACGACCCCCAGGACGGACGGATCACCGTAGACGGGCACGACCTTCGGTCTGTGACGCGCGCGTCGTTGCGAGAACAAATTGCGGCGGTGTCGCAGGAAGTGCACCTCTTCAACACCACGATCCGCGAAAACATCCGGTACGGGCGGCTGGAGGCCGACGAGCAGGCGATCGTGGAGGCCGCCCGGGCCGCGAACGCCCACGACTTTATCGTCGGTCTGCCGAACGGCTACGAGGCGGAGGTGGGAGAACGAGGGGTGAAGCTGAGCGGGGGGCAGCGCCAGCGGATCGCCATTGCCCGGGCGCTTCTGCGGGATGCGCGTCTGCTCTTGCTGGACGAGGCCACGTCCTCGCTCGACTCGGCTTCGGAAGCCCTCGTGCAGGAGGCGTTGGAGCGACTCATGGAGGGGCGCACGACCTTTATCATTGCCCATCGCCTGTCCACCGTGCAGGCCGCCGATCGCCTCTTCGTGCTCGATCGCGGGCGGATCGTGCAGCGCGGCACCCACGCGTCCCTCGTTCAGCAGGAGGGGCTCTATCGGGAGTTGGCCTCGTATCAGTTCCGGATGCCGGAGGAAGAAGCGGTGGAGGGATAGGCGTCAACCGCTGAGAGGGGGCGACGCGAGTCGTATTCAATCGGCGTTGCGTAAGGCGTCGAGTGCATCTTGCGCGGCGTCGTCCACAGGAAACGAATCGACACGCTCAGAAAGAGCCGCGACGGTGGTGCCGATCTGCCACGACACCGGAGCGTCCGGGTCCTCCAGCATGCGGCGGTAGAGGATCAGCGAGCGGGCAAAACACGCGCCGGCCTTTTCGGGCTCGTCGCGTTCCCTGTGGGCCTCGCCCATCTCCTGCAGCGTTTGGGCAAGCGATTCGGCGGCCTCCGGCACAAACCGATTCCCCTCGTGGCACAGCTCCAGAAGAGTACTGGGCGGGAGGGTGCGGAGGGCTTCGGCCGAGCCGTCGAGGTGGTCCTTGCAGGCCTGATCAATCATCCGCAGCGTTTCGTCCGGCTGCTCGCGGTGCGACTGCCCGAGGAGGGTGGCAATGGCTTTCGTGAACTGCCGAATCTGCCGCATGAGAACATCCTGGTGAATCATGGCGGAGGGAGCGATGACGAGAAGAGTGAGCATCTATGCACAATGATTTTCTGTGGCCCCCGACCAGTCGTTGAAAATATTACGGTCGATCATCGCATTGCAACCCGAACCGATGGGCACTTGTCTGCGTCTTCTGTGACAGCGTCCTTTTGAGCACGGCCGGGCGGGCATCGGAGGCGATCTGCCCCTGATTACGTCAGGCGTCTATTCTATTTATAATCCATCTCGATCGGCTATGACAGTCCCAATAATCATTGGTGTTGATCTCGGAGCAACGAACATCGAGGCTGCCGCCGTTCGCGACGGAGAGATACTGAAGTCGAAAAAGAAAAAGACGCGCCCTGAAAAGGGCATAGAAGCAGTCCTCGACCGAATCGAGAAGACCATCCGGACAGTCTTCGAAAAGATGGACGCAGAAGCAAGCGATTTTTCTGCCATCTGTATCGGGGCGCCCGGGGCGGTGGAAGAAGAGACCGGCATCGTCCGGTCGGCACCAAACCTGGGGTGGGACAACGTGCCGCTTGGGGAGGCGTTGCACGACCGGTTCGGTATTCCGGTCATGGTAGACAATGACGTAAACGTCGGGGTCGTAGGGGAGCATGTGCACGGGGCAGGCAAGGGGGCGCTGGACATGATCGGGATTTTCGTGGGCACCGGCATCGGGGGCGGACTCATTATCGATGGGGCACCGCATCATGGCTGGCGCGGAGCGGCCGGCGAGATTGGGCACGTGATCGTCAAGCCGCATGGCCGAACCTGCGGATGTGGGCGGGACGGCTGCGTTGAGGCCTACGCCAGCAAGACGGCAATGGAGGCCATCATCCACGAGGAGATGGAAAAGGGACGCGAGACGGAGGTCTTCGAAATTATGGAGGACAAGGGCAAGAAGAAACTCACCAGCAGCGTCATCGAAGCGTCGCTGGAGGCGGAAGATCTGCTGATGGAGGAGGTCCTTCAGAATGCACAGTACTACCTGGGCATCTTGACGGCCAACCTGGTGAACGTACTCGATCCCGAGATTATCGTGTACGGCGGCGGAGTGGTGGAGCGGCTCGGCGAGTCGTTTCTGAAACCGATCGAACGGACGGCACGGCAGCACTACCTGCAGCGGCGAGGGGCGGAGCAAATTCGGATTGTACCGGCGGAGCTTGGCGATGATGCGGGACCAGTCGGGGCGGCCGTGGTGGCCCAGCGACGACTGAGGGCGTCGGTGGGGTGAGAGGCGCTTTCCACAGTGATGTTTGGCCTTGTCACCGATTCCCCGACGCCATCTGCGTTGCCTCGGGCAGCTCGCGCAGGCGCATCATGCTCCAGAGGCCGAATGCCGGACCGATTGCGAGGAAGGGGAAAGTCCCGGCCCATCCCAGCCCGTCCACCAGCGGTGGCACAGCACGCAGCGTGACGAGTGTAAGAAGGAAGCCGAGGCAGGTCTGAACGGTCAGGGCCGTGCCCACATAGCGCGGGTCGGTAAGCTCGCTCACGGCGGCGCTGAACTGCGCGCTGTCGGCCACCACCGCAAAGCCCCACACGAGGCAGAGCACCGTGAGTACGCCGGGCATCGAGAGGAAAAGGCCCGCTATGAGTGCACAGGTGCCGCTCACCGCGAGGCTCCAGGCGGTGATGCGGGTGCGTCCGAGACGATCGGCCAGTCGGCCTGCCAAGTAGCCCCCGACGCCCCCGACCGCGATGACGCTGAAGCCCGCGATCCGCGCCATCTGCTCGCTCCATCCGGCGGCCTCGTAGCTGGCCAGCAGGAAAATGGGCACCCACGTCCACATTGCGTAGAGCTCCCACATGTGCCCCAGATAGCCGAAATTGGCCAGGCGGGGCGGCGTGCTGCGGAGCCCTTCGCCCGCATGATGCCAGTTAAAGCCGGTGGCCTTGCTCAGGTACGGGCCTTCTTCAAGGAAGAGGAAGGCGATGCCCGCTCCGACAACCGCGAGGCCCGAGGCGATGAGGACGATGGTACGCCAGGGCGGGAGGCCGCCCGTCCCCTCAAAGACGGGCAGGGCATTGAGGAGGTGAGGCAGGGCCGAGCCGACCGTGATGGCTCCCACCAGCAGCCCGATGCCCTCGCCGCGATCCTCTTTGCACCACGTCGCTACAAGCTTCATGCCCGGCGGGTAGACGCCCGCGAGGGTCACGCCGGTCAGAAAGCGAAAACCGATCGCAGACCATGGGCCCGGAGCCACGATCGCTACCGCGGCGTTCACGACGGCGCCCGTGAGAGCAGATGCCGCGAAGAAGACGTGCGCCGGAAGGCGGTCGGCCACGTTCAGGCTGGCACTCAGCAGCGCGCCGACCACGAAGCCGATCTGCACGCTCATGGTCATCCACGATTGCTGTCCCCCGCTCAGATTCCACTCCGCTGTGAGCTGGGGCACGACGGCTGACCCCGAAAACCAGAGCGCCATCGCCAAGAGCGAGGCCAGCGCCAAGAGGCCCAGCGTCCGAGACTTCCCATGGAGTGGATCCGTATTGTCATCGGCGGTTGGCTCGTCGGAAGAGAGCAGACGCATCGAAGGACCTTTGGGGAGAGAGGACACGACGGAGGTGATCCCTCACCCAAGCGAATGGAGAAATCAAGGTTCCCGAGGGAGGTTGGAGCGCTCGTTCCGCCGGCGGACACTGGAGACCTTGGGGGAAAGCGGAAGGACACCAAACACAAACAGCCCGTCCCCGACCGAGATCGGGCAACGGGCCGCGTTGAGTAGAGACGCCCAGGCGTTTTTACGGATGCTGTGGGGACTATTCCGCATCCTCCGCATCATAAGAGAACGACTCCTGCACCGAGCGATCCTGCTTGTGTACGATGAGCTGACTCGGCGCGTGCGTCTTGGCGGCCTCACGACCCGCACTCACAGCCTCCTTTTTCGTGTCGTAGAGATCCAAGACATCGTCTTCGCCTTCGATCGTAACGGTCCAGCCGTTCTCGCTGGGAATAACGTGGAGGACGCGTTCCTCGACAGCTGTCTGTTGAGCGTCGAGCATCTGCGAGAGCGCGTCGAGCTTTTTCGAAAGCTCGCCGACGCGCCGCGACAGTCCCCGCACTTCGTCCCGGGTGGGCACGCCAATGCGGCCAAGAGTGCCGCTGAGCGTGTCCGACACCGCTTTTTCAACGGACTGCGTTGCATCGTCGAGACGCTGGGTGACGTCCTTCGTAAAGGATTCCTGTTGCTTGCGGAGGTTTTCGGTTGCGTCCTGAATCTGTTTGCTGCGCTTGTCCTCGTAGTCTTTGCCGCGCTCAACGAGGGTCTGAAAAACCTTGTCCCCCTCCTGTTCGAGTCGCGAGAGCGCCCCGAGCCCGGCCAGCCAAATCTCACGGGCCCGTCCGGTCACCTCGTCGGGCAGTTCCTTGAGGTCGAAGCCTTCGCCGTTCGTCGGCGTCGTGGTGTCTTGTGCCGTCATGTCAGTCCTCGGGTCGTTGTTGAAAAGGATGGGCAAACGATGGGACACCTATCTGAGGCAAAGGGACCCAACGATTGTTCGTTTCATTAAATAACGCGCTGCGTCATCGGTTCCGGTTCGTCTTGACGCAGTGCGTTACAAATACGGATTCACGATCATTTCGAATGCGGGGTGTGGAATGAGGAGTGTGGAATTGAGGGATCCGTCCATCCGGAGCGTTCCACAGTCTACACACCTCACTCCACGTTCGGGGATCTGCCATCCTGTCAGAGCAGGGAAGGCTGGTATGCTTTTCGATCTGTATAGGGGCACGCTGGAGCGGCGACGGAGGCCGGAAGAAGCCGATCCGACGTGACGCCAGACCGACCGTGCTGAATCTGATATAGACCACCTAGAAGTTTATGAATCTCCAAAAGTTTACAGTAAAAGCGCAGGAGGCCGTCCAGAAAGCGATGGAGCTTGCGGCCTCCCACAATCATCAGGGCATTGAGCCGCCGCATCTGCTGGAGGCCTTTTTGAGTGATCCCGACAGCGTTGCGGTTTCTATTCTGCGGCGCATCGGGGCCAACCTCGATCGGTTGCGGCAGCAGGCCGAGACGGCACTGGAGGGCCTGCCCGCGGTTACGGGTGCGAGTGCGGGCGATCAGTATATTGGCGAGGATCTGAAGAAGGTGTTCGACCGGGCGCGGGCTGAGGCCGACGTGATGGGCGACGAGTACGTGTCGACCGAGCATCTGCTGGTCGGCCTGGTGGAGGGCAAGAACGACGTGGGACAGGCCCTTCGCGACCAGGGGGCTTCGAAGGATCAGGTGATGACGGTTCTGGAAGACGTGCGCGGCGGGCAGAGTGCCGACGATCCGCACGCCGAGAGTCGATACGAGGCCCTCGACCGCTTTGCGCGCGACCTCAACGAACTGGCCCGCGACGGGAAGATCGACCCGGTGATTGGGCGCGACAAAGAGATTCGGCGCGTCCTTCAGATCCTGAGCCGCCGGACGAAAAACAACCCAGTGCTTGTGGGAGAGGCCGGTGTTGGCAAGACCGCGATTGCGGAAGGCATTGCGATTCGCATCGTCCAAGGGGACGTGCCGGAGTCCATGCAGTCGAAGCGCATCGTGGCGCTGGACATGGGCGCGCTCCTGGCCGGGGCCAAGTACCGCGGCGAGTTTGAGGATCGGCTGAAGGCCGTCGTGAACGAGGTGTCCGAGTCCGACGGCGAGATCGTGCTCTTCATCGACGAGCTCCACACCCTCGTGGGGGCTGGGGCGTCAGAGGGCGCGATGGATGCGGCCAACATTCTGAAGCCGGCGCTGGCCCGCGGCGAGTTGCGTGCCATCGGCGCAACGACGCTCGACGAGTATCGGAAGCACATTGAGGACGACCGCGCCTTGGAGCGCCGTTTCCAGAAGGTTGTTATTGACGAACCGAGCGTCGAAGATACGATCTCGATTCTGCGCGGTCTGAAGGAGCGCTACGAGGTGCACCATGGCGTGCGCATCAACGACAGCGCGCTCATCAGCGCCGCCGATCTCAGTGAGCGCTACATCACCGACCGGCAATTGCCGGACAAGGCCATTGACCTGATCGACGAGTCGGCCGCCCGGCTGCGCATGGAGATCGACTCGATGCCCGCTGACCTCGATCAGCTGGAGCGCGAGATCCGGCAGCTCGAGATTGAGCGCGAGGCCATCAAGCGCGATGAAGGTGAACAGGCGGACAAGCTCGACGAGATCAACAAGCAGATTGCTGACCTGGAAGACGAGCGCGACCAGTTGAAGACGCGCTGGAAGGAAGAGAAGGACCTGATCCAGACGGTGCGTTCGGCGAAGGAGCAGATCGACGAGCTTCGGGTGGAGGCCGAAAATCTGGAGCGTGAGGGCAAGTACGATCAGGTGGCCGAGATTCGCTACGGGGAGATTCCCGATCTGAAGGAAGAGGCCGAAGAGGCCAACGCGAAGCTGGAGGAGATTCAGGAAGACGGCGCGCTCCTGAAAGAAGAGGTCGACGGCGAAGACATTGCCGAGATCGTCTCGAACTGGACCGGCATTCCGGTGTCGAAGATGCTGGAGAGCGAGCGCGAGAAGCTGCTGCGGATGGAAGAGGAGCTCTCCAAGCGCGTCGTGGGACAGGACGAGGCCATTGAGGCGGTCTCCGACGCCGTGCGGCGCGGCCGGACCGGCATGCAGGAGGGGGATCAGCCGATCGGCTCGTTCATCTTCCTGGGCACCACCGGCGTCGGCAAGACGGAGCTCGCCAAGAGCCTGGCCGAGTTTCTCTTCAACGACGAAGACGCGATGGTGCGCATCGACATGAGCGAGTACCAGGAGCGTCACACGGCCAGCCGCCTCATCGGCGCGGCGCCCGGCTACGTGGGGTACGAGGAGGGCGGTCAGCTCACCGAGGCGGTGCGCCGCAAGCCCTACTCCGTGGTGCTGCTGGATGAGATTGAGAAGGCGCACCCCGAGATTTTCAACGTCCTCCTGCAGGTGCTCGATGATGGCCGGCTCACGGACAACCAGGGCCGCACGGTGGACTTCACCAACACGATCATCATCATGACCTCCAACATGGGATCGGACGTGATCTCCGACACGATGGACGAGGTCGAGGGGCACCTGACCGACGCCCAGCAGCAGGAACTGGAGGAAACGGTCCTAAAGATGCTGCGCAAGCAGCTAAAGCCGGAGTTTCTGAACCGGATCGACGACGTGGTGATGTTCCGATCGCTCAGTCGCGAGCACATCCGCGAGATCGTCGACATCCAGTTCCGGCGTGTGCAGCGGATCGCCGAGAAGAGCCACGACCTTTCGCTGACGCTTTCCGACGAGGCGAAGGACTGGTTGGCGGACCGCGGCTACGATCCGGCCTTTGGGGCTCGTCCGCTGAAGCGCGTGATGAAGCGGCACGTGTCGAACGGCCTGTCCGAGGCCCTGCTCGAAGGATTCATCGATGACGGGGACACCGTCCGGATTGAGCTGGCCGAAGAGGCGTCAGGCCTCACGTTTGAGCGCGTGATGCCAGGCACCGGGGACGCCGCCGACGCGGCGGAGGCGGGCGGCGATGGGGCCGCGACCGTCGACGCGTAGGTGATAGCGAAGTATTGAGTGTGGAGGTTGGAATGCGCCGCCGTCTTCAGTGACCGATCTATGATTGGTCTGACCTGGAGGCGGCGGCGCTCATTTTTGCTCTCGACTCGCTTCACTGCGGCTCGTGCCAGCCTATCTCCGACGGACATTGGAATCTCTCCTTTCGGCTGGATGGGTTCTGACAATCTTGTGCCTTTTTGAGGTTAATCGCTGGACGCCTCTCTGGTGACCGACTTTGAGGAGGGCAGCGGCGTTTTTAATTGGATTACGCCAGTTCTCCCCTGGTGAATTGTGCCAGAGGAGCGCACGGAAACAAAATATGGTGTATATTGGGCGTTGATTGTTTCCCTCCCTCTTTGCCGTTGTCCCATGCCCTATCGATACGCCTGCTGGATTTTCCTCCTTACGGGAATTCTCCTGGTCGGCCCGGAAGCCGCGATTGCCCAAACCGAACTCGTCAAAGACATCAATCCGGGGGCGGCGTACGACAGCAATCCCCAGGAGCCCGTCGACCTGAATGGGCGCCTCTTCTTTACGGCCAAAGACAACACCCACGGCTTCGAACCCTGGATCTCAGATGGGACCGAGGCGGGGACGAAGCTCGTCAAAGATGTCTATGTCGACACCGATGGCTTTGGGCCAGAAGAAACCGTTGCGCTTAATGGGAGAGCCTTCTTCAGTGCGAAAAAGGACGACACGTCCTATCGAGAGCTGTGGGTGAGCGATGGGACGGCCGCCGGTACGTATCAGGTCAAAGAGATCAACTCATCCTCCGGCTCCAACCCAGAGTGGCTGGCGGTTTTCGATGGGCGGGTCTTTTTTGCTGCCGAGGGCGATCAGTACGGCGAAGAGCTGTGGGTGAGCGACGGTACCACGAGCGGCACGGTCCTCTTCAAAGACCTGTACCCCGGAACGTATCAGCAGTACGGGCAGACCTATCCCTTAGATGGTCGTCCGAATCGACTCGTTGTAGCCGGGACTAACCTCTTCTTTGCGGCCCGGAGCGTGGATGGGGAAGAGTTGTGGGTGAGCGACGGCACCTCCGATGGCACTGTGCAGGTGGCCGATTTGTATCCGGGCACGAACAACAGCGGCAGTCCGCAGGGACTCACGCCGTTTGGGAACCGCGTCGTGTTTGGGGCCCGGGACGAGAACGGGGACTACGCCGTGTTCATCTCCGACGGCACCGAGAGCGGAACGGCAAAGCTGACTGTTGCCGATTACAATCCCGACATTTCGGTTCACGATGGCGCCATCTACTTCGAGACCGACAATCACCTCTGGAAAAGCAACGGGACGCCCGGCGGCACTCAGATTCTGGTCCGCGATATTCTCGCTCAGGGTGGGCAACCGCTCATCTCCTGCGGAGGGAGGCTGTTCTTGGAGGGCGTCAACCGGTTCGACAATGGTACGGACCTGTGGGCGACGGACGGCACGGCCGCCGGCACCCAGCGCATCTCGCCCATTGCCGGCCCGAACTACGCCACCTGCTTCAACGATCGGCTCTACGTGAGTGCGGACGACGCGGCCTACGGCCGTGAGCTGTTCATGAGCGATGGCACAGCGGCCGGGACGGTACTGATCAAAGACGTCAATCCAGGATCGAGTTCGAGCAATCCGAAGCCCAACTATAGTCCATCCTTCGTCGTGTCGGGCGATTACCTGTACTTCGCCGCGGCGGACCCGGATCACGGCGTAGAGCTATGGAAGACCGACGGCAACCCCGCCCGCCGTGCGTCCCTCGATCCCGCCAACCTCCAGCCCATCGAATGGAGTGGTCTCAACCTGGAGCTGATTTTCAACAGTCTGAGCACTGCCGTCGATCTGGAGGCCGTGCGAGACCTTGCGCCGCCGGATCCGGCGGCGCTCGGTCTGCCGGACGCACAGGGGCTGGCCGTCGATGCACTCTGGTCGCTCACCCTCAGCGACAACGCTGCTTCGTTCGACGCCGACGTGTGCTTTTCAATTGAGGACCTCGTGGTCTCGGGACTTTCGGCGTCCGACCTGGCCCTCTACAAGCGACCGGATGCGAACAGCACCACCTGGACGCAACTCACGTCCGAGCTCCGACCGACGAACACCCCGACCCAGATCTGTGCCGTGGGGGTCACGGGCTTCAGCCAGTTTGCGGTAACGGCGGCCCAGAGCACATTGCCGGTCGAACTGGCTGGATTTTCGGCGCAGCGGGATGGAGACGCTGTTCGTCTAAACTGGCAGACCGCCTCGGAGACGAAGAACGCCGGCTTTCACGTTGAGCGTGCCGTCGAAGGGGAGAGCTTTACGGCCCTCGGCTTCGTGGATGGCCGCGGCACAACTGACGCAGCGCAGTCCTATCGCTTCGTAGACGAGACGCTTCCCTTTACTGCCGACTCGCTAACGTATCGTCTCCGGCAGGTCGACCTCGACGGTACGGCGACTTTCACCGATGTCGTGGTCGTGCGGCTCGGGGAGGCGGATCGGCTGACGCTGCATGCTCCGTTCCCGAACCCGGCCCGAGACGGCGTCACGCTGCGCTACGCCGTGCCGAAGGCGGCGGACGTCGACATCAGCCTCTACAACGTGCTGGGGCAGCGGGTGGCGACGTTTGCTCGAGGATCCATGGCGGCTGGACGGGCCGAGCGGCGTCTCGACACGAGCCGGTTTCCAAGCGGAGTGTACTTCGTCCGCATGGTGGCTGGGGGGCAGGTGCAAACTCGGCGCCTCACGGTCGTGCGGTAAGGGCACGGCTCACGAGAAGATCAGCATCGAACGACGCTGGATTCGTCATTGGGCATCTCTACCAAAATTTACCGTTGGACTGGATCTCCGTCGGGTCAACACGCCTACGATTCGGCTATCCGATAGATGTTCTTTCGTTTCCCAAGATCAGTCGTTGCTGAATCGTGCTCATACCGCGTCGCGTCCCTCGCCGAATCCATCTCATTCCACTTTTGGTCCTCCTTGCCAGTGGCCTGCTGGTTAGTTGTGAGACGAGTTCACAGAAGCGGTCGAACGGGCAAACACCCACGCATTACCGCGACTTCGAGAGTGCAGATAGTCTAGCGGTCTACCTTCGTTCAGATGCGGTACCCTTGATTGGGGCGCACCGCGGCGGGCCCACAGCACGATTTCCAGAGAATGCCCTTTCGACGTTTGGGCATGCGCTGACGCGTGGGCCCGTGCTACTAGAGACCGACGTGCGGATGACGGAAGACAGCGTGCTCGTTCTTATGCACGACGAGACGCTTGGACGAACGACGACGGGGCGTGGAGCGGTGCAGTCGAAGACGCTTAGCGAGCTGCGCGAACTTCAGCTTGTTACGGAGTCGGGCCGCACGACGCGATTTGAAGTGCCCACCGTTGCGGAGGCGCTGGCCTGGACGGAGGGGCGTGCGGTGCTCCAGTTGGACGTGAAAGACCCTGTGCCCCGGTCGCGGGTCGTCGAGCTTCTTCGTCGAATGGAGGCGCTCGATCAGGCGCTTGTGATTACCTATACGCTGGACGATGCACGCTGGTATCACCGCCGGATGCCGGAACTGGTACTTTCCGTGTCGGCGGATACAAAAGAGGAGGCCGTGGCGTACGTTGAGCAGGTTGACTCCTCTCGTCTTGTCGCCTTCGCAGGAGTTGGAGCGCCCGCTGAAGAGGTGTTGAGGGTGTTTTCGGAGCGCAATATTCCGGTCACCGTGGGCACCTTCGGCGATCTCGACCGTCAGGCCCGGCAGCGAGGATTAGTGGTATACCGCGATCTCTTTCGGAGAGGCGTCGACATTGTCGCGACCGATCAGGTAGCGCTGGCGAGTCAGGCGGCCGGGACCTACGAGTCGGAGCGGGCCGCCAGTCGGACGCCGTGATCGCACACCGGGAGAAACGGGAGAAAAAGAAAAATCCCCGCTCAGCTGGCGCCAAGCGGGGGAAGAGAGACAGATGCGGGCCCGGGAGGATTCGAACCCCCGACACTCGGCTCCGAAGGCCGATGCTCTATCCAGGCTGAGCTACAGGCCCGTGTTCTGATTGCATAACTACGCACCGTTCAAGACATGGGTTCACGGTACTGAGTGCAATCCCCGTGAACTGGCACCCCACTGGGGTGCGGCTCTGTGAAAACGGTGCTGGGAATGTGGGGGTGGGAACCCCCTGTGGGGCGGGGCGTGCCTAGGTCTATCACAAAACAACAGGCGTCACCATCACCGCGGTGTCGGAAAAGGACATCTCCGTCCCTCGTTCCGGATGTATCCTCGTGGAGGGTGAAGCACCAACAAACAACACAGGTATATTATGCAACGCGGAAAAGTGAAGTGGTTTAGCAGCGAGAAGGGGTACGGATTCATCACGCCGCAGGATGGGAGCAAAGATGTGTTCGTACACCGAAACAACGTCGACGGCCTCAACTGGGAAGAGAGCCTGCGCGACGGGGAGTCGGTTGAATATGATACCGAGCAGACGCCGAAAGGCACCAGTGCCATTAACGTACACCGTACGGAGGGAGCCGGCAACGTGCTGTAATACAAAATCCGACTCACGAGATCGGGATCTCGGGTCGGGGGTCACATCGGTAGGACGGGTACTGTCATTTCCAAAGGTGGTGATCCCGTCATCGACCGTCGGATTCCGTATAAAACCGCTGTTCCGTTCGAAGAATGAGTGGACAGTCGACAGTCCACGCGCTCGCTTCGATTTTTCGAGGCGGGCGCGTGTGGTTGAAAGGGGACTTACAGGGCGCCAGGGGCAAGGAGAGTTGCCACAAGCCCCGAGAGCACAATACCGTCGAAGGTGCCGGCGCCCCCGATACTTGCCATCCCAGTGCCGATCTCCGCAATGTCGTCGAGGTGCAAGAAGTCAGCCCCAAGAAGCGGGCCGAGCACGCCCGCCATGAACGCCACGGGCGGGGCCCACTCCGGGGTCAGTACCAGGCCGCACAGGGCCGCTGCCCCGGCCGGTACGATCGCAGGCATCGTGATACCGGTGTCTGGTACCGGCTGGGCCACGAAATAGCAGAGGGTCACATTGATGCCAAGTGCGAGGAGGGCGGCGGGGAGGATCGAGGGAGCCTCCATGGCCAGCCGTGCACACTGGTATCCCGCGAGGGCCGTCGGCACCAGACAACCGCCGACATTTACGGCGATGACGGTGTACGTACGTCGTTGCACGGACTGGGAAAACAACCGATGCAGGCCGAGCAGGCGATTGGGCAGGTACTCGACCGTTTGTTCGTGTTCAATCCGCGTCACGGGCACGTTCACGGCGCTTCCCAAGAAAATGCTGAGCGCGGCCAGAATCGAAGTCGCCGGGCCAAGTCCGAGCTTGCCGAGCGCTGCAAGCATCGCGTTTGCCAACAGAAACGGGAGCAGCAGCAATGCGCCGAGAAAGACGAGGGCGAGGCAGCCGGGTGGGGCCGAACGCATGGGACGGAAAAGGGGCAGTGGAGTAGAGAATTAAGAACCTCTAGCAAGTCTGGGCAGACACGTTGCTCTAGGGCGTCTCCGAACGCGTTGTGCTATAGGTTGAAGACGTAAGTCTTTACGCCAACCGAGAAAAGTGGCCCCCCGTTGCTCCTGGACATCTGGGATGTTCAAGCTTGACCTGGAGCGACGAACGTGTCGTTTTCTTGGAAGGAGCGTACTTCTGAAGCGCTGCACATACTTAGAAAAGAAACAAGCACAACCCACTCTACGAACCGTCTGCCGGGAGCGGCTGGATTTGCACGCTGTCAATTTCGATGCGAGACACCAATTCGAGCGCCTCCTGACTCCAGAGGGCCGGATACCGATGCATCCGATCGTAGCGCAGCGAGTCCGACGTGTAGTTTCGGTAGTCGGCAACCCGCACGCCGTTGACGCGACGGACGTTGTAGGCCTCTCGGAAGCGGGTTCCTGTATCGGTGTCCGTCGGGGCGAGGCCGAAGGCATAAGACAGATAATCCATCGCGTAGGTATCCGTCCGGAACCAGTACATGAAAATGTCCTGCCAGTCCTCCCCTCCTCCTTGTTGTTGGAAGGTGACCCGAATGCGATGATAGGGGACTCCATCGATGGTGTCGCGGCCGCTGTAGGTCGGCTGTACGGCAGCGTCTCCAAGCGGGTGGGGCAGGAGGGCAAAGTAGGCCACGGAGTTGACGGTGGTCGTGAGGCTGCTGCGCTCCTCTTCCGAGAGCGACACCGTGTCGCCATTTACCGTTCGGTAGGCGCCCTCGTTCGTGAGGCCATCCACGACCGTTTGTTCTACCGAGTCGGTATAGGTACGGCGATAGTGAAAGCGACCGCCATCTTGCAAAAGGCGATATTGGTCGCCCCGAAAGTCGAAGGAGATGCGTGCGTGATTGAGCGTCGGTCCCCCGTGCGCCGCAATGGCACTATCCACCACAGCTTGGGCTGAGGGAGAAGCATCGGGGGGAGAGGACGAACAGCTGAGGAGCAGGAACGAAGCCACGAGGGCAGCAAGGATAGAACGCATGGGGGGAGAGGTTGAGACAAAAGCGTAGTGGGAAGGCCCGCCGGACGGACGTTGCATCTCCGCAGTTCAGGCCAACATCTGACCGCAAAGCTCCGTCGTGCCGTTCGTTTCGTTCGTGGCCTCGACCGGCGGGAGGGATGAAGTTAGCATGGGGGCAGCGGGGGCATACGGGGCGAGAACGAGCAGCACGCTATCAAGTCCGGAGTATGGACAATAGCAGGGAGGAAACATGATCAGCGACGGCAGTCCGAAATGCAATAGGACAGCAAGATGTTGATGGGTTTTGGGGTTTGCTGGGCTGGTAGGTGGGCGTCATGGGCCTCCGATCTCGTAATGGTTTTGCATTCCCCCGTGGCCCCACCACAAGACTCATGTGATACCAACTCCGGGAGCTCTACTCCGGTAGGAAGCAGGATTCCGTAGCGTCGTTGGACTCCAACGACGCTACACAGAGGATATTTACCGTTCAGGAAACGAAAACCCAGTGCCACGGTGTGTCGCCCCTGCGGTTAAACTCGTAACGTCACAGTCCAACGGCGCTTCTGGGTGCCCTCCTCGCCGGCGCCGACGATACGAGAGGGGTTTGCGTATTGCACCGCCGTAGCTCCTCTCTGAAGTCTGCAGCCGGATTCGGTATGAGCGCCATTTTGTCCCTTCAACTCCTGTTGGGGACCCGATCCTCGGTCGCTGATAGAAGAATCTGTTTTGCCCCGTCCGAGCGCCGATGATTCGTCGTCCAAACGCAGGTCGGAGCCTACATGAAGGATCCACGGTTGAGAGGGAGGGCCGTCGGGTGCCCCTGCCAGGCTCACCGCTTCTAAGGATGACGTCTGTTTGGACATGATGATGGCAGACACGTTCGGAATCCCTGCGGTACTACGTTTCGATTTAGCCGCCAGTTGGAAAAAGGAGTGTCGAAGTACGGATCGATCAATTTCCTCCAGGTACGCATAGGGAAAAGGATCGCGGTGAGTACGGAGACGCTCAGAGAAGGAGGCCGGTTCGTTCCAAATTGTCAGCAGGGAGGGAGGACGTGCAATAGAGTGTTCAACATGCAATCGTTCAGTCCTGCGGGGCCCGAATTGGCTTCTCAGGTCGTAGATTGGTAAGATGGAAAACGCCAAGGCTCCAAATGCGGTCTGCAACACTGTCGGGCCGATTGAGCGGGGGCAGGTTCCCGAGGTGGCCTTCCCGATCTATCATGAGAGGACTTCAACTGCCATGCACGCTCGACGTCTGGTTGCGTTCGGTACATTGGTCGGCGGCTTGCTTCTCGGCCTGTCGTGTTCCGGTCCGTCGGCAAATCGGTCTGGGCCGTCCGATACGGAGTCCCCTGCCCGCATCTATCACGTGCAGGTGGACATGAGCAAAGAGAAAGACGCGGCGCATCAGACGCTGGGAGCCGTGCTCTCCTGGTGGGAGACCCACGCGGCCTCATTCGAGTCACGTCTTTTTGAGCAGCAGGGGGCGGCGGGACGGGTCGCACACATCAAATGGAAAGCGCCGTACTACCGCGTTCGTTTGGGGCCGTTTTCCTCTCGATCGGAAGCCCGCGAGGTGTTGCAGAACGCCCGGTCGACCTTTCCGGATGCCTTCCTGGTGCCAGAACGGCGATCTGCACAGGAATCCTCCCCTTAAGTCCCGATCTTCGACTTTGTCCTTCGAGCCTACCCCAAGACCTATGGATATAGCACTTGCGCAGCAGTTCCTCCCGGACAATTCGCACGAGGCGTTTCAGCAAGGTCTCAACGCGATCAAGGATGCGGCCAACGCCGGGGCGGACCTCGTTATTTTTCCGGAGCTTTCCTT
The DNA here is from genome assembly GCF_002954405.1 of Salinibacter sp. 10B. NCBI lineage: Bacteria > Pseudomonadati > Rhodothermota > Rhodothermia > Rhodothermales > Salinibacteraceae > Salinibacter > Salinibacter sp. 10B. Next base: position 793,264 of record NZ_MQWC01000004.1, on the reverse strand, counting down.
CTCACCCTTTTATCCGCAGATTCCCGCGGAGGAGCGAGACGAAGACGTACTCGATCTGGCCGAACCGATTCCGGGACCCACCACCGAGTCGGTCGCCGACATGGCCGAGCAGTTCGGGGTCGTGGTCGTGTTTAACATGCTGGAGCGGGACGGAGACCGGACCTACGACACATCTCCCGTCATTGATGCCGATGGGACGCTGCTCGGGTGCACACGCATGATGCACGTTACCGAGTACGAGCATTTCCACGAACAGGGGTACTACACCCCCGGAGATACGGGAGCACCGGTGTACGACACGGCTGTGGGCCGGGTGGGGGTGGCCATCTGTTATGATCGCCATTATCCGGAGTACCTTCGCGCGCTGGCGTTGCAAGACGCCGAGATTGTAGCAGTGCCTCAGGCCGGAACGATGGGCGAGTGGCCGGACGGCATGTATGAGTCCGAGCTCCGCGTGGCGTCCTTTCAGCATGGCTTTTTTGGGGCCATGGCGAACCGGGTGGGGCGGGAGAACAACCTGCTATTTGAAGGCAGTTCTCTGGTCACGGACCCATCCGGGCGGGTGGTGGCGCAAGCCCCCTCCGGCCAGGCCATCATTCTCATGGCTTCCATCGATCTCGACAAGTGCACAGAGGCCCCTGCCCGTAAACTCTTTCTGCAGCACCGGCGCCCGGATCAGTATGAGGACGGAGCCGTGGCGTTGGCGCGCTCAACTCCGGCCAACCAGGAGGTGCTGGCCGGCGGGGCGTCCGAAGAAGGTTCGGAAATGGAGGAGGCCGAAGAGACATGAGCCTCTTCGCACGCTTGGGCCGGCCCCCCGCCGTCGCCATGGGGCCGGTCCGATCGGGCGAGCTACGCGACCCCAACGAGTCGGTTGGCGAACATCAGGACCAGTAGAACGAGCCAGAGCAGGTGGCCCACGCCCGTCCCAATCGCTACACGGCTCTTGGCGCTCTCCAGGGCATCTCGGTCGGCGGCATCCACGGCGGATTGCAGCGCGTTCCAGCCCGGGCGGATGACGAACAGCTGTACGAGGGTGAGGAGCACAATCAGGGTGACTGCGGAGTGGTAGACCGGCCCGTACGTGTCGAAGTGTCCCCCTGCGATGAAGGCACTGATAGAGAAGACGAGCGTTAGCACGATGAAGATGGTCATGAGCCAGACGGACCGCTGACCGTCGTCGGCCAGGGCGCGTTGTGCGTCACCGTCTTTTTCCAGCACTGTGCGGGCCTGTCCGGTTAGGCGCAGACCGAGACCGAACCACGCGGCCGCGGTAATGATGTGGAGGATAACGAGAATCCACTTTAGTAGCATGAGGACATTAGGGTGGTGAAGGAGATCGGCGTCCTTTGGCACGTATACGCTTGCCCAGAGTTTGGGGGACGGTCCGTTCCCCGGGCGAAGTGTTGATGAACGGGGACGAACCCCGAGTCGTCGTCTGAGCCTCTCTTTCCGTTTGCACACAAACATCATGGATGCCGGAACGCTGGGCCGCGGTCTAATCTATCTCGGAACTGGACTGGTGGGGATTGGGGGACTGGTACTTCTTTTGAGCCATGTGGTAGATCTCGGAAATTTGCCCGGAGATCTCGTCTATCGAGGGGACAACGTGCAGGTGTACGTTCCCGTCGGGACGATGATTGTCCTCAGTCTTCTGTTGACCCTTCTGGTCAATGTCGTTTTACGATGTGTTCGGTAGCAGCACCACCCATTGCATGAGACGCCGCCGGTTCCTTTCTTGACCCTCGCAGGCGATTGGGAACGTCTCTAGCTTCTTGCGCCCACCGTTCCTCCGCCGTTCCCTTGTCAGTCTTCTCGCATGCTCTCGACGGCGACGTTATGGATACTTCGACCATTACTATTATTCTCGGCGGCGGCGCCGGCACCCGGCTTTATCCCCTTACGAAGTTGCGCGCCAAGCCGGCCGTGCCCCTGGCGGGGCGCTATCGTCTGATCGACGTGCCGGTGTCGAACAGTATTAACTCCAACATCCCACGTATTTTCGTCCTCACTCAGTTCAACTCGGCCAGCCTGAACCGCCACCTGGCCCAGAGCTATCGATTCGACCGGTTTACGAACGGCTTCGTGACGGTGCTGGCCGCCGAGCAGACCCCGGCCTCGAAGGACTGGTTTCAGGGGACGGCCGATGCGGTACGGCGCAGCATTCCGCACATTGAGGGGTACCGGCACAAGCACGTGCTCATCCTCTCGGGCGACCAGCTCTACTCGATGGACTACCGCAACCTGCTGGAGCATCATCGAGAGACCGGCGCGGACGTAACTCTTGGCACGATCCCGGTGACCGCCGAGCAGGCTCCGGCCTTCGGCATTCTGAAGACGAACGACGAGCACATCATCACCGAGTTTCACGAGAAACCGCCCGCCGACGAACTGGCCGGCAAGGAAAGTCCCGTCTCCAACGAATTGGAGGAGCAGGGGCGCACCTTCCTGGCGTCGATGGGGATTTACATCTTCGATCGGGAGCCGCTCAGGGAGCTTCTGGACGCCAATCCGGATGATCACGACTTCGGCAAACAAATCATTCCGGAAGCGATCGATAAGCTGACGGTGGCCAGCTATCCCTTTACCGATTACTGGAGCGACATTGGAACCATCAGCTCCTTCTACGAGGCAAACTTGATGCTGGCCGCCACGAGCCCGGCCTTTAGCCTTTACGATCAAAATCGGCCACTCTACACGAATGCACGAATGTTGCCCCCGGCCAAGATTCTGAGCTCCTACGTGCAAAACTCGCTCATTGCCGAGGGAAGCGTAGTCACCAACAGCCAGATCTCACGCTCGGTGGTGGGCATTCGGTCGTACGTGGGCGACAATACGACCCTCAAGAATACGGTGATGATGGGGGCGGACCATTACCGGTGGCACGACCGGGACGACATCGGCTATCTCGAAGGGGCGAAGGATCCCGGAATCGGGGAGGAATCCTACGTTGAGGGGGCGATTCTGGATAAAAATGTGTCCATCGGGAAGCGGTGCATCATCAAGAACCGGGACAATATTGAAGAGGCGGAGGAGGACAACTATTACATTCGCGATGGCATTGTCGTCATTCCGAAGAACACCGTCATTCCCGACGATACGATCATCTAGGTGGGGAGTATGTGCGTTTGGGCGTGTGGGGGGCGAGGTGCCTCTGAAAAGAGTTGAGGTCGACATCGATAGGTCACCCCCCCATACCCACGTACGCCCACACTCACATACCACACCGACTACGGTGAGCACATCGTTTTGTCATTGGTTCTTGCCCCAGTTTTAGACTACCGACGACATGAAAATCACCATCCTAACCAACGAGTACCCACCCAACGTGTACGGAGGAGCGGGCGTCCACGTCGAGTATCTGACCCGCGAATTGGCGGCGCTGGAGGAGGGGGCGCACGAAGTGGACGTCCTGTGCTTTGGGGAGCAGGACGAAGAGCACGGCAATCTGCGGGTGCGAGGCGTGGAGCCGGATTTTGAGCTGCCGCATCAGGACGAGCGGCACGCGAAGTTTATGGATGCGATGGCCCGGGATCTCGTCATGGCTGGCTCCGTGGCGGATGCGGACATTATTCACGGTCATACGTGGTATTCACACCTGGCGGGGTGTTTGGCCAAGCAGTTGACCGGAGGGAAGCTTGTGCTGACCACCCATTCGCTGGAGCCGCACCGGCCCTGGAAAGCCGAGCAGCTCGGCACGGCGTATCAGGGCAGTTCCTGGGTGGAGCGGACGGCCTACGAGAACGCGGATGGTGTGGTGGCCGTCTCGGGATCCATGAAAGACGACGTGCAGTCGCTCTACGATGTGGCCGCTGGACGAGTAGAGGTCATCCATAACGGAATTGACGTGGAGCAGTACCGTCCGCGTCCGGACGAATCTGTGCTCGAATCGTACGGGGTGGATTCCGATCAGCCGTACGTTCTCTTCGTGGGGCGCATTACGCGGCAGAAGGGCATTTTGCACCTCGTCGAGGCCATTCACCACTTCGATCCCGACATTCAGGTGGTGCTCTGTGCGGGGGCCCCGGATACCGAAGAGATTGGGGAAGAAATGGAGGCACGCGTCGAAACGGCGCGGGCGGAGACCGACAATCCGATCGTATGGCTTGCGGAGATGCTGCCGCGCGAAGACATCATCACGATGTACTCTCACGCCGACGTGTTTGTGTGTCCAAGCGTGTACGAGCCGTTTGGCATCATCAACCTTGAGGCCATGGCGTGCGAGACGCCGGTGGTGGCCTCGGCGGTTGGAGGAATTCCAGAGATTGTGGTGCCGAACGAGACGGGACTTCTTGTGGACGTAGATCCGACAGAGGGGGAGTCGGTGGAGCCGTCGGATCCGGAGGGATTTGCCCGGCGTCTGGCTGAGGGGGTGAATGCTCTGATGGCCGACGCAGATCGGCGTCGAGCGATGGGGCATGCCGCCCGGCAGCGGGTGGAGGAGCAGTTTAGCTGGCGGGCTATTGCCGAGCAGACGCTTGATTTCTACAAGCGGCTCCTGGACTGAGTCTCCTCGTGGACGAGCCGTGGAATCTTTCGGGGAAAGGGGGCGAAGAGGGCGGAGGGGGAATCCTCGCCTTCGGTCAATTAATTTGAGAACACGCCCTCCGGAAGCTCCGTGTTGACCTCCACGCGCTGGACCTCCACGACGATGGGCTCGCCGGACATCATGCGCTTCATCATCTCCATTTGGTTGCCCATCATCGACTCCATCTGCTTGCGCTGCTGGTCGGGCATGTTCTCCATCTGCTTCATGGCCTGCTGCATCTGCTGACGTTGCTGCTCGGACATGCTTGTTTCGATGTGAAACTCTATGCGATGGGGGAGGGTGAGACCATCAATCGTCCGGTAGTCGACCATGTTGATGGTCACGCTCGACGTCTGGGGGCCCCGGGCGCCGTCCGACCGCGGCTTCATCCGAATTCGGGACGGGACGTACCGTTCTGCGTCGATGTAGTAGGTCATGCTGGTGGCGTCGCTGGCCTGCAGGTCCGGATTCACCTTTGACGGATCATCCACCTGTAGAATGTGGCAGCGTGTCCCGTTGACCGTTCCGGTGCCCTCATAGCGGGCATGCTGCTTCAGGCGGTCGAGCTGGAGGCCGTAGGCGGCAGAGGGCGTGGTGCTGGAGGCAAACGACGTAGGGTCGCTGCCGTTCATTTGAGTTGTGGTCTGGTAGGTCGGCGCTCCGTTCTGCGAGATCTTTTTGTTGTAGGAGGTGTAGAGGTTCGTCTCGACGATATAGGTGTCCACGGTTTGGAGCTGCTCGGTATGTCGGGCTTGCATCTCGTCCACAACAGCTGCGACGGATTGGGCGGAGGCGGGAACGGCACTCAGGCACAGCGCAAAAAAGGCGAGAAGCGACGAACGAAGAGGCACCACGGTCGTGTGAGGACGAGGCATGAGAAGGGGAGAGTAGGGAGAGGAAAAAGAGGGGAACGCCCTTTCTGGGGCGGTACACGATCACGATACGCTCTTCGATGAACCGGGGTTCATGAATCGCCACGAGATCGACGCAGAACGGGAGATGAATCGATTGCTGGATGCGGGTGGAACGCCCCCAGTGGATGCAGATCCGTTCCGGTTTGGGGAGACTCGACTTTCCCCGGACCGTATTATCTCATTACTGCAGCCCCACATGACCGACCGGCGCCTGCGGCGCATTCGGACAGTGGTCGCCGAGCGAACCCGAACGGTGGTGCCTGTTGTGGAGGGCCTGGTGAATACGGGCAACGTGAGCGCCGTCATGCGATCGGCGGAGGCCCTGGGGTACCAGGACTTTCACGTGGTAAAAGGCAACAACGAGCGCTATAAGCACTCTGAGCGGGCGGCCAGCGGGGCGCAGCAGTGGCTCGACGTGTGGCGCTGGGACGGCCCTTCCGCGGCCGCGGCGCACCTGCACGACGAGGGATACCAGATCGTGGCGATGCACCTCCACGCGGATACGGTGCCGATCCGAGAACTGGACTTCACGGCGCCGACGGCCCTTGTGTTTGGCAACGAAGAAGAGGGGGTGACCGACGCGATGATGGAGGAGGCCGACGCCGCGTGCGTGGTTCCGTTGCCGGGGTTCACGGAGAGCTTCAACGTCTCCGTCGCTGCGGCGGTGGCCCTGTACCATGCCCAGCAGCACCGCCTCGACCGGCAAGGTCATCACGCTGATCTCAGCGAGGAGGAGCAAACCCGACTCGTCGCCCGCTTTTGCTTGCGGAGCGTTACCGAACCCGAGAAGATTATTGAACGGAAGCTGTCGGAGGAGGCGTAGTGGACGCGGGACAGAAAGCTAAGGGGGTTGCTGTAGAAGCAGTCGAACGCGGAGAGGAGGCCAGACGGAAAATAGTGCTGACGAAACGGTCGCCTGCGACGCGGGTTGATTCATTTCGGGAAATTGCGACGCGACTCCACGACAGGAGAGAGCCGGCCTGGTCTGTTGGGGGGGACGCACACGGAGGAGGGATGAGGAGGAGATCTGAGTCCCCAATGATCCGACCTTCCGCGGAGCGTCGCGGACCGATGATCTGCGATAATATGCCCCGGTGGCGGAACTGGTAGACGCAACGGACTTGAGGAAGACCTTGAGCGTCCAGTCGGCAACGATTGGAATGATGCTCCTCAAATTCAGGGGACCCTGTAAAATGGCAACCCTGAGCCAAGCCCGAACGGGAAGGTGCAGAGACTTGACGGGGAGCGTCCCGACGGCATTCGGGACGAAGAGAAAGTCCAGCTCACAGATTGGCGAAAGCCGGAGTGAGACGAAAATCCGTTGGTGCACACGCACCGTGTGGGTTCGAGTCCCACCTGGGGCACTGTATTCAAGTCCCGTTGGCTTCCGGGTTACATTTCAAGTCCGGCAGTGGATCTCCGAGCCGAAGAGAACTCTTCGGTCCTTTGATTTCTCTGTCTCTACAATCAGGGCAGAGGCATCGTTTGGGGCGCGCTCCGAAAGAAGGAGAGGGGCAGACGGGGTTCCGGGAGCAGGAGTCACATCAGAAGGACGGGGACTGCCATATCCGAGGGCATTGGGCCCGTCATCGACCGCCGGATTCCGTATAGGCCGGATCCTGAAGATACCCTGCTTTCGAGTTGAACATAGGAGAGGCGGGTCTGCTCAGGGAAAAGCCCATGCCCTCATTCGTCGGTTCGACGCCATCGCACGCGGTCACCCTCCACGATGCCGTAGCTGTCGGCAAAGCCGGCGCCGGTTTCGAGCACATATTGGGCCGGAGCCTGGGAGGGGATGGAGGTCGCACTGTTCGGCTGTGCGTACTTCTTGATGCGCACAATTTGCGAGTCGGCGCTGATAAAGAAGAGGTCGAGGGAGAGGGGGGTGTTCGCCATCCAGAAGCTTCGTTTTCGCTCCTCGTCGAATGGAAAGAGCATGCCGCTCGTCTCGTTCGGAAATCCTTCGCGCTGCATCATGCCCCGCTTTTGGGCAGAATCGGATTCAGCAATCTCAAGATCGATCAGAACGAGCGTGTCACGGTCTTGCACGAAGGCGAGCTGTCCTTCGTTGTCGAAGGGAATGGACGTCGTGTCTGAGGAGGCGGACGGGGCGTCCTCGCCATTGTCGGTCGAGCACGCTGGCGCGAGGATGATCGAGAAGGCCAGGAGAAGAGGGAGGAACACTTTCGGAGGGGCCATGAGCAGAGGCGAGGCAAAAGTCATAGGGAGAAACGATAGGAGCCGAGCGGCACACACCCCTACGGGGTGCGGGTCCAGCGCACCCGGGTGCTATCCGTAAGACCAAAACGGTCGGCGAAGCCTGCACGCACCTCGACGACGAACTTTCGGGGCCCGTCCGGCTCAATGGTCTTTTCGGAAAACGGCGTTGTACGGCGGGCGATGTTGATGACCTGCGAGTCCGGGGCCACGAATACGATGTCAAGCGGGAGAGGGGTGTTGCGCATCCACATTCCCCCCGTGTCCACTGCGTCGAAGATAAAGAGCATGCCACGCTCATAGCCGAGGGAGCGTTGTCGCATGAGCCCCCGCGTGCGTTCAGCATCCGAGTCCGCAATTGCGAGGGCAATGGTCGTCAGCGTGTCGCCGTTCGGTTGGACGAACGCAAGGGTGCCTTCCTGGAAGGACAGGTCTTTGGTCTCCGATTCAGTTTCGTTCGAGGTACAGCCGAACGTGAGGCCGAATAGGAGCAGGACGGGAAGGAAGCGGATAAGCATCAGCGGAGGGAGGCAGTAGAGGAGCAAGGGGCGGTAGGACCAGACGCTAGAGCTCGCGTTCCATGTACACGACGTCCGGCAACGGGTTGTGGTAGTAGGCCGAGCGTTCCTCGAACCCGAGCGACCGGTACAGCGATCGGGCAGCCGTCATGGACTCGACCGTGTCGAGTCGCATTGTATCGTAGCCGAGAGCGCGGGCTGTGTCCAGGATCGCAGTCCCCAGCGCACGCCCCACGCCCTGTGTGCGGTGGTGGGGGCGTACATAGAGGCGTTTCATTTCGCAGACGCCGTCTTCGTCGAGTGGTTTCACGGCAACCACGCCCGCGAGGCTTCCTTCGACATCGGCGAGAAGAATGGCGCCGTCCGGCGCGGCATACGGGCCGGGTAGAGCCTCCAGCTCGGCTTCGACGTCCTGAAAGTCGAGGGCAAAGTCGAGTTCCTCCACGTACTCGCGAAAGAGGCGCCGAGCGGCGTCCAGATCCTCAGCACGTGTGGCACGACGGAGGTTCGGCACGGATCGGATCGATGGTCAGTCGAAGGAGAGCAGGCGTTCTGCAATGCCGTCGGCGAGCAGACGGCCACGATTCGTGAGCCGAAGTGTATCACGCTCGACCGTGAGTAGCCCGTGATCCTGAAGGCTCTCGATCACGTTCTCCTTTTCGGCTCGCAAGTCGAGATCGTACTGCTCCGCCAGGCGGGCGAGGTCGAGTCCCGCGGCGGTTCGGAGCCGCAAGAGCACGTACTCGCGCGCCAGTGCACGACGGTCGAGCGTCTGACGGTACGCCACCGGTGGGTACTGGTGGTCCAAGAGCGTTGCGTAGCGCGCCAGGTCGCTTACATTTGTCCATCGGCGCCCAACGGAGCGGTGGGCGCGATCGATCCACCAGAACGACTCGGCGGCGGGTCCCACGCCCAAGTAGTTGCCGTGGTCGTAGTAGTGCTCCTGGTGTGCTGAACGGTGGCCCGGTCGGGCAAAGTGGGTGAGTTCGTACTGCTCGTAGCCCTCCGATTGAAGGAAAGTCATTGCGTACTCCAGTCGCTCGGCCAGGGCCGATTGGGCCGATTCCGTAGGCGGAGCAGAGGGGGCTTCGAGGAGGGTGACATGGGGCACCCGTAGCTCCACGGTCAACTGGAGGGAGGCCCGCCAGCGAGAAAGGGGCTGCTGAGGACTGAACAGAAGGTCAATGGATAGTTCGTCGAAGCCAGCCGTTCGGGCGTGCCGGAGGGCGGAAATGGCGTCTTCTGCGGAGTGGGGCCCATCAAACGTGCGCAAGTCGTCGGGAAAAAACGAGAGTACGTCGAGACTGAGTCGGTCGAAGCCCATGTGCCGCAGGCCGTGCAGGTAGCCGACGGAGGCGTCGGCGGGATTCACTTCCGCGGTTGCTTCTTCAAATGCGGAGGCATCGAACACCTCCACCAGAGTTGTGAGCAGGGTATGGACGGTGTTCAGTGGCAGGAGCGAGGGCCGTCCTCCTCCCGCGTACACGGTGGTCATCGGCTCTTCGGCCGCGTACTCCCGAGCGTAGGCCCGCAACTCCCGTTGCAGGGCCGTTTCGTATTCAGACACATCCGTTGGGTCGGGGACGACGCAGTAGCTTTCGTCGTAGGAGCGCGGCGCAGATCGGAAGGGGACGTGAACGTAGAGGCCGGCCATGAGAGTACAGGATTACGAGGCGGCGGGAGCAGGTTGGGGCGAAGACGGGTCCGAGTAGGTTTGCTTCCACGTCTTAATTTCCACGTGCTCCTTAATGACGTCGAGGGATTGGAGGACGACCGATCGGGCCAGTCGATTCAGCCGTTGGTCGTATTTCGGGCTGAGCAGGGTGTCGGTCGAAATGGCGGTCACCTCCGCAATGACGCGGTCGTTTTCGAGCGATGCCACGTCTTCTACCATCCGGTCGATGACGTTGAAGACAATGTCGCTGATGGCGTTCTCCAGCAGTGTCGCCATCGGAGTTCCCACACCGGGCAGGGACGCAATCGTATTAATCTCGCGATTCCGGTTGACCGCCTCGGCAATGACGTCGTCGAGGTAGTCGTGAAAGTCGTCTTGACGGCTGCTGTAGGCAACGGCGGTGGCCTCCTGGAGGCGATGCGTGAGGGCTTGGATGAGGGCCTCGCGTTGGGGCTCGATGACTTCCTTGGCGATACGATCGGTGACCGGGTGGCTCCCGCGGATTTCTTTCTGAAGACCCTCAATGATGCGAACAGTGACCCGGTCGCTGATCTCCTCCAGCAGAATGGCCCGGTACTTCTCAAATTTCTCGTAGACGTAGGTCTTTTTCAGGTCAAAGAGGCCGAGGCGCTGCATTTTGGGGATCATCGCGATCACCCGAAAGAGGCGCAGGGATCGGAGGGAGCTCACCGGAATGCAGCCCAGCACGTCGTACCAATGGACGAACGGGTAGAAGAACCATCGGTGGTAGCGTTGCCGGTAAATGGCTAGGCCCCAGCGGATGAGGATTTCGGTGACGAAAATTGCGACGAAGGCCAGGTCATAGAAGAGAAAGTGTTGATGGATGGTCTCGTCGTACCATCGGTGCACCGACGGGAGATAGGTCTGGAGCTGTCGCTGGACGATAACACTCTCGAATCCCCAGTCGATAATGATGAGGGTGAGATTGGCGACAATGAGGACCAGCATGATGATGTCGACCGCCAGTCCCAGCAGCTCGCGCACTCGAGGGCGATCCATAAGAAAACGGAGGTCAGGACGGACAAGCGAAGAGGCGTTGAATATACATCGCCGGTACATTGATTCCCGACGTGGCGAGATGGACATTGGGCGCCCCAGCACGCGCCAATAGCCGTCGCTGGACATTACGAGGGATGGGGGGACCGACACCAGGACGTCTCACGGTATCAGTACACCCTGAGTGTCAGGGGCTACTGCTCGGCGTGGTCGACGCCTGTTATGGTCAAGGGGCCGGCCGACACCGTAGTGGCGGTGCTCGATCCGGCATCCGACGACACGCTCCGGCATCCCGGTACGGGAGCGCCGGCGTTGCACGACATCCCGGAGAGCGATTACACCCTCGAGGCCCTCTTCGGCATTGTAGAGCGCGCATTGGACAGAGACCATCATCGCTTAGCTGTAGACTACGACGACGCATACGGCTGTCCGATGAACATGGACATCGCATTCACGAGAACGGGGCAGACGACGAGGTTCAGTACGAGGGGAATGGATTCGATGTCCCGCCGTCCCGCGACGGACTGCGATAGACGGTCGGACAGTGAACACTTCGTGAGAACCCGCGTCGTCGGATCTTTTCGGCACTGGCAGTCGTGTAGAGGGACGCACTTACCGAGACACCTGCCCGTAGCTCAGTCGGACAGAGCGCAGCCTTGCGGAGGCTGAGGCCGGGGGTTCGAATCCTCCCGGGCAGGCCCCGAAACCCTCCTGAATCGCCGTTCGGGAGGGTTTTTCGTTTGAACGCGTGATGGGTGAAAACGAGATGCGTGAGCAACGCTTGTCACTCGCTCCTCACGCTTCACTCCTCGCGCCTCATCAGTTGGAGGCACTGCACGACGGAACTGGCGTTTCTCCCAGGGTCTCCAACTCGTCGTTCAGCAACTCCACGCTGTGGGTCGTGTCAATCACGGGCTCCAGTTGGGTGAGGAGGTTGAGCAGGCCCACCAGCGCTTTGTTGAGGAAGATGAAGTGCGGGGAGCCCACCACCTCGCGTAGGCGAGAGGCCTCCTGAAAGCAGTCGTGTAGTCGCTGGCTGAATTCAGGATCGCCGAAGTCGAAGGTCGGCGTGCGATACGGTTCCACGATCAGTGAGCCATACTGGTCGAAGAAGGCGCGGATCTCGTTGCGGACCGCGTCGGAGAGGTCGTCGTGGAGGATGTCGAGCTGGTGCAACAACCGCTCGATGTTCTGGTCGTCGTCCGCCATGCGGGCTCGGTAGAGCCGGAGCATGTCGTCGCGGAAGTCCTGCGGAAAGGTTTTTACGCACCCGAAGTCGATGACGCCCAGCCGCCCGTCGTCGCGGAAGAGGAAGTTGCCGGGATGGGCGTCGGCGTGGAGCGTTCGGTGATTGCTGGCCACCTGTTCGTGGAGGAAATCCCACAGGAGCTGGCCAAAGTGGTTGCGCGCCGCTTGGTCTGGATTGTTCTGTAGAAACTCCTTCAGGTGCTGTCCCTCCACGTACGTCATCGTGAGTACCGTCTCGGTCGAGTAGTCTCGGACCGCCCGCGGCACCACAATCTCGTCTTGGTCGTACTGCTCCGCAAAGAAGTCGATGTTGTCGGCTTCGTTCACGTAGTCGGTTTCCTCCCGGAGGCGGTCGCGCACCTCATTGAAGTGTGAGTCGATGCTTCCCCCACGCACCAGGCGGCCGAACAGCGTGCGAGCCACGGTCAGGTCGGACTCGATGGTCTCCCGCACGTTCGGGTATTGCACCTTCACCGCCACGTCCCGCCCGTCGCTCAGGCGGGCCCGATGGACCTGCCCGATGGAGGCCGCCGCCAGTGCTTCCGACTCAAATGTGTCGAAGAGCAGTTCCGGCATCTTGCCCAGGGCATCGCGGATGCGTTTGCGGACCAGCGCCCGGTTCATCGGGGGCACGTTGTATTGCGCCTCGGCCATGACCTCCATGAACTCGTCCGGCATCATGCCGGTGTCCATGCTCATCGACTGTGCCATCTTGAGCGCCGTCCCCCGCAATCGGGTAAATTCGCGGAAGAGGTCCTCCGCGTTTTTCGTGTTCAGGTCGCGCTTGCGCTCCTCCGCGTCGCCGCCGCGGCCCGTCACCCGGTCCGCGAGATACTTGGCGTAGTTCTTTCCCACCTTCAGGCCCGTCTTTGCGAAGATCTTGCTCCGCTCCATCTTCGACGCGGGGAAGTCATCGTCCGAGTTGTGCTGCTGGCTCATGGGAGGGCTGCTGAATCAGGAAAAGAGACGCCAGGAGGACTTGTGAGCTGTATTTCGTATTGCGTATTTCGTATCGACTCCACCTATACGCAATACGCAACACGAAGTACGACCACTCGGGCAACTCATTCCGACGATCGATTCTCCCGTTTGGGAAAGAGCCGCCCCAGAAGGGGAAGCCGCCGCAGGCCCAGCGCGTCGTTCTGCACGATGTGCCAGGCCAAGTCCACACCTCGTGACACGCCGCGAAAAGTGACCAGTTCGGCGATGAATGCAACGAGTTTGTCGACGAGGGCAGTCGTAGCGGCCTGATTATTCGTCTGGTCTGAGATCCAGTGTCGGATGATAGCAAACGTTACTTCTGTGAGGACCTCGTGCACCGGCCAGAGGCCTGTGACGAGTCGATTGGATTGGGGAATGCGGTCATCCGACAGCAGCTCGCGAAGCGCCGTTCGCACGTTCCCCCGAAACGAGGAGTCGTAGCGAATACGGCTGTCGAAGGTATCCTGGACGAACGCCCGATGCTCGCCCAGGGTATCGAGGAGGATATAGTAGAAGGAGGCCAGGCGCTCCTCGAACGTGAAGTCCTCATATCCGTCCGTGGCCGACGACAGTAACCGGTACTGGTCGACGGCCAAGTCATAAAAGGTCGGCAAAATCTGGTCGGCGTAATCGAAGTAGGTGTGGTAGAGCGCATCGTCCACGCCCGCCTCATCACAAATTTCAGAAGCAGAGCGGGGCTGACGATGGGCGTCGAGACGGATTGCAGCCTCGACGAGCTGTTTCCGGTCGGCAAAGGCGTCTGGGTCGGGAATGGCTAGCGGAGAATCATAGATAGAAATTGGTGCTACAGTACAATTTCTTGTATGAGGAGACGGCCAGTTCGTGCCGGAGGCTCCCATTCTCTTCATGGGACGCCCGTGCAATCTGCATCGTCAGATCACGAGGGCGTGATCATTTGGAAACACTTCCAGGGAGGCATCGATCTGAGAGGATGTCATTCTGAAAGCGTTTTCCGAGCGGTCGGCATCGGTCGCGCCTGTTGGACTACCTGCACGGGTTGTCAAAGTCGGAGAACGTGGTCCTCTTGTATTGCCAAGCACTGCCCCACATGGCCATTCGTCACACGCTCGAGATGTCCCTTCGCATTGCCGTCGTTGCTGTTGTGTTTGCGCTTGTAGGAGGGGGAGGGGCCTTCGGGCAGGCGCCCGTCCCGTCGGAGGTGCTCGGCTTTGAGCCCGGGGCGGACTACAAGATGGCCGATTACGACCAGCTCACCCAATACTACCGCCAGCTTAGCGAGGCCAGTGACCGAGTGGAGATGCAGTCCATCGGGACCACGGTGGAGGGGCGGTCGATGAAGCTGCTTGTGATTTCCAGTGCGGACAACCTCGACAATCTCGACCGCTGGAAAGAGATCAGTGCTACGCTCTCCCGGGCGCGAATCAGTGAGGAGAATGCCCAGCAGCTGTCGAAGGAGGGAAAGGCGGTGGTGTGGATTGATGCGGGGCTCCACTCTACGGAACGAGCCCCGAGCCAGGCCATGCCGAAGCTTGCGCATCGGCTCGCGACGGAGGAAAGTGCCGAGGCGCAGAAGATTCGGGAGAACACGGTGCTGCTCCTCATGCCGGTGATGAACCCGGACGGGCTCGACATTGTCGAGAACTGGTACGACCGCGTGCTGGACACTCCGTTCGAGACCAGCAGTCCTCCGTGGCTCTACCACAAGTACGTGGGCCACGACAACAACCGGGACTGGTTCATGAACAACATGCCGGAGACGCGGGCCGTGACGGACGTGATCTTCAACGAGTGGTATCCACAGATTGTCGTGAATCATCACCAGACGGCGCCCGATTGGGCACGGATTTTCATTCCCCCGTTCACCGGTCCGGTGAATCCCGACATCCACCCGGGCGTCGTGGCGGGCGTAAATCAGGTGGGCACGGCCATGGGGCAGCGCTTTGCGATGAAGGACATGCCCGGCGTGGTGTCGAATGACATCTTTACCATGTTCTGGAATGGCGGCATGCGCACCGCGCCCTACTTTCACAATCAGATCGGCATCCTGACGGAGGTGGCTCACGAGACGCCCACGCCCCGGCACTACGAGCCCGATTCTCTTCCTTCGCACGTTGGCGAGCGCAACCCGACCGACGGCACGGCGCTCTTTTATACCGATCCCTGGAAGGGAGGAGAGTCCCACTTTATGGATGCCGTTAACTATACAAATACGGCGTCGATGGGGGTGCTGGACGTGGCGGCCGACCGCCCGCAGCAGTTTCTCTACAACATCTACAAGATGGGGCGCGACGCCATCGAGGCAGGGGAAAGCGGCGATCCGTTCGCCTACGTCATTCCACCCACGCAGTGGAATCCGCGGGAGGCACACAACCTCGTCAATATCTTGCGGCAGGGGGGCATTGAGGTCGACCGGGCTACCGAGTCGTTTGATGCTGGCGGCGAGACGTACCCAGCGGGCTCCTACGTGATTTCCGCTGCGCAGGCCTTCCGTCCGTTCGTGATGGACCTGCTGGAGCCGCAAAATTATCCGACGCGACGCACCGCAGGAGGGCAGCCCGAGACGCCCTACGACCTGGCCGGGTGGACGTTGCCGATGCAGATGGGCGTGACGGTGGATCGGGTAAACCAGTCGTTCGAGGCGCAGATGCAGGCGGTGACGGACTCGGTGGCCCCTGCGCCCGGAGACGTGACCGGAAGCGCGGGGTATGGATATGTGTTTTCGCATCGACCCAACACCAGCGCGGAAGCGGTCAATGAACTGTTGGCAGATGGCGAGACTGTGTTCTGGGCAGAAGCCGGCGTGTCCGCAAATGGAGTCGAGCTGGACTCCGGAGCGATCGTGGTTGAACAGGGGCAGGGCACGGAGCAACGGGTGGAGGCGGTTGCGGAGGCCCATGGACTCGACGTGCAGGGACTAGCCGAGCAGCCGGAGGGTCCGCTGCATCAGTTGCAACAGCCTCGGGTCGGCATTTACAAGTCCTGGGTGCCCAGCATGGACGAGGGATGGACGCGCTGGATCTTGAACGAGTATGACGTGCCGGTGGATACGCTTCATGACGCCGACGTCCGCACTGGGGACCTGTCGAAGTATACGACCATCATTCTGCCGCACCACTACTCCTCCGACCTGCTTCTTAACGGCTACGGAGAGGGAACGATGCCAGAGAAATACGTCGGTGGGTTAGGGCTGACCGGGGCCATCGCGCTGGAGCGGTACGTCGAAAACGGCGGAACCGTGGTGGCCTTCGATGAGGCCAGCAGCTTTGCGATTGAGCAGTTTGGCCTGCCGGTGGAGGACGTGACCGACGGTGTGTCCAGTTCTGAGTTCTTCATTCCGGGCTCCCTCATTCGGACCACCATCAACACGGAGCACCCCCTGGCCTACGGCATGCGGGATACGGTGGCAGCGTCCTTCAGCCGAAGCCGGGCGTTCGAGGCGGTGCGACAGGACAAAATGGGCGAGGGGGGGCGTGAAGACACTGAGCTTCCGGAGGCACCGCCGGTCGAGGTGGTTGCCCGTTACGCCGAGAATGATCTACTCATGAGCGGATGGGCAATGGGCGAAAAGGAGCACATCGGTGGAGAAGCGGCATTGATGCGCGTGCACGAAGGCGACGGCGAGGTCGTTCTCTTCGGGTTCCGTCCCCAGTTCCGCGGCCAGCCGCGCGGGACGTACAAGCTCCTCTTCAACGCTCTGCATGGAGCTACGGTTGAGGATCTGCCGGAGGTTGGGCAGGTGTCGGCCGACCCATTCGGCACAGATTAACGCATCTCTGCCAGAAGGGCGCGGGCCTCGTCTTTGTATTCGGGATCGTGGGGGGAGCCCGCCGTCCGCAATGCCTTCTGGAACTGGTGTCGGGCCGCCGCCTCCCGGTCCATGCGGCGGTACGTCTTGCCGAGTTCCAGATGGTTGTACGGTTTCGATTCGAGCGCGATGGCCTGTTGAAAGTTGTGAACGGACTGTTCGTACGAGGCATCGGGCAGTCCGCCGTAGAATGCTTTCACGAGGGTGCGCTCAATGAAGTTGAGGCTCGCCACCTGCCGGTGCCACCGGCCGCGAAGGTGGTAGGCGGCTGCGAGCGTGGAATCCAGAGCAAGGGCCCGGTCGGCATGATGCTTCACGGCCCGTGACCGTCGGACTCGTTCCGAACGGTCGGCGTAGAGGGTGATGCGACCTTGGGCCAGTCCCGTGACAAGATGCGCCCAGGCGCTGATGGTGTCGGTCGCCAGGGCGGTTTGGGCGGCGTCTAAGGCCTTCCGGTGATAGGACAGGGCGGTTTCTGCGTCCTCAGACTGCTTGCCGAGATCAGTGATGAAGAGGGCCCGACGCCAGTGGATTCCCACCTGGTTGGGGTGCTTTTGGGCCAGCGAGTTTACCCGGGACAAGGCGGCGCGGAACTGGCCCTGACGGCGGAGACTGTCGGCGATGGCGAGGGCCGTATCTAGTGGGGCAGAGGGAGAAGCAGACGACTGGGCAGCTGTGGGAAGAGGGGCAAACGAGACAAAAAGAAGAACGAGAAATAGGCTTGGCCCGACGGAGGGAAGAGGTGAGGGACAGACGGTGGTCGCACCGCGTATGGATGGAGGCATAGAAACCACTGTTATTCAAGGTCCACGAAATGGGAGGCCACAGAACGTCCGTCAGACAGCTTTTCAATACCCTAGAGAGGATGAGGCCCTGACGCGCTGCTTCTATACAACGGGTAGAGAATTTCGGTTCGGTCTCATTTCCCTCTGAGGGTGCGGGGCATCTGATGCGTGGAAGTACCGGCCCCCGCAGGGAGGAGGAAGGGGCAGGAACGCGTCAAGAAGCATCGAGGGAGCATCGGCATCGGTGCATCGTTGCAATCACTCACCGGCATACTGTAATCGTCAATCGTCTTTGCCCCCGTGTCCGATTCCACGCGTCGCTACCGGCAGTACGTAGGGCTTGCCCTCGTGATCATAACGTATGTGGGCGGCATTATTGGATGGAGTTGGGCTGCAGTTACGGTCGAGCCAACTCCGACAGCTCCCGATGAGGCATACACTCGCGTTGAGCCATTGCCCTCCTCTGAGCCAGTAGTCGGCCAATAGCATCCGTGTCCTTGTCTTCCTTCGTTGTTTCGACTTGTGGGTCTATGTCCTGCCCCCGATACATTGCTGTACTGCTTGGAATCCTGATCGTCGTGGGAGGACGTTCTCCACTACAGGCCCAGCAACGCGCCACCTCGACCGTCGTGCGGACGTCGATTGACCACGGCCCGTTCACGCGTTTGCTTCAACGCTTCGTAGATGAGCAGGGCAATGTGGAGTACGCGCAACTAAAGGCGGAGTCGGACTCAGTCCTGAGGCCGTACCTGCGCCAGCTCGCCACGACCAATCCGGCGTCCCTTGGGTGCGATGCCCGTCTGGCGTTCTGGATCAATGCCTACAACGCCTACACGCTAAAGCTCATCGTAGAGCATTACCCAGTGAAGAACATCTGGGCCGTTACGCCCGGGCCGGCCGAGCCGAAAGACAATAGTCCGTTTGCGTTGGAGGTTGGGAGCGTTGCCGACACCGTTCGGACCCTCGACGAAATTGAGCATGAGATCATTCGCGAGCGATTTGACGAGCCGCGGATTCACTTCGCGCTCGTCTGTGCGGCCGCCAGTTGTCCCCGTCTTCGTCGAGAGGCCTACACCGGCGCCCGGCTTGAATTCCAGCTCGAAGATCAGACGCGCACCTTCTTTCATGACGACGAGAAGAATCGCATCCCAGCAGGCAACGGGCAGATCCAGCTTTCCCGCATCCTGAAGTGGTATGGGCAGGACTTCGGCGACTCGACCGATGCTCTGCAACGCTTCATCGCGCCATATTTCGATGGAGCCGTTCGGGATACGCTCTCCAGGGCCGCGTACGAGGTGACCTTCGGGTCGTACGACTGGACACTGAACGACCAGTCGTCGGCGTCAGGGGCGGCGTCTGGACGAAAATAGTAGAAATACAGGGCAGTTAATTCCAACGCCTCCTCGCGCCCGTCTCGTCGAAGCGCTCATGCCCGGAGACGGGCACAAGAGGCGGAGGGGCTCGTGCCGGCGAGGGGGCCCTCGACATCGGGAGGCCCGTCCCACGAACATTTGCGTCCGCGATCGGGTACTTTGGTCTGGACTACGCATTCAGTCCCCGCTGTCGTCTTCTTTTCACGCACACCCTCCTCGACGTATGGCGTACGAGACCTACGAGCCGGTCATCGGCCTTGAAGTGCACGTCCAGCTCCAGACCGACTCGAAAATTTTTAGTACCGACGCCACGGCCTTTGGGGCTGAGCCCAACGCGCAGGTTGACCCCGTGAGCTTGGGCCATCCGGGCACGCTTCCCGTGCTCAACCGGAAGGTGGTCGAGTATGCACTCCGCTTGGGATTGGCCACGCACTGCTCCATCGCGCCCCGCTCGGTCTTTGCCCGGAAGCACTATTTCTATCCAGACCTGCCGAAGGGATACCAGATCTCACAGTACGACACGCCCATCTGCTACGACGGATACCTCGAAATTTACCCTGGGGAGGACGAGGACACCGAGGGTGGACGGCCCTCCCGGCCCGACTCGAAGCGGATCGGGCTCACTCGCATCCACATGGAGGAAGATGCGGGCAAGTCCATTCACCAGGAGGGGGGCAAGACGCGACTCGACTTCAACCGTTGTGGTGTGCCGCTGCTGGAGATGGTGACGGAGCCAGACCTGCGCACGCCGCGCGAGGCCTACCTTTTTCTGAAGCGGCTCCGTCAGATGGTGCGGTATCTCGACATCAGCGACGGCAACATGGAGGAAGGGTCGTTGCGCTGCGACGCCAACGTAAGTGTGCGGCCCCGGGGACGAGAGGCATTCGGGACGCGGACCGAGCTGAAAAACTTGAACTCGATGAGCCACGTCGAGAAGGCGCTCGACTACGAAATTACGCGCCAAATTGCCACGCTGGAGAAGGGGGGCTCGGTTCAGCAACGGACGCTGTTGTGGGATCCAGACGCTGGGACCACGCATCCCATGCGTTCAAAGGAGGAGGCGCACGATTACAGGTACATGCCGGATCCGGATCTCGTAGAGGTAGAGGTCGACGACAAGATGATCGCGGACGTGGAAGCGGATCTGCCGGAATTGCCCCGCGCCCGCCAACAGCGCTTCGTGGACGAGGTGGGACTCCCGCCGTACGACGCAAGCGTCCTCACCGAAGAGCGAGCCGTCGCCGATTATTTCGAGGCTGCGCTTGATGAGCTCTACAAACGTACGAAGGGCGGCGATACCGATGCACAGGCCAAGCTCGTCTCGAACCTCGTGATGACCGAGGTGATGCGTGTGCTCAACGAACAGGACATTGCGATCGACGAGCTGCCGGTTGGGCCCGAGCGGCTGGCACAGCTTGCGTTCCTGCGGGTGGAGGATAAGGTAAGTTCGAACGGAGCGCAGGAAGTATTCGAGGTGATGCTGAAAGAGCATGACACCAGTGCCGGCAAGATTGCGGATGAGCGCGACCTCATTCAGGTGACGGATGCCGGAGCGATCGAACCGGTCGTGGAGGCAGTGATTGACGACCATCCCGAGCAGGTAGAGACGTATCTCGGAGGCAAAGACGGACTGCTTGGATTTTTCATCGGGCAGGTCATGCAGCGCTTTGACGGGTCGCCCGACCCACAGCTTGTGCGCGAGATGCTTCGTGACAAGCTGGAGGCGCGGAAGGAAGGGGTTGAGGAGTAGTCGGCCGATCCTCGACCCCTCAGGGATCGAGGCGGGCGGCACGTCCGCTCGGATTCAAAACTGATTGTTGTGTAAGCAAAGAGGGTTGATGAGGAACGCCTGCGTACGTCGAGACGATGATCGGTCCCTCCGAGGAAGACTTCGGTGGGGGATTCTCTTCGCACTAGCCGTCGTTCTGGGCGTAGGGTGTCAGTCGGCGCCCGACGCCGTCGAGAGCTACGTCGAGGGGCGAATTACCGTCCGCTCCGATATCGATGCAACGGGTGACTATAGCGGCTTCCGGGTGCTGGTGGCTGACGCCAACGGGCGGTCCATCGACACCCTCGGAATTGCAACCACGGGCACAGACGGCCGCTTCCAAATGAACGTGGCGGCGCCCGAGCGGGGCATCTATCCGCTTATGATCTGGGGACGGCAGGGACAGCGGCGATTGGCGAGTACCGACTATGTTGTGGCCAGTGGCGACTCGGCGACCCTGGAGGTGGAGTTGCCGCTCGAGGGCCGCCGGTTCTTTGTTCGTTCCTCCGAGAATGCGGCGCTCAGTGCTTACCGCAACACGATGGCGCAACACCGCCGGACCCTCGTGAAACGTCTCCAGACCGACGCTCGCGACTCAACCACCATGAGCCGGAGTATTCGGCAGACCAGCAGTACGCTCTGGAACTTGCAGGAGACGTTCCCAGGGGCGTATGCGAGCCAACTGGCCGCTACGGAATCTCTCTCGTTGCTATCGGGGTGGAACGACTCGCTTGTCGTGGCCCGTGCCAAGGAAATCGAGCCGTCGAATCCCCGATTCGTCGAAGTGGCACAGATTGCGCGCCGAGCCAGTAGTCGGCTGCACGGGCAGGCGGCGGCTCTCGACCTGCTCGACACGTTTGCGAAGTGGGCGCAGACCAATCAGCAGCGAGCGGGGGTGCAAGCTGCCCGGGTTCGTGCTTTCATTGACAGCCTGCAAGCCGATGCGGCCCTGGCGGCGGCCCAGAAGCTCAAAAACGAGTACCCGAACACCAAATGGGCGGAGTGGGCGGACCGGGCCACGTACGAAGTCAACAACCTGCTGCCCGGAACGGAGGCGCCGAGCCTGACGGCCACAACCGTGTCGGGAGATTCGTTGGCCCTCCAAGCGCTCCGGGGGCGGCCGGTCGTGCTTGAGTACTACCGACCCGGTGATGATCTCTTTGCACGACAAATGGCCACTCGAAATGCCCTCTACCGCGCAACACGGGCCGACTCGGTGGCCTTTGTGTCAATTTCGGTCGAGCCGGACACGCTGCTCCATGAGGCATTTACCGAAAATCGTTCGTTTCCCGGTCACCACGTGATCGCGCCCGGCGGCATCGACGGGCCGCTAGCCAAGACCTACAACATTGCCGATGTCCCGTCGCGGGTTCTCATTGATGAAGAGGGAAAAATGGTGGGACGCTACTCGGGCGCGGCCTTTCTTGCATTCCAGGAAGATTTGACACGACTTCTCGATGACGGATCGTAGGCAGCTTCTCAGCAATCCTTCATGAAGTGAAGGGGAGGTCTGCTTGAAAGAAGGCAGGCTGTGGTGCTACCTTAGCATCGAATCGTGCGACAGCATTTTCACGAGAGTACGCCCTGTGCGGGCAATGGCGATCGATTGCGTTCTCTCTGCGGGCGGGACACTGTGCCAGTGTTGAGGGCAGTGGGTCGTCCGCTGTTCGCTCGATATTCTTTCCAAAGCTAGCCTACATACTCGTGCCGACACTAACGGGTACGATTTCGTACATCAAGAATTTCATTCAGGACCAGGACGTTGCGGCAATTGTGCCGTCCTCGTCTTTTCTCGTCAAGCGCGTTTGTAAGTGGATTAACTTTGACGAACCGGCCGTCATTGTCGAGTATGGGCCCGGAAACGGGGTCTTTAGTAAGTACATCCTCGACAACATGACGTCCGACTCCACCCTCATTCTCGTCGAAAGCAATCCCGACTTCGTGGAGACGCTTGAAGAGATGACGGCTGGGGATTCGCGAGCCATTGTGGTGGAGGAGCGGGCCGAGCGCATTGAGCAGATTCTCGATGATCACGGCTTCGATGAGGTCGATTACATCGTGTCCGGCATCCCGTTTTCCTTCCTCGACGAGGAGACGCGGGCCGAGTTGCTACGCACCACCCACGACGTACTGGCCGACGATGGCAAGTTCCTGGTGTACCAGTACTACAACCATCTTGAAGAGCCGCTGCGCGAGTATTTTGCGGATGTGACCAAGGAGCGCGAATACCTCAACATTCCACCGACCATTCGCGCTTACGAAGCCTGCAAGTAGGGGACCCGTGACTTCGGTTCCCCGGTTGTTCATTCCACCCTGGACGAATCTGAGACCCTTATGCTTATTGCTGGAAACTGGAAGATGAACACAGATCTTCCGCGCGGCGTCGAAC